>PARN01000010.1 GCA_002711515.1 Rickettsiales bacterium | reverse complement strand
ATTACTGATCAACTTCTTATTAGTAAACTTTTCTTAAAAATACTTGGTGCGGTCGAGAAGACTCGAACTTCCACAGGATATTATCCTACAACGACCTCAACGTTGCGCGTCTACCAGTTCCGCCACGACCGCTTAATTACTTGTCAAACTCTAACATTACTTGATCAACCTCAAGGCTGTCCCCTTCTTTACAACTCACTTTCCTGATTTTAACCTTTTTATCAGACTTTATGATATTTTCCATTTTCATTGCCTCAATTATTGCTAAGGGTTGATTTTCATCAACAAAGTCACCCTCTTTTACAAGTAAAGAGACTAACAACCCAGGCATAGGAGCCATCAAAAATTTTGATTTATCTTCTTCTGTTCTTGGAATCATTATCTTATTTAATTCTGAATGTCTTTCAGACAAAACAATTAGGTCAACAATTGTTCCCTTATGATTAATCTTAAATTTTGGGCCGTCTCTTTGTATTGAAAAATAATTAAGTTTATTATCGATTATTGCAGAAAACAGTGGATAGCCGATCTTCCAATTACTTTTGATACTGAATCGTTTGTTAGGCAGGTAAAGATCATAATTATTATTAAAATTATTATAATTAATCTTTACATTTATACTTTTTTCACCATCAATTACATTCCAAACATTTCCTACAGTTTTATTAAAACCTTTAAGTTGGTTAGAAATTGAAGCTGCTCTTAATAAATACTGAAAGTTCAAGAATGTGGCAACACCATATAGAATCTCTTTATCATGCAGTTGTTCATTATAAGAATCATATCCATCTTTGTATTCTTCAGCAATAAATGATGTTGAGTATAAGCCATCCTCAAACTTTTTATTTTGCAGGATATTAGATAAAAAATCTCTGTTCGTTTGAACGCCCTCTATATAGTATCTATCAAGTGCATTAATCATTTCCTTAATAGTATTTTTTCTGTCAGCTGTATGAGTACATAACTTTGAAATCATAGGATCATAAAACATTGATATTTCTGACCCTTCAACAACTCCAGAATCAATTCTAACATTTTTCCCCTGTGGCTCTATATATCTTGTTAGACGGCCAATAGAAGGTAAAAAGTTTTTTGAAGAATCTTCTGCATAGATTCTACACTCGAGTGCACTCCCAGAAAACCTTATATCTTTTTGAGAAATTACTAATTTATCACCATAGGCAATTCTAATCATTTGTTCGACCAAGTCTATACCTGTTATTAACTCCGTCACAGGATGTTCAACTTGCAGCCTTGTATTCATCTCAAGAAAATAGAATTTTTTATTTTTATCAACGACAAATTCAACAGTACCAGCAGAATAGTAACCAACTGCCTTGGCAAGTTTTATTGAATGATCCACCATTTGGTCTCTTAATTTATTATCAACAAAAAAACTAGGTGCTTCCTCAATTACTTTCTGATGTCTTCTTTGAATTGAACATTCTCTTTCTCCAAGATGAATAAAATTTCCAAATTGATCTCCAAGAATTTGAATTTCAATGTGTTTTGGAAATTCAATGTATTTTTCAATGAAAACTCTTTCATCACCAAAACTAGATCTCGCTTCATTTACTGCAGAATTGAAGTTTTCTTTTAATTCGTCCTCATTATATGCTATTCTCATACCCTTACCACCTCCGCCTGCAGATGCTTTTACCATAAGTGGATAGCCAATCTTTTTTCCTTCAGAAATTGCTTGTTTTACATTTTTTATTTCATCCAAACCGCCTGGTACAATTGAGACTTTCGCTCCCTTAGCAATTTCTTTAGATTTGATTTTATCACCCATCAAAGAAATTGCTTGGCTTGGTGGACCTATAAAAATCTTTCCAATTTTATTTATTTCATCTCTGAACAAAACATTCTCTGATAAAAATCCATAGCCTGGATGAATAGCATCTGAATTTGTATCTTTAACCGCTTTGATAATCTTTTCTATTACTAAATAACTTTCGGCGGACGTATTTCCACTAATATTTACATATTCGTCAGCCAGGTTTACATGTGGTGAATTTATATCTACATCTGAACATATAGCAACAGTTTTTATTCCTAGTTTTCTTGCTGTTCTGATAATTCTACAAGCAATCTCTCCCCTATTTGCAACTAATAACTTTTTAAACATTTTTTATATCACAGGGGTATGTTGTCGTGTTTTTTCCAAGGGTTTGATAATTTTTTATTTTTAAGCATTTCAAGTGATCTGCAAATTCTTTTACGAGTAGTATTTGGCATTATAACATCATCTATAAAACCTCTACTTCCTGCGATAAATGGGTTTGCTAATTTTTCTCTATATTCTTGTGTCTTTTGTTCAATTTTTTCTTTATCTCCAAGTTCACCTCTAAAAATTATTTCAACAGCACCTTTAGGGCCCATTACCGCAATCTCTGCTTGTGGCCAAGCATAGTTAACGTCACCTCTTAAATGTTTAGAGCTCATTACATCATATGCCCCACCATAAGCTTTTCTTGTTATAACAGTTATTTTTGGAACTGTAGCTTCTGCAAATGCAAACAAAAGTTTTGCACCATGTTTTATTATTCCATTATATTCCTGAGAAGTTCCTGGGAGAAAACCTGGAACATCTACAAAAGTTAGAATTGGAATATTAAAACAATCACAAAACCTGACGAATCTAGCTGCTTTCCTTGCAGAATTATTGTCAAGACAACCAGCTAAAATCATTGGCTGATTAGCAACTATTCCAACTGGTGATCCAGTCATTCTTGCAAAACCAGTTATAATATTAGAGGCATAATCACTTTGGATTTCGAAAAAATCTCTATCATCTACAACCTTTGTGATAAGCTCTTTCATATCATAAGGTTTGTTCGGATTATCTGGTATTAAAGTATCAAGAGAAAACTCTATTCTATCAGCAGGATCTTCTGACTTTCTTGTTGGTGGCATTTCTTTATTTGATGATGGAAGAAAACCCATAAAACGCCTTAACTGGTAAAGTGCTTCAACATCGTTTTCAAATGCTAGGTCAGCAACACCAGATTTTTTTGTATGAGTAGACGCACCACCTAGCTCCTCATGACTAACCTCTTCATGAGTAACAGTTTTTAAAACATCAGGACCAGTTACAAACATATAGGATGTATCTCTGACCATAAATATAAAGTCTGTCATAGCTGGACTATATACTGCTCCTCCAGCACAAGGACCCATAATCACTGAAATTTGTGGTATTACACCTGAGGATAGAACATTTCTTTGAAAAACTTCCGCATACCCTGCCAAAGAAGCTACACCCTCCTGAATTCTTGCACCCCCAGAATCATTCAATCCTATGACCGGTGCACCTACTTGAAGTGCTTTGTCCATTATTTTACATATTTTCTCCGCATGAGATTCAGAAAGTGATCCTCCAAAAACAGTAAAGTCTTGACTAAAAACAAACGTTAATCTTCCATTAATAGTCCCATAACCTGTAACAACACCATCCCCAGGAACTTTTTGTTTTTCCATTTCAAACTCAGAGCATCTATGTTCTACAAACATATCCCATTCCTCGAAGGTTCCCTCATCTAACAATATTTCAATTCTTTCCCTTGATGTAAGTTTTCCTTTTTTATGTTGGCTGTCCTGTCTCTTTTCTCCACCACCAGCAACGGCCTGGTTCCTCTTCTGATCTAATTTTTTTAAAATTTCCTTCATTGATAAAATCACTTCCTAAAATATTATAGTCAATTTAAATTATAATTTTTAAAAAAAATGAAATTTTCTTTAAAATTTCATTAACATATACATCATTTTTTTTTTGTTCATCGACGTACCCCCATTTTTTTTGTTGAAAATTATTCTCTATATTTGTTAGTTTAAATAATTGTAAACATGAGATTTTTTTTTCTAAAAAAAAGTAGCTTAGTACAACAGACTTTGTTATTCCAGATAATTTATAAATAATAGATAACTTAAATATATCTAATTTCTTAAGGTAATTCTCAAACCTTTCTTTATTTATCTCAGTACTCTTTTGATTTAGATTTGAAATTACTTTTAATTGAGTTTTAAATTCTTTGTTAAATGTATTCAAAAAAATATTTAAATGTTTATCCAAACTTGAAATAAGCTCTTTATCATCAAACGATCTATAGATAATTAGGTCAAAATTAATGTGTTTTAATAAATTTTCAATAATTTCTGCAATATCTTTTTCATTGAGGTCACATGCAAAGTTAGTTAAATTTAAGTTTGAATATTGATCTTTATTTTTATTTTTATCAGAAAATTCTTCTATGAAGATCTTTGCATGATTAATGTTTTTAACATAAACATTTAAATCACTATTTGTTTTAATTGGTTTATTATTCCTAAAGAAAATAAATTTATTTTTATCTTTTTTGAATACTATCATTCGCTAAGTTAATAATTTTATAATCATCATGATTTGTAAAATCAGTATAAGATGATAAATCATCAATTGAGAAGTTCATATCTTTTAGTTTTTCAGCAAAATACTTTGGAATAGGTGCATTTAATTGGATTAATTTCCTATTAAAATCTTCAAATGATAATTGGAGTGCATGAAGAAAGAAGTTTGTATTATTATTTCTATCCTGATTTTGAAAAAAAATTTTTTTTTCTCCAAGAATAGTAAACCCAATTTGACTTAAATGTTTACGAATTTGATGTTTTCTTCCTGTTATTGTTTTGATCATCAATATAGATTCATCTTTTGAGCTTTTTAAAACTTTATAAAGTGTTATCGCATTATGAACCCTGTCTTTTTCTTTAATAGGTATTTCAATTTTCCCCTTCTTAATTTTAGGAATTCCTTTGACTATTGTAATATATTTTTTCTCGATTTTTCTTTCTTTAAATTTTAGACCCATAAAGTTTGCATACTTAAGGTTTCTTGCTAAAAGAAGTATCCCTGATGTATTCTTATCAAGCCTATGTAATAATTTCGGTTTTTCCTGGGTTTCGAACATTAAATAATCTAACAAAATATCAATGTTTACTTTTATCTTTGTACCACCCTGAACAGCAATTCCACTAGGTTTATTTAAAACAATTAGGTTCTTATTTTTAAAAATTATCCATGATTTAATCAATGGTTCAAACTTTTTATATGAGTTTATTGATATATTATTTTTCTCAATTTTTATGTTTTTAGAGAGTTTAATTTTATCACCTAAAGCAAGTGAAAATGTATTAGAAACTCTTTTATTATTTACTTTTATTGCTCCTTTTCTTATGATTTTACAAATAAATGGATAACTCAAAATCTTTAATTCTTTTTTTATCCAATAATCAAGCCTGACTCCATCAAAATCCTTGCTTACAATCCAAAATTGTTCAGAACCTTGGTTCATTTCTAGGGAAAAGAGGTAAAAGAAAAAAGTTTTTAAGCTTTCTCTTCAACATTATTGTTTTTGACGGATTTAACTAGTTTTTTTGATTTTTCAGTCTTTGACACGTCTTGAGATTCATCAATTTTTTGATCTAGTTTAGTTGTTGATTCAGGTTTTGTTTTTTCGAGCTCTTGGTTTCTAGTTCTTTCTTTATCAAGTTTACCTTTTGCATCGTTTTCTCTGTCAACTAATTCAATAACAGCCATTGGGGCAGAATCACCATATCTGAATCCAGACTTTAAAATTCTTACATATCCTCCGTTGCGATTTACATACCTCTTTGCCAGAGTACTGAAAACTTTTTCTACTAAAGTTTTGTCTCTAAGAGAGTCGAAAACTTTTCTTCTTGAGTGGAGGTTATCTTTTTTTCCTTTAGTGATAATTTTCTCTATGAATGGTCTTAAATCCTTAGCTTTAGGTAGGGTTGTTTCAATCTGTTCATTTCTAAGTAAAGATTTCGTCATATTTTTAAGCATGGCTAATCTATGACTAGTTTTTCTATTTAGTTTTCTGCCGGAAATTTTGTGTCTCATAATTTTTTTACCCTAATATGGATCGTCTAACTTTCTTCGAATCTCATCAATATTTTCTGGAGGCCAGCCCTCAATTTTCATTCCTAGCTCTAAATTCATCGTAGAAAGAATCTCTTTAATTTCATTTAATGATTTCCTTCCAAAGTTTGGNGTTCTTAGCATCTCTGATTCTGTTTTTTGAACCAAATCTCCAATATAAATAATTTCATCATTTTTCAAGCAATTCGCTGATCTGACAGAAAGCTCCAATTCCTCAACTTTTCTCAAAAGATTAACGTTAAGTGTAGGCTCCTCTGTGACTGGTGCAGTGATTTCTTCAACTGGCTCTTCAAAATTAATAAACATTTTTAATTGCTCATTAACGATTCTTGCTGCAAAAGCTACTGAATCTTCAGGAATTACTGACCCATTGGTCTCAATATTCATAATAAGTTTATCATAATCAGTAACTTGACCCACTCTTGAATTTTCCACTCGAAATGAAACTCTCCTCACTGGGGAAAAGAAAGAGTCAACGAATATAGTGCCTAACGGTGCATCACTGCTATTATTATGCTTTACTGCTGGAACATAACCTTTTCCCTCTTCAACATTTAAAGTAATATTGACATTAGCTTTAGAGTCAAGAGTACAGATATGTAAATCCTTATTTAATACCTCCACATGAGCACCACATTCAATGTCCCCCGCTTTAATCTCTTTAGGGCCTTGTGCTTTAATATAAATTTTTGTGGCCTCGACATCTGATAATTTTATAGCTAATTGCTTTATGTTAAGTATAATTTCTGTTACATCCTCAATAACACCAGGGATTGACGAAAACTCATGCGTTATTCCTTCAATTTTGATTGATGTAACTGCAGCCCCTCTAATTGATGAAAGAAGAACTCTTCTTAACATATTCCCAAGTGTTTGACCATAGCCGCTCTCAAGAGGTTCTGCAACTAACTCTGCATGCGTAACCCCTTCTTTATCTTTTANAAACTCTATTTTNCTTGGTTTAATGAGTTCTTTCCAATTTTTATTAATCACAAATACTTCCTCTCTAAAATATTATAATGCTCAAACTCTTCTTCTCTTAGAAGGCCTGCAACCATTATGGGGTATTGGGGTAACATCTTTAATAACTGTTATGTTTAGACCAGTTGATCCCAATGCTCTTATGGCTGATTCCCTTCCATTACCTGGTCCTTTAATAATTATTTCGATATTTTTCATTCCGTGATCCATTGCTTTTTTTCCAGCCTCTTCCGCAGCCAATTGAGCAGCGAAAGGTGTTGATTTTCTGGAACCCTTAAANCCTTTGTTTCCTGAAGAAGACCANGAAATTGTATTACCTGTNGTGTCGGTGATNGTAATTATNGTATTATTGAATGTGGAATTTATATGAGCAACACCAAATGGAACATTTTTTTTTATTTTTTTTTTTTTTGAACTTTTCGTTACCATATTCTAAACAGCTTTCTTCTTACCCGCAATCGGGATAGCTTTACCTTTTCTCGTTCTTGCATTAGTGTGAGTTCTTTGTCCACGAACTGGAAGCTTATTTCTATGTCGAAGACCCCTATAGCAACCAAGGTCTGTAAGTCTTTTTATGTTTGAGGAAATTGATCTTCTTAAATCACCTTCGACAACATAATTTTTATCGATACACTCCCTAATTTTAATAATTTCNTCTTCNGTTAATTGATTNACTCTTTTATTTTTNTCAATTTTAGTTNANATGCATATNTCATTTGAGNATTTATTGCCAATACCNTANATATAGCTTAGTGCTATAACTAATCTTTTATTACTGGGAACATTAACTCCTGCAATCCTTGCCACTCAATACCTCGATAATTACAAATTTGGATTATATTTTCTTTTTATTTTAAGTCAACACATCTAGTTAATAATATTTAAAATTTCATTACTAACTTCATCTATTGATTTCATACCATCAATTGTTTTCAATATTCCCTTCTTTTTATAATACTCAATTATAGGAAACGTATCTTTTTTATAAACCTCTATTCTTTTTAACAATGTTTCCAAATTATCATCTTGTCTCTGTTGTTGATTATTATTTTCCTTAACTCTATTTTTTATTCTTTCTTCTAAAATACCAAAATCAACATCAATTAAAATTGCATGATCTAAATTTACNGAAATGCTATCAAGAGATTGATCTAAAACTGAAGCTTGATTTATATTTCTNGGGAAACCATCAAAAATTAAATTNTGATCACTAAANTTTGTAATCTTTTCAATAATTAAATCTATTACAATCTTATCTGGAACTAGATCACCATTTTTCATTATTCGATTGATTTCTTCTCCATATCTAGATTCTCTGTTAGATGTTTCTTCTCTTAATAAATCTCCAGTTGAAAGTTGAAGAAAATTATTTCTTTCTACAAGAAGTTTAGATTGTGTTCCTTTTCCACATCCTGGAGGACCAAGCAAAACAATTCTTTTCATTATCACCGACGTAGATTAGATTTTTTTATTAGTCCTTCATATTGATGNGCTAGAAGATAAGATTGAATTTGTGTTACCGTATCCATTGTTACGCTAACAACAATTAATAGGCTTGTACCTCCAAAATAAAAAGGAACCTTATACTTTGATATTAATAGTTCGGGAAGCAAACAAATAAAGGATAAATAAATTGCACCAATTACGGTTAATCTTGTCAAAACGTAATCTAGGTATTTAGCTGTATTTTCTCCTGGACGAATACCCGGAACAAAACCACCATATTTTTTTAAATTATCTGCAGTATCCTTTGGGTTGAAAACAATAGCTGTATAAAAGAAAGCAAAAAATACTATCATAGAAATATACAGTGTTAAATAAACAGGATGCCCTCTGCTCAAAAATTGACTCAAAGTATTTAACCAATCAGGGCCACTACCTGCATTGAAACTCACAAATGTTATAGGTAATAAAAGAAGTGAACTCGCGAAAATTGGTGGTATTACCCCAGCCGTATTAATTTTCATAGGAAGATGTGATGAGTCAGCAACTCTATTCCCAGCCCCTGGTTGCCTCTTAGGGTATTGGACGGTTATTCTTCTCTGTGCTCTTTCAATGAACACCATGAAAGCAATCACAGCAATACACATTATAATTAAGAAAACAATGAAAATNGTAGATAAGGCTCCTGTTCTCCCGAGTTCGAAAGTTGAGCTAAGAGCCAATGGTAACTGTGCAACTATACCGGTGAAGATTATTAACGAAATACCATTTCCAATTCCTCTTTGTGTGATCTGTTCACCCAACCAGACAAGAAAAATGGTTCCTGAAACCAAAGTAATTACAGTTGTGAATCTAAAGAACATTCCTGGATCCATAACGGCTTGGAGTCCCTGACTACTAGACATATTTTCTATTCCTACTGCAACACCATAACCTTGCACAGTTGCTAGAAAAACTGTCCCATAACGTGCGTACTGATTAATTTTTTTTCTTCCAATCTCACCTTCTTTCTTTAGCTGCTCCAATTGAGGAGAAATAACTGTCAGAAGCTGCATAATTATACTAGCCGAAATGTAAGGCATTATATTGAGAGCGAAAACGGTCATTCTCCCAAGAGCCCCTCCAGCAAACATATCAAACATTCCTAGAATCCCTCCAACATTTCTCTCAAATACCTTTTCAAGGGCTACTGGATCGATTCCTGGAAGTGGGATGTATGATCCTATTCTATATACAATCAAAGCTAAGAGTGTAAAATATATCCTTTTCTTTAAATCCTCAGCTTTTCCAATAGAGCTTAAATTTATTCTAGATGCTATTTGTTCTGAAACTGAGGCCATTATTTTGTTTTTGGAGATTTATTTTTTTTTGTTTTAGTTGTTTTATCATTTGAAGGTTTGGTAACAGATTTATTTGCTTTTTCATTGATGTCCTTTGATTTTGTCTTTACTTGCTTTTTTTCAATTTTAGAGCTCTTAGATTTTGTCTTTGATAAACTTCCAGGTATCTCACTCTTATCATTTTTTATTTTTTCAGGACTAACTTTCTTAAATTTCATTACATTAATATCCCCTCCAACCCTTTTAAATTCCTCTAAAACACTTTTTGAAGCTCCATGAGCCTCGACATGAATCGGTTTGGAAAGTTGTTTTCCTAGCAAAATCTTTATAAAAGAATTCTTTTTTGAATTTGAGTAATCAATAATCTGTTGGATTTTGATTACTGATTTTTCCTTCACAACTTTTTTTTCAATTAAGTGATTTATAAAATCTGTTTTCAGAACGACTTTTCTAATTTTTTTCCTTGATTTAAAGCCATGTTTGGGCATCCTCATATGTAAAGGCATTTGACCACCCTCAAATCCATTAATTGAAACTCCTGACCTTGACTTTTGTCCTTTCATTCCACGGCCTGCTGTCTTACCTTTTCCTGAGCCAATTCCTCTTCCAATTCTTTTCTTACTTTTTAATTTAAATTTTCCAGTAGTTAATTCGTTAAGTTTCATTTATTTTTCCTATATTTTTTCGTAAGTTATTAAATGTTTAACTTTATCAATCATTCCTAGNATTGATGGTGTTCCCTCAACCAACTTTTCTCTATTAATCTTGTTTAGACCGAGTGAAATTAAAACTTCTCTTTGAAGTTTATTTCTTCCGATTGGACTCTTGATTTGTTTAATTCTAATTTTTGACATTTTCATTTCCTGGACTTACTTTTCTTCTTTTTGTAATATCATTGATCTTCAACCCTCTTCTTGTTGCAATAATCTTAGGTGATGATGCTGATCGCAATGCTTCAAAGGTTGCTCTCACCATATTATGTGGGTTAGATGTTCCAACAGATTTTGCAACGATATCTTGAATCCCTAATGCCTCAAATACTGCCCTCATTGGTCCACCAGCTATCACACCTGTACCAGACGGAGCACTTCTAAGATAAACTTTACCTGAATCAAATCTTCCTCCAATGTCGTGATGGAGGGTTCTGCCTTGTCTCAGAGGGACTCTTATCATGTTATTTTTTGCAACATCCGTGGCTTTCTTTATAGCTTCAGGTACTTCTTTTGCTTTTCCTTTACCATGACCAACCATTCCATTTCCATCACCAACAACAACTAGTGCTGCAAAACTGAATCTCCTTCCACCTTTGACGACCTTAGCTACTCTATTTATACTCACAAGCTTTTCAACAAACTCGTTTTGTTCTTCTTTATCNTTNTTNGGNTCATAACTGTTATTTTTTTTNGTTTTATTANTGTCATTATTNGATGANNTTTTTCCAAGTTGTTTGTTATTATGATCTTTTGGCAAATTTGCGCTTAGTACTTTTGGTTTATTAGAATCTTTTTTTGGGTCATTAACTTCGCTTTTCTCCGGTTTTGCTTTAACTTTACCAGATGTAGCATTATCGGTTGGATCTTTTACTTTATTACTTTCTTCTAGAATTTTAGGTTTTTCAGAGTTTGTGTCTTTATTCTTNTCCNCCTTTACAGATTCATTATTTNCTTGGGATACTTTTTTTTTGTCATCAGCCATTAACTTACTCCTAAAACTTTATTCCTTTTGATCTAACACCCATAGCTAATTCTTGAACTCTTCCATGATACAAATAACTTCCTCTATCAAAGCAAATTTTCTTATTTAATTTTTTTTCTTTTATCATTTCCCCAATTTTCTCACCAACTTTAAATGCAATTTTTTTTGGACTATCCTTTGTATTTCGAAAAGATTTCTCTATTGACGATGATGATAANAAGGTTAANCCTTTNGAGTCATCTACAAGTTGAGCATAAATATGNTTATTAGATCTAAAAAGACTAAGCCTTAGGTTATCTTTAGATTTTAATTTAGATCTTATTCTTTTGGCTCTTCTTGCTTTTCTATAGTTTATTTCTTTTATCATTTTTTCTTACCTTCTTTTCTTCTNATNAATTCATCTTTNTATTTAACTCCTTTTCCCTTGTATGGTTCTGGTTTTCTGAATGATCTTATATTAGCAGCAATTTGTCCAACTCTTTGTTTGTCAATTCCAGANATTTTTATCTGGTTTGGTTTAGGTACATCAATTTTCAAGTCGTCTGGAATTTCAAAATTTATTGGATGAGAGAACCCTAAAAGTAATTCAAGAATTTTTCCTTTTTGAGTTGCTTTGTATCCAACACCATTCAATTCCAGTTCTTTTTCAAAACCTGAAGAAACTCCATGAACAAGATTAAAGATTCTTGAGCGTACTGTTCCCCACATTTCTTGTGACCTTCTACTATTATTTGCTTTTGAAACTGTAATAATTTTATCGGTTATTTCAACTTTTGCATTCTTATTAAACTCGAAAGACAATTCGCCCAATTTACCCTTTGCGTAAATAACACCTTTATCAATTTTTACTTCCGTNTTTTCTGGAATACTGATCGGAATTCTTCCACTTCTAGACATCATTTNCTCCTAAAAAACTTTGCATAATATCTCACCACCTACATTTTCAGTTCTTGCTTCATTATCAGATAAAACGCCTTTAGAGGTTGAAAGAATTGAAATACCAAGACCGTCGAAGTTTCTTTGAAGGTCTTTTATTTTAGAGTAAACTCTTCTTCCAGGAGTAGAAACTCTTGATATAGTTTTTATCACTGGTTCTCCATCTACATATTTAAGTTCAATTTTAAACTCATTTTTATTATTTTCTATTTCAACTTTTTTAAAACCTCTTATATATCCCTCTCTGTGCAATACATCAAGCACATTGGCTCTAAATCTAGATGCTGGCATGATAACTGATTCTTTTTTTCTAAGTTGACCATTCTTAATTCTAGCCAACATATCTCCAAGCGGGTCTGACATACTCATATAAACATTCCTTTCCTAATTTACCAACTGGACTTTGTAATTCCTGGAATATGACCTATAGATGCCAGTTCCCTAAAAACTATCCTGGATAATTTAAACTTCCTGTACACACCCCTAGATCTTCCAGTGAGAACACATCTATTCCTAATCCTCACTTTAGATGCATTCCTGGGTATTTTTGACAATTTTAATCTAGCTTGATACTGCTCATCTGGGCTTAATTTCTTATTATTAGCTTGTTTTAATAGCTTGGCATGCTTAGCTTTATACTTTTCATACAGCTTTATTCTTTTTTTATTTCTTTCAATTAGACTTAACTTAGACATATCTCCTCCTTTAATTTTTAAATGGTAAATTAAATCCCTTTAATAACTCAAATGCATGTTCTTCATTTTGAGTTGATGTTACAATACAAATATCCATACCTCTAACCTTATCAATCTTATCGTAATCAATTTCAGGAAAAATTATTTGTTCTTTAATACCAATAGAATAGTTNCCGTTTCCGTCAAAAGATTTTTTGGAAAGACCTTTAAAGTCTCTAACACGAGGTAAAGCGATATAAATGAGTCTATCCAGAAATTCATACATACGGTTTTTTCTTAGTGTTACTTTACAACCAATACTCAAACCTTTTCTAAGTTTAAAACCAGCAATTGATTGCTTGGCCTTAGTGACCACTGGTTTTTGTCCTGTAATACTCATTAAGTCATCTGAAGCCGAGTTAATTTTTTTTGAGTCGGCAATTGCTTCTCCAACACCCATATTTAACACAATTTTTGAAATTTTTGGTACTTCATAAATATTCTTGAGATTAAATTTACTTTTAATTTTGTCTCTTATTTCATTATGATATAAATCTTTTAATCTTGCCATAATCACTCTAATCTAATGTCTCCCCAGATTTTTTAGCAAACCTGACTTTCTTTCCGTCCTCGAGTTTCTTAAAACCGACCCTGGAAGGTTTTGAAGTTTTTGGATCCAAAATTGATAATTTACAAATAAATACAGGCATTTCAACACTTTCTATTCCACCTTTGTTAGTCGCTGATTGCTTTTTGTGTTTTTTTACAATGTTTACACCCTCAACCACAGCTTTTAACCTTGAGTCTGACTTTGATCTCACAACTTTTAATACTTTCCCATTTTTTCCTTTATCTTTTCCAGACAAAACAATTACGTTATCACCTTTTTTTATTTTTTCTGACATAATTATAAGACCTCTGGTGCTAATGAAATTATTTTCATATATTTTTTTGCTCTGAGTTCTCTGGTCACAGGGCCAAAAATTCTTGTACCGATTGGTTCTCCATTATTATTTATTAATACAGCAGCGTTCCTATCGAACCTTATAGATGAGCCATCTTGTCTAAAAACTTCTTTAGCGGTTCTCACGATTACAGCTTTATGAATTTCTCCTTTTTTAACTTTGCCTCTAGGTATGGCATCTTTAACCGTAATTACGATTACGTCACCAATTGATGCGAATCTTCTTTTGGAGCCACCTAGTACTTTTATACATTGTACTTTCTTAGCTCCAGAGTTGTCTGCTACAAATAGATTTGATTGCATTTGTATCATAATTATCCTTTAATTAATAACGATCCATTTTTTGGTTTTAGATATTGGTTTGTTTTCTTGAATAGTAACAGTCTGACCAATCTTGAAAGCATTTTTTTCGTCATGGACAATATACTTCTTAGATCGATTAATATATTTTTTGTAAACTGGATGCTTTACCTTTCGGTTTACTAATACTTTGATAGTTTTATCTGATTTATCGGACACTACTAAACCTTTCATAATTCTTTTTGGCATTATTTTTTATCTTTCATGTTTATTGCTGTTTTTATTCTAGCAATTTGTTTTCTTACTACTGAAATTCTTGCTGTTTTTTCCAATTGTCCAGAACTTTTTTGAAATCTTAAGTTAAGGGACTCTTTTCTGAGAAGATTTATTTTGTCTTTTAAATCTTTAACATCAAGTTTAGTCAATTCACCAAATTTCTCCATTATGAACCCAACCTTGAAACGAATTTATTTTTATTAGGAAGTTTTGCTGAGGCCAACGAGAATGCTTCGGAAGCAAGGTTTTTAGAGACACCATCAATCTCAAATAGTATCTTTCCTGGTTTAACCTTAGCAGCCCAGAACTCTACAGACCCTTTACCTTTTCCTTGCCTAACTTCAGCAGGTTTTTTTGTAATTGGTACGTCAGGAAATATCCTAATCCAAACTCTACCAGATCTCTTTAGATGTCTAGAAATACACCTTCTTGCAGCTTCAATTTGACGTGACGTTATTCTTGCCGGTGTGAGAGCCTTAAGACCATATGCACCGAAGTTTAAGAGATTTCCTCCCTTCGAATTTCCATGCATTCGTCCTTTGAATTGTTTTCTAAACTTTGGTTTTTTTGGCTGCAACATATCTTATTTAATCCTGTAAATTATTAATCTCTTCATTATTATCTTTCGACTCTGTTCCATTTCCAATGTCCTTATCAAACTTCTCACCTTTAAATATCCAAACCTTTACACCGCAGATTCCATAAGTTGTATTTGCCCTTGATACACCATAGTCAATTTCTGCTCTCAGTGTATGAAGTGGAACTCTCCCCTCTCTGTACCATTCTGTTCTGGCAATCTCAGCACCACCAAGTCTTCCACTACAATTGACTCTTATTCCTTTTGCACCCAATCTCATTGCTGATTGGACCGCTCTTTTCATTGCTCTCCTAAAAGCAACTCTTCTTTCGAGCTGTTGTGCAATATTATCTGCTACAAGCTGAGAATCTAGCTCTGGTTTTTTTATTTCGACAATGTTTATACTTATTTCACCTGAAACAATTTTACTTATAGATTTCTTGAGCTTCTCAATATCTGAACCTTTTTTTCCTATGATTACGCCTGGTCTGGATGTGTGAACTGTAATTTTTGCTAATTTTGCTGGTCTCTCAATAACTATTTTTGATATCCCAGCAGATGTTAATTTTTTAAGTAAAAATCTCCTTAAATTAATATCTTCTTCTAATAACCTTGAGTAATCTTTTTCAGAAAACCAGCGGGATTCCCACGGCTTAATTATTCCTAGTCTAAGACCAATTGGGTTAGTTTTTTGTCCCATCAACTGTTATCCTTTTCTTTTATTTCATTTGGTTCTTGATTGTTTTTAGGCGGGCTCGTTCTTAGCTCTTTTTTGCTTTGATCTTTAATATTTTTGCTATTTTCATTATTTTGCTTTTCTTCAACTAATATTCTTATTCTTGAAAAGGGCTTTAAAATCTTGCCAGACCTTCCTCTTGCTCTGGGTCTAAATCTTTTAAGAACCATTGATTTTCCTACTGATGCTTCTCTTACAAATAGCCTATCGATATCAAGTTGATGGTTGTTTTCAGCATTCGAAATCGCAGATTTAAGTGTCTTCAAAATTTCAATTGAAATCCTACGCTTTGAAAAAGAAAGGATATTTATAGCTTTGTCAACTTTTTGTCCTCGTATCATACTTAGAACAATATTAGCTTTTTGTTGACTTGTTTTTAATGATTTAGCTAGAGCCATTGCTATATTTTTATTTTCTGTATTTTTTGTCATAATTCACTACCTAAGATGTTTTTTTATCCGCATTGTGACCCTTATATGTTCTGGTTGGAGAAAATTCCCCAAATTTATGACCAACCATATTTTCATTAACTGTGACTGGGATATGTTTTTTACCATTGTGAACGCCGAATGTTAATCCAACAAACTCTGGAAGTATTGTCGATCTTCTTGACCAAATTTTTATTACATCATTTCTTCCTGAGTTTTTAACAGCTTCAGCTTTTTTTAATAAATAAACATCAATAAATGGTCCTTTCCAAACAGATCTCGACATGATTTTCCTTATTTCTTTCTTCGCTTTAAAATTAATTTATCAGTTCTTTTATTATTTCTTGTTTTTTTACCTTTAGCAGAAATACCTTTTCTAGAAACTGGATTTCTTCCTCCTGAGGTCCTTCCTTCGCCACCTCCGTGAGGGTGATCAACAGGATTCATGGCGACACCTCGAACAACAGGTTTAATACCAAGCCATCTTTTTCTACCAGCTTTTGCAAGCTTTATGTTTTTTTTGTCTGGGTTAGAAACCATACCTATNGTTGCCCTTGCCTCAACCCTTATTATTCTNATCTCACCAGATGATAGTTTTACTTGAGCATAATCTGAATCTTTTCCGATGAGTTGACCATATGTACCAGCAGAACGACAAAGCTGACCCCCTTTGCCTGGTTTGATTTCAATGTTNTGAATAATTGTGTCAGTCGGTAAATTCTTTAAAGGAATGCAATTACCTGGCTTAATTTCAGCTGAATTAGATGAAATTACTTTATCGCCTGCTTTTAATTTCTGTGGAGCAATGATGTAAGAATATTCTCCATCTTCATATTTGATTAATGCAATGAAGGCTGACCTGTTAGGATCATATTCAATTCTTTCGACCGTAGCGCTTTTATCTACATGCATTCTTTTGAAATCAATAAATCTATATTTTCTTTTGTGTCCGCCGCCTTTTCTTCTTGCTGTTAAATGACCATGATTGTTTCTTCCACCACTTTTGTTTAAGCCTTTAGTAAGTTTTTTAANTGGTTTACCCTTATGAACTTCCGATCTATCAACTAGAACAAGACCTCTTTGAGATGAAGTTACTGGTTTATATTGCTTAAGTGCCATTTACTTAATCTCCACTGTTGTATCAATTGTTTGNCCTTCGGCAAGTTTCACAAAAGCTTTTTTTATATTAGGTCTAGTTCCNAGCTTACCTTTAAACCTTTTTCTNTTACCTTTTTGATTAAGTGTGTTTACGGATTTAACATCAACTTTGAAAATTTTTTCAACAGCTTGTTTAATGTCTGATTTGTTTGATCTTGTTGAAACTTTGAAAACGTAGTAGTTAAACTGAGATACAAAAGTAGCTTTTTCTGAAATTAGAGGAGATCTTAAAACCTCAAAAGTTTTCTCTGACGAAATCATACTCATTCTTTAAACCTTTCTTCCAAAGCTTTTAATGCATCTTCGGAGAGAATTAAATGGTCTCTCTTTACTATATCATAAACATTTATTCCTGCTGCTGGTAATAGATCAACATTTGGAACATTTTTTACAGCGAAGTAAAAATTTTTTTCGACCTCTTTACCATCAACGAATAGTGCAGAATTTATTTTTAAACCGGATAATTTATTAATGAGTAGTGAAGTTTTCGGTTTATTGATTTTGAAATCATTAAGTACTTTAAGTTTTCCAGACTTAAACTTGATAGATAGAGCCATTTTTAGTGCTAATGACCTAACTTTTTTTGGCATTTTATGAGCATGAGACCTGACAAGAGGACCAAATATAACAGAGCCACCTCTCATTTGCGGTGATCTTCTACTTCCTTGTCTTGCACTCCCGGTTCCTTTTTGTTTGAATGGTTTTTTTGTTGAACCAGATATCTCAGAAATTCCCTTTGTTTTATGATTTCCTGATCTTTTTTTTGCTAATTGATACCTTATCATCCTATGGATAATTTCATCTTTTGATTCCAGACCGAATATCGATTTGTCCAAGTCAATGTCCCTTAGCCTTTTGTCCTCAAAATTTACAATATTTTGTTTCATAATTTATTTCTCGTTATTGGGTTCTTTTGAATCATCCTTTTTTTCTGATGAGCTTTTATCAACCTTTGAATCAACTTCTTGACTTGTTGAGTTCTTTTGGGATTGAACAGCATTTTCACTCAAAGGTTTATCAACGCTTTCATTTTCATTGCCGAGGGAATTATCTTGAGAAGTTTCTTTTTGATTTTCATTTTCGGAAGAAGCTTGATGAGTCGAATTCTTATTATCAATCGAGATATTTATATCTTGTTTTTTTTTTGTAGAGTCAAACACTGTTATAATTGATCCCTTATGACCTGGAACTGATCCTTTCACAATTAGAAGATTTTTGTCTTGATCAATTTTAAGGATCTTTAGATTTTGTGAGGTGACCTTTTTGTTTCCAAGATGACCAGCCATTTTTTTTCCTTTAAATACTTTACCCGGATCTTGTCTTTGACCAGTTGAACCATGTGATCTGTGAGAAATTGAAACACCATGAGTAGCTCTCAATCCACCAAAGTTATGTCTTTTCATAGCACCTGCAAAACCCTTGCCGATAGTTTTAGATTTTGTATCGACAAATTTAATATCTTTAAAAAT
>PARN01000009.1 GCA_002711515.1 Rickettsiales bacterium | reverse complement strand
TGTTTTGATAATATAGGAAGTAATGCTGTACTAATTGCAATTCCGAGCACACCAAGTGGCAATTGATTTATTCTATCTGCATAATATAGATAAGAAATAGATCCATCAGGGAGTGTTGATGCTAGGATCATGTCAATCAGCAGATTAATTTGATAGGCTCCATTTCCAATTACTGCTGGAACAAGAAGAATTAAAAACTTTTTTGTTTCTTTTTTTTGTCTTTGAAAAAATGATAAATTAAAAAGCTTTACTTTTAAGTTAATTTTATTGAGTCGTAAATTATAAGTTATCCAGATCAGTTGAAGAACTCCAGCGATTGAAATTGCTGCACAAAGATTCTTTGATATATAAATTTGATTTTCATTATTCGATAAAATCAATAAAGACAAAATAATTGTCGTATTTAAAATTATTGGTGTTAATGCCATTGACGCAAATTTACCTATTGTATTCAGAAAAGCCCCTCCTAAAGATGTAAGGCAAATAAACAAAACAAAAGGGAAAGTTAATCTAGATAAATCAATTGTTAATTTATACTTATTTGGATTACTCGAAAAACCAGGTGCAATTAAGTTTATTATAATTGGCATAAATATCTCAACGATTAAGGTTAAAAATAAAAGGATAACTAGCAAACCTGAAAAAATTTTTGAGAAAAATTCATCTGCCTTTGATTTTCCAAAATTTTGAGAAATTCCTGAAATTATTGGAATAAATGCAGAATTCATTGAGCCTTCAGCGAATAATCTTCTAAATAAGTTAGGTAATTTAAAAGCTATAAAAAAAGCATCTGAAACTAGTCCAGCACCTAACATTTTTGCAATTAAGAGATCCCTAAAATATCCTAAAAATCTACTTATAAGAGTTAAAGATCCAATGATAGATATAACCTTAGCAAACATTTTTTTCCTTCATCAAAAGTATTGATTTAATTTCTTGTTCAATTTTTATTAGAATGTTTCTTTTATCAATTTTTAAGCCATATTCGTTTCTGAGGTGAAAGCTGTCTTCTACAAAATCTCCATTTGTTGAAATTTTTGCCATCGATATGATTATTTTGTTTTTTATTAGTACATTTGAAATCAAATACAAAAGTCCTGGCCTATCATTGGTTATTACTTCTAAAACTGTATATGTTGAAGAGGATTTATTATCAATTTTAACTTCAAGTTTTTCTCTTATAGTTTTTTTATGAGGCAACATATCGACTGAAACCCTCGGTTTAAATCCTTTACCAATTGCGTCAATATTATTCTTCAATGAAATAATCTTATCCTCAAAATCTTTTTTTGAGAAACAAACGTTTGGCATAATCGAAACTTTAAATGTATCAATTACAGTTTTATCATCTAGTGTAAAAATTCTTGATTCAAAAATAGAAATTTTCTCTAACATAAAAATTGAAATTAAATCAAGAAAAAGAAGTGGTCTGTCATTTGTGACTACTGTAAGTGTAAAAAAATTTTTGTCATCAATTTTTGTTAAATGGAAATCAAAGTTCTTTTTTTTCTTTCCCTTAAAGAAAAATCTCTGAATTTGAAATGAAATAGAGCTAGGGCTTTGTAATAACCAGTAGTTTGGATAAGTGATTTTTGAAAACGTTTCAAAATCAGATTTGTCTATTCTTGGCTTTAATGATTTGACTTTGTTTTTTATTAAAATTATTTTTTTATTCAAGCTTTTCGATCTGTTTGGTAATAAGATCTCTTCTTCTACTTTTTTGAACAGGCTTGTCAATAATGTCGCTTTCCAATGATTCCAAATTCCCTGATCGACTGCGGAAATATCTGCTACAGTCAATAAAAAAAGAGATCTTAATCTTTTCAAATTGGAAATGTTTTTTGATAACATTTTAATTACAGAATAATCCTCAATATCTTTTTTGAAAGCTATCTCACTCATAAGGAGGTGGTTCTTTATCAACCAAATTGTATCTTCTACAACGTCTTCTTTTTCATTCAATCTAGCCAAAATTTTTTTAGCCAAAATTTTACCTTTTTCAGAATGTTCACCTTTGTAACCTTTTCCAATATCGTGAAGTAATGTTGCGTAAAACAATGGTTTTTTACTAAATTTTTTTGAGAAAACTAATTTCGAAAAAATATAACTTTTCTCATTACCCTTTTTTTTAATTTCCTTTAATATATTTATTGCTTTTAAAGTGTGTTGCCCAACGGTCAAAGCGTGATATCTATCAAACTGAGTTAAATAATTTATTCTTTGAAACTCAGGGATTATTTTAGATAAAATTCCAACGTCATAAAGTTCCATAAATTTTCTTTGATTTTGAGAAAAAAAGATTTTCTTAAAAATTTCTANATTTTCACTANTGAATAAATCAATTTTTTTNAAACTNTTTATGTTACTAGAAATTTTTCTAAAATCATGTAANTTGGANGAGTTATTCAGTAATCCTTTCATAAATCTCGAATTAATTTNTTTTAAGCTTTGTGTTGGCTTTTTTAGACCAACCTTTTGCTTAAGGTTTGTGACTAAAATATTTGAAATAATTTTTGCAAGATTTCTCGTAATCGCTATTTGCTCAAAGTAATTTCTCATCATGTCTTCAACCTGAGAATTCAAAACTGTGTTTGAATTTTTTCGATTTATTTTGACTGAAATTATTTGTTGATAATCAAAAGTTAATTTTTCATTGGGTCTCTTGCTGAAATAATGGAGAAAACACCTTATTGTTAAAAGGAAATTTTGGGCATTATTAAATTGTTTTTTTTCAGCGGTGCTTAAAAAATCTAAATGTTTNTTAANTTNCTTTTCTCTATTTATTTGAAATATTTTTAGACTCCAGATAATAAGATTTAGNTCTCTTATTGACCCTTCACCTTCTTTTACATTCGGCTCATTCCTAAAATAATCAAACCCAATTTGTTTGATTTTATTGTTTCGTTCATTTATTTTTTCACTCAAAAAAGTCCTACTATTCTTTGATACAAAATCAAAATANTCTTTCATTAAATTTTTAAAAATAATACTTGAGCCACAAACAAGTCTTGCATCTAACATTGACGTTTTAATAACATGATCTTTTTTTGAAAACTCAATTACTTCCCTATATGACCTTACAGCATATCCAACATTTAATTTGAGATCCCAAAGCGGGTATAGGATTATCTGAATTAACTTTTTAATTTGGATTAAATTACCTTTTTGTCTGTAAATAAAAAGCAAGTCTATATCAGAGAAAGGAGCGAGTTGTTTTCGTCCATATCCTCCTACAGCACAAATAAGCAAATCTTTCAAATTTTGTTTTGATTTTTTTCCTAGTAAATTAAATAAGCTTTGAATAAGAGAATCGACAGTTTTTGTATTTTCTATACAATTTGATTTACCGGAAATATTTTTAAAAAATTTTTTTTGATTTTCTAATTGTTGTTTTTTAAATTTATTTTTTAACTTATTTATTTCACTGAAGTGGTTAAAATAGATTTTCTTCATTTATTTTCTAAATAATTTTTTTTTATGGTGTAGAGTAAGTCAAGCGAATCCTTTGGCGATAAATTATCAAGGTCTAGTTTCTTAATTTCGTCTATAATTCTAGAGTTTTTACTTTCTTGTTTGTTAATACTTATATCTTTTAAATTATCTTGAGGAAATTCAGTTAATTTTTGTTTTTTTAAATGAGAAAGAATTGTTTTTGCTTTAGTTATAATTGATTCTTCGAGCCCTGCTAATTTTGCAACATGAATTCCAAATGATCCTTCAGAAATTCCATCAATTATTTTGTAATGGAAAATAATCTCCTCATTCCACTTCTTGATCTCTAAAGTTTTATTATGAATTTGAGGAAATTTTCTCTTAATCTTACAAAGTTCCTTGTAATGTGTAGCAAAGAGTGTGATGCATTTTATCTTCTTGCAAATGTATTCTAAAATCGAATATGCAATTGCAAACCCATCTTCGGTAGATGTTCCTCTACCTAATTCGTCAAGTATAATCAAAGAAGAATTAGTTGCTTGATCAATTATTCTCGCTGCTTCTACCATTTCCATCATGAAAGTAGACATACCCTGAGATAAATTGTCAGACGCACCAATTCGTGTAAAAACTTTATCAAAAATTCCTAGTTTTGCCGATTTTGCAGGGACGTAACATCCAACCTGATTTAAAACTATAATTAGTGCGACCTGTCTTAGAAAAGTACTTTTGCCAGCCATATTCGGTCCGGTCATTACCCAAATATTTTCTTTTTTATTTAGATTGTAGTCATTCGAAGTAAATTCTATTCCCTCTTTATTCAAACTTTCTTCAACAACTGGATGTCTTCCGTCCTTTATTTCAATTAATGTTTCCTCTGTAATTTGAGGTCTAGAGTATTTTTTCTTCAATGACAAAATTGCAAAATTTGTTAGTACATCAACGTAAGATATAGTTTTAGATATCTCATCTAAACTTAATTCAAATTGAATAACTTTTTTTATTACCTCTTGATAAATTTCTACTTCAAGTTCGAGTGATTTTTTTTCAGAATTTTCTATTTTTTGTGATATTAATCTTAATTCATCTGTTTGAAATCTTGCACTATTTAAAGTATTTTGAACTGGATTAAATTTAATTTCATCAAATTCGTTGAGCCTCTTAGAATTTTTGTTACTAACTTCAATAAAGTACCCATGAATATTATTAAATTTAATTTTTAATGTATTAATATTAGTTTCATTTACGTAATATGTTTGCATATCCAAAATTTTTTTCTTGCAATTTATTTTTATATTCCTCAAATCATCAAGTTCTTTGCTAACATTCTTTCTTATGACACCTCCTTCAAATAAATTTAGAGGAGGTATTTCAACAATTTTTTCTTTTATAAATTCTGACAAATTCACAAGATTTTTCACAACACCAATGTTGGGATTAAGTTGTTTTAAAACAGTATTTTTTGAATTAGAAATTTCATTGATTATTTGGAGTGATTTTTCTCCAAAAACTTTGATTGCAATAACATCTCTAGGATTGTTAATTTTTGCCGAAACTCTTGAAATAGCTCTTTCAACATCTGGTATTCCAGGTAATATTTCTAGAATTCTAGTTAAACATATTTTTTTTGAAATAAAAGCTTCAATCAAATCGTGTCTAACCATAATCTCACTTTTTTTAATTAATGGTGATTTTAGAAACTCTCTTAATAATCTTGCACCACTTGCTGTCTGGGTGCCGTCAATTACCTCAATTANACTGCCTTTTTTTTGTCCATCGTAATTTCTAAAAATTTCTAAACTTTGCTGAGAAAAAATATCTATCTGCATGAAATTTTCTTTGTTGATTATTTCTAAATTTTTAAAATTCGGAANATTATTTTTTTGTGTTAATTCTAAGTAGTTCAGCAANGCACCAATCGTTGTTACATCTGTGTTGGTTAGGTCTCCAAATGAGTTAATTCTAGACTTCTTAAAAAATGCTTTGATTTTAATCTCGTTGTTTTTGAGATCAAAAAAAGAACTTGGTATTGTCGTTATATTTTTTTGAAAAAACTTCAATTTACTTTTTAAAATTTCTGATTTTTGAAGTTCTTCTGAAATGATTATTTCACCAGGTTCAACTTTATGAATAACCTCCTCGAAGTCACGAAATATACTTAAACCTTTAACTCTCTGTAACTTCACATTACCTGTAGTCATGTCTGTCCATGCCAAGGAAATATCTCCTTTATCAAAATTTATACTTAATAAATTATTATGATTTCTAGAATCTAGTAAAGACTCTTCCAAGATAGTTCCAGGAGTTACAATTCTTACTACATCCCTTTTGAAAATCTTTTTTTTTGCATTGACGTCTTGGCTATCATCTTTTAACTGCTCAGCTATCGCAACCTTAAAACCAAGTTTTATCAAACGAGAAAGATAAGTTTGAGAAGAATGAACTGGTACGCCACACATTGGAATGTCCTTCCCATTTAATTTTCCTCTTTTGGTCAAAGCTATACCAAGATTAGAGGCCGCAATTTTTGCATCATCGAAGAATAATTCGTAAAAATCTCCCATTCTGTAAAAAAGCAAATATTTTATATGTCTTTGCTTAACATCCAGATACTGAGCCATCATNGGTGTGATCTTTCCACCCCCATCGGCATTTTTTTTAGTGTTTGATAAACCTTTTATATCAGGTTGTTTTAATTTCATTTTACTTTAAATTAATATCATAGTATTTAAGCATTTTCATGTTTGTTCATAAAGACATAATAATTGTTTTTCTATTCATTTTCCTTGTAAATATTGTAATTTTTGTCCTACTAATAAATGACTTAAAAAAAATAAATAAGTTCCTAAATAATTTTTCAGGGAGTTCCTTAAAATCAGGAGGACTATTTTTTTACAAGTTATTTGAACCCCTTGCTTTTAATATAAATAAAATTATTGGGAATTATGAATATAAATTTCGTAATGAGAAAGTAAGAGTTTTTTTCTTTGAATATTTTTATAAGCATTTCCCTGACCCCCTATTAATTATAAATCAACATTTAAGTATAATAGAAACTAATTTAGCCGCACAGGAATTGATAGGTGAAACTGCCCAAGGGAAAAATATTTTTTCAGTTTTAAGAATTCCAGAGCTTGGCGAACTTATTAACGAATCAATACAAAAAAAAAGGCCAATTGAATCAGAAGTAAGGCTCCTATATCCAAAAGAAAAAATTTACAATGTTTGGATCTCAGGAAGTAAAGATGTAGGTACTAACAAACTTAACTTTATTAGACTATTTGATTCAACATCATCTCATAACATACAAAACCTTCAAAGAGATTTTATAGCTAATGCCAGTCATGAATTAAAAACTCCTATTTCAGTTATTATTGGTTATTGTGAGACATTATTAAATGACAGAAAAGAGGATGAAAAAGTTAAAGAGAAGTTTTTAAAAACTATGGCTAAAGAAGCGACAAGAATGTCATCTCTTGTTAATGACCTTCTATCACTAACTAGGATTGAAAGAATTGAACATTCACCACCAAATGAAAAGGTTGATCTTGGGAAAATAATAAAGGAAGTTGAGCAAATTTGTGTTGATAGAAATCTATTCAAAAAAATAAAATGTAAATTTAAAATTACTAAGAAAAAGTACGAAATAATAGGTGACTCGCCTGAATTAAAACAGGTATTCTTAAATATAATTGAAAATGCAGTAACCCATAGTAATTCAAAAAAAGCTGTTATTGTAAAATTGGAAAACGTTAAATCCTCAGTGAATTTTAGTGTTGAAGATTTCGGGGTTGGAATTCCCAATGCAAATATTCCATTGTTAACTAAACGCTTCTACAGAGTTGATGAGGCAAGATCAAGAAATTCAGGAAATACTGGCTTAGGTTTGTCCATAGTTAAGCACATCGTCAACAGACATAGCGCAGAGCTTGATATTTCTTCAATAGAAGGAAAAGGAACTAAGTTTTCCATTAACTTCAATAAAGATAAGCCTTCATTGTTGTAGTATTACAACATTAAACAAAAAAATATTGCTCATTTTTTGTCATAAAACCTCAACAATTCATTTTTATTCTCTTTTAATAATTAACTAACAAAAGAGGATTATAATGAAAAAACTTTATGCTGGTTTAGCGGTAATTGGCACAAGCGCATTCTTTTCTGGAGCTAATGCTCAGGATTATGACGCACAAATTGATGCTTTGCAGAATGAACTATTAAAAATCAAACAAGAAATAGGATCCAATAAAAATAAAGCTTACTTTAAAAAAGGCAAAGGTCTCAGCATAAAAAGTATTGATGGAAAATATGAATTCCAAATAAAAGGCAGAGCTATGTATGATATGTCTGCACTTTTAGGTGGTAATTCACTCGCTGACTATTCAACAACTGGAGCTACAGGTTGTGGTAACTGTAGTAGGGCTGATGACATAGGTACTTTTGGTCAAGAGTTTAGAAGACTTAGATTTTCCATCAAGGTAAAAATAGGTAATGGATGGGCTCTTGCTTTCCAACCAGACTTTGCTGAAACAATTTCAGATAACTCAAGCACAGGTGGCAAAGGCGTAGACGTTAAGGATGCTTATATTTCAAAAGCTTTTAAAGGGTTTGGTACGCTTTACTTTGGTAATGCCAAATCAGCTGGTGGTATGTGGGAAAACACAAGTTCTAATAGCATTCTTTTTATGGAAAGACCAATGTACAATGAGGCGGCAAACTTAGCGCACAGAGCTGGTTTGCATTATGATTCATCTGGAGTAATGGGNCCATTTCACTTTAGAGTTTCTTTAACAGCAGGTGCTGAAGGTGCGTGGAGGCAAGAACAGGAAGATTCTGATTCTGTAGAAGATAGATGGAATGTTTCTGGTGCTGCTCATTATACCTGGTCAAAAATGAATAATTATTGGAGCAGACTATCTTTGGGCAAAAATCATAAATTAATGGTCGGTGCATCATGGTCTTATGAAAATTTAATTGACGCGGGAACAAGAGACGTTGAAGCTAGAGCCCAAGGTGTTCATACATTAGGTGAAAAAATCCAAGACGGAGCATTATCCAATATAAATGATTATTCGTATGGTGGACCACAGTTTGCTTATACAAATGGTCCATTATTTATGGCTGGTGAATGGATGTACGTGACAGCTGATAGAGAAGAAACAACNATNTCAGCAGCAAGAACTGCAAANGCNTATGGAGATTACCAGGCAACNGGTGGTTCATTTTTTGCGCATTATTTCTTAACAGGTGGTNCCACTGTTCCACTCAGTGCAAAAAAGGGTAAAATTGGAGGTGTAAAATGTAAAGGTAAATTTGGATGTACGGCCATAAAAGTTATGTACGAGCAATGGAATGGTGCTCATTCTGAACTTTCAACTACTGGAACAGATGCTAAGGTTATCCATTTTGGTCTNAATCACTACTTTAACAACAATGTAAGATTAATGATTGATGGTGCAAGAGGACTTTATATGAATGGNACTGGTCTNAACTCAGATGANCTAGGTTCTAATCACGAAGGTAACTTAACGAGTATTCAAGCAAGGCTTCATTTTAAATGGTAAATAATTCTTTCATGTTTTATCTAGAGAGTCTGATTTAGTCAGATCCTTTTTTAAATAAAGCTTTTATTTATCTAACTCTTTTTGAAAGTATTTATGAATAATTGAATCTTGATTCTCTAATAACCAATCGATTGATGGCTCATCATTCATCGCCTTTTTAATTGCTGAGGTTGTTGCTCTTCTATGAATATCAAAAAGAATTTTATGGTCTAAACTCTCATCTTTTGATACAGATGGNTTTAACCAAACAGCAACTATAATACCAAGATCATTNGCCTTTTCTTTNGGTATAATTCCTTCTTTAACAGCGTCTAAAACTCCATTAGCAATTGCGCCTTGAACTGTACCCATCAAAATATTTGTATACTTGTCATCTTTGACNGTAACTTTACTAACCATAATCGTAGCGGGTTTTACCATAACATCTGTATTCATTAATGCCAAAACTTTTGTATGACCCTTAATCTGATTTCCAAGTAATGTTGCGAAGGCTGTTCCAAATGAGCCATTTAAATCACCAATTATAACCTCTGGTTCTGCTGCAGNTCCTGGTGGCCCACCNGCCAGCAAACATTCTCCTACTTTCATTGTAAAGTTACTACTCATCAAAAATACTCCTTTTTTATTTTGTATACATTTTAGGTCATAACTTAATGTATTTANGATTTTTTACAACCTTGCTACACTTTTTCCCTTTNATAAAATCCAATTANGGAAAATAGANAAATCAAAAAATNAGTTGTCATAAAACTGTAACAAAACTGTAATAATTTTCNNTNATTAAGGTTTTATTTTTTGGTTTTAACTTNAACAATATAGAGAGGAAAATATGAAAAAAACTTTTCTTGCAATCATAACATTAGCTTTTTCANTTGGATCCANTGCCNATGCTCGAGATCAAATAAAAATTGTTGGGTCTTCAACAGTTTACCCTTTTGCCACTGTCGTAGCAGAAAGGTTCGGCAAAACGAGTGGTTTTAAAACACCAGTTATAGAATCTACTGGATCTGGTGGTGGTTTAAAACTTTTTTGTGCTGGACTTGGGACTGAGCACCCGGATATTACNAATGCATCTAGGAGGATAAAACCAAACGAAGTAAAAAAATGTGAAGCAAATGGTATTTCAGATATTACAGAAATCAAAGTTGGTTATGACGGGATTGCTTTCGCAAACGAAAAGGCAGGACCTGATTTAAATCTATCTCTAAGGGACATCTACTTGGCTTTAGCAAAAGTAGTTCCTGTAGATCCTAGAGGTGAAACTGTAAAACCAAATCCATATAAAAAATGGAACGAAGTAAATCCAAATTTACCTGATGCTCCAATTATTGTAATTGGCCCTCCGCCAACATCTGGAACAAGAGATGCCTTCAATGAACTCGCCATTGAAAGAGGATGCAAAACATTTCCTGGAAGAAAAGCTTTAAAAAAAGAAAATAAAAAACTTTACAAAAGTGAATGTAGAGCAATTAGAGAAGATGGTCCTTATGTAGAGGCCGGAGAAAATGATAACCTCATCATAGAAAAACTTGTAGCTGACAAGGGAGCTATTGGTGTATTTGGATATTCATTTCTTGATCAAAATAAGGACAAGGTAAAGGCAGCTAAAGTTGATGGNGTATCTCCTGAATTTGAAGCTATCTCTTCAGGTAAATATCCTGTTTCACGATCTCTTTTCTTTTATGTGAAAAATGCACACGCAGCAGTCATTCCAGGAATAAAAGAGTATATTAGAGAATTTACAGCTTCAAAATCTATTGGCTCTGACGGCTATCTTGTAAGTAAAGGTTTAATCCCTCTCTCAGACTCTGAGAGAACTAAGTTTGAAAAAGATGGGAAGACACTTGCTAAGTTTGACGTTAAAGTATTAGGGAAATAATAATACTTTTGTAGAATAAAATTTATGGGGTTTTGGTCCTTTTTCACATTGCTTTGTCTTATTGGTTTTTACGTAAATTGGTATGGAACTACAAAAGCTCTAAGACTAAATGCAAACATTTCTGAAGGAGGATCAAAATTACCGTCTCTTCCATCATATTACGGAAAACATTCTTTTCTTTGGCTAATAGTCCCAGTTATATCACTTCTTATTATTTGGTTTTTCTCTAAACCATATGTAATGGATTTGTTTTTAAATAATTACATCTCATCAAATTTAGATGATTCATTTAAAGGTGATCCCTCTATGCTAATAGATACTGTAAAGGCAACAGACCCTGACAAGGTTTTCCCCGGAACAAACCCTTTGATTGTTGACAGTGCACAATATTATAAACAACTCTATTTAAGTTCAGATTCATTTGTATTTATTTTAATTTTAATTCTTGGTCTAATTTTTAGTACTACTTCTATTAAAAGAATTTCATATAAATTCCACGCAAGGCAGGCCGTTGAAAAATCGAATGTTAATCTTTTAATAATCTGTTCCGCGATTGCGATTATAACGACCGTCGGTATAGTTTTTTCACTAATATTTGAAGCCGTTAGATTTTTTGAAAAGATTCCTTTTTTTGATTTTTTATTTGGTTTAGTTTGGAGTCCGCAAACTGCAATTCGTGAGGATCAAGTTGCCAGTCAAGGTGCATTTGGAGCTATCCCAATTTTTACGGGAACATTATTGATTACATTGGTAGCAATGTTTGTGGCTATACCTGTTGGCTTATTATCAGCCATATATCTTTCAGATTATGCCCGACCAGGAGTGAGAAAAGTGTTAAAACCTCTGTTAGAGATTTTAGCAGGAATCCCAACAGTGGTTTATGGTTTTTTTGCAGCAATAACGGTGGGTCCCTTCTTTAAAGATGTTGCCGAAAATTTTGGGTTTTCAATGGCATCTGAAAGTGCTCTAGCTGCGGGCGGTGTGATGGGAATAATGATTATTCCATTTATCTCCTCTTTGTCTGATGATGTAATAAATGCAGTTCCTATGTCTCTCCGAGATGGTTCATACGCAATGGGGGCTACAAAATCTGAAACCATTAAAAAAGTTGTGCTCCCCGCTGCACTTCCTGGAATTGTTGGAGCGGTTTTACTTGCAGTATCTAGAGCTATCGGCGAAACTATGATTGTTGTTATGGCAGCAGGGGTAGCAGCCAACCTTACAGCTAACCCTTTTGAATCTGTAACAACAGTCACTGTTCAAATCGTAACATTGTTGGTTGGAGATCAAGAATTTGATAGTGCAAAAACATTAGCAGCTTTTGCCTTAGGCATAACACTGTTTTTTATAACTCTGCTCTTAAATCTTTTTGCCTTAAAAATTGTAAGAAAATATAGAGAGATTTATGACTAAAGTTACAAAACTAATTCAAGCATCACTTAAAAAAAGACATAACGCTGAGAAACGATTTCAATTTTATGGAATTATGGGAATCACACTCGCAGTCTTGTTTTTATTTGTAATTTTAATTTCTATATTTAATGAAGGGAAAAATGCATTCAAAAGCACTTACATAAAACTTGATGTTTATTTTGATGAAAAGATTGTTGATCCTGAAGGAATGAGAGGGATTGATGATTTAAAATTTGCTGATTATAAAAAACTTATAACTGTGTCATTAAAAAAATATTTTCCCGAGGTCAATGATAAAAAAGAATTAAGAAGCCTGGGTGAATTTATTTCAAGTTCTGAAGAACAAAATCTTATGAATTTTATAATTTCCAACAATGAATATATTGGAAATTCAAAATCAATTTGGCTTCTGGCTTCATCAACCATAGATGTGATTCACAAAAATCCAGATATGCAAAGTCTTTCTGAAGAGGATAGATTAATTTCAGATCGCGAATTAAGTTGGTTTAATAGTTTTAAAGAAAACGGTGATATAAAATTTGGTTTAAATAAAAACTTCTTTTTAAAAGCAGATTCAACTGAACCAGAACAAGCGGGAATCTTGGGTTCAGTCATAGGTACTTTCTTTACTTTATTTATAACATTACTTTTATCCTTTCCAATAGCTGTTGCGGCAGGTGTATTTCTTGAAGAGTTGGCTCCTAAAAATAAATTTACAGATTTTTTAGAAGTTAACATAAACAATCTAGCTGCTGTACCCTCAATAATATTTGGTTTGCTTGGCCTAGCCATATTTTTAAATGTTATGCATTTACCCCGATCGGCACCCGTTGTTGGAGGAATGGTTCTTGCGTTAATGACATTACCAACAATAATTATTGCGACTAGAGCATCCTTGAAAGCAGTACCACCATCTATTAGAGAAGCGGCAATCGGCTTAGGAGCCACAAAATTTCAAACCGTTAATCATCATCTATTGCCANTATCTACNCCAGGAATATTGACGGGAACAATTCTAGGAATGTCAAGAGCTTTGGGTGAGTCNGCCCCTTTACTTATGATTGGAATGGTTGCATTCATTGTTGACGTTCCNGGATCTTTTACTGATTCTGCAACTGTTTTACCAATACAAATTTACTTATGGAAAAGTACTGCTGCTCGTGGATTTTTAGAATTGACTGCTGCGGGAGTAATGGTACTTTTAACATTCCTTATCCTTATGAATGGATTAGCTGTATATATAAGACAAAGATTCGAAACAAAATGGTAATAAGATAAATGTCAGAGAAGGTTAAAATAAAAAGTAAAAAAGTAAGTGTTTTTTACGGAGACAAAAAAGCTTTAGATTCAATCAATTTAGAAATCCCAGAAAAGAAAGTAACATCCTTAATTGGCCCCAGCGGTTGCGGAAAATCAACATTTCTCAGATGTCTAAATAGAATGAACGACACCATTGATATTTGTAGGGTTGAAGGAGACATATTCATTGACGAAAAAAATATCTATGAAAAAGGTTTAGACCCTGTTCTGCTGAGAGCAAGAATTGGTATGGTTTTCCAAAAACCTAATCCATTTCCAAAATCAATTTTTGATAATGTTGCCTACGGACCAAAAATTCATGGTATAGTGAATAGCGAAGATGAATTAAACGACTTAGTTAGANATAGTTTGAAGAAAGCTGGTTTATTAAATGAGGTTAAGGATAGATTAAATGAACCCGGAACGTCATTGTCAGGTGGACAGCAACAAAGGCTCTGCATAGCTCGAGCAATAGCTGTTAGCCCTGAAGTAATTTTGATGGACGAACCGTGTTCCGCACTAGATCCAATTGCAACGGCTGTTATTGAAGAACTAATTGATGAACTTGCGAAAAATTTTACCATTGTAATTGTAACACATTCGATGCAACAGGCTGCCAGAGTCTCACAACAAACGGCTTTTTTCCATATGGGGAATTTAATTGAAGTCGGAAAAACTGAGGAAATTTTCTCNATGCCAAAACAAGTAAAAACCCAAGATTATATTACGGGNAAGATAGGATAAAAAAATGAAAGAACATATTGTATCAACATATGATGATGACTTAAATACACTTAAAACAAANCTTCTNGANATGGGCGTTCTAGTTGAAAGACAAATTTTTCAAGCCATAGAGATTACAAAAATAATAAACCTTGCTAAAGCAAAGAAAATNCAAAAAGGTGATGACGCCATTGATTCTCTNGAAGTCGAGATAAGAGAGTTTGCAACAAAAACACTTACAAAAAGACAACCACTCGCTGATGATTTAAGAAAAATAATAATCTCATTAAAAATTTCAAGTATACTTGAGAGAATTGGAGATCACGCAGCAAATGTCGCCGGGCGTATTCTCCATGTAAAAAAAGTTCCAGAAAATTATCTTACTGAATCAATTTATCAATTAGGACAACTAGTAGTAAAAAATTATTCAAAAGCGTTGAGCTCATTTGATCAAGATAGTCATAAAATAGCTCAGGTTGTACCAACTGAAGATGTGACTATAAACTCTGTTTACGAAACATGTTTTCGAGAACATTTACATATTATGATGGAGGATAGAGAAATTATTGGTTTTTCAACACAAATGCTCTTCATTGCCAAAGAACTTGAAAGAATAGGGGACTTATCAAAAGTTATTTCAAAAGAAGTAATATATAATTTAAAAGGAAAAATTACTTAGTAATGGATAACAAAAAGAAAATTGTCGTAGTTGAAGATGATACGGCACTTTTGCCAATGATTACACACAATCTTGAAAAAAATGGTTTTTCTGTAAGAGAAGCTACTAATGGTGAAGATGCTTTAACGCTTATTAAAGAAGAGCTTCCTGCGCTGGCAATTATTGACTGGATGATACCTGAACCAACTGGCATCGAAGTATGCAAAATTTTAAGAAGAGGGAAGGAAACAGTTTCATTGCCGATAATAATTTTATCAGCTAAAGGAGAAGAGGAAGATAAAGTAAGAGGTTTAAATACGGGGGCAGACGACTATATTACTAAACCATTTAGNCCAACAGAGCTTATAGCAAGAATTAAATCTCTTCTTAGGCGTTCATCCTCATCTGGAAAAGAAATCATTGAGTATGGTGATATCACGCTCAACTTAAATGAACACAAAGTATTTCGNAGTGGTAAAAGGATTCGTTTGGGTCCAACTGAGTACAAACTACTGAGACATTTTATAGAAAATCCTGGAAGAGTTTATTCAAGAGAGCAACTATTGGATTCTGTTTGGGGACATGGAATCTATGTTGAATCAAGAACCGTTGATACACACATAAGGCGACTCAGAAAAGCAATTGATCCTTCTGGCCAACAAAATTATATCAGAACCGTTAGGTCCGCAGGCTACTCAATGGATAATGATTAACCTTGAAATAAATAACTTGTTCAAAGTTAACTAAAAATTATTATTAATAAATGAGTTTAAAAAGTGGGATATCTGTAATCGTCACGGTTTTTAATAAAGAAAAATTTATTGAAAATACTCTAAAGTCTATTGAACCNCAAATGAATAAAAATGTTCAACTGATAATTGTTGACGACGGATCAACTGATGATTCAAAGAAGAAAATAAAGAATTTTTTAAAAAATAAAAAATATAATTTTAAATTTATCTCCAAAATAAATACTGGGCCAAGTATCTCAATTAATACAGCATTAAAATTTGTAAAATTCTCTCACATAAAAATAGTTGATGGAGATGATATTATTACGCCTGACTCTTTAAAATATATGTTCTCAGAAATGGAAAGATTAAAGTTAGATTTACTTTATGGGCATTGGGAATGGGTAAAAAATATATTTAATTATAAATTTAAAAAAGATTCATCGCCTTCGTTTATTTTTAATAACGCTTTTAAAAAGTTTATCCTTAGTGGATGGGGAGGATCAAGTAACCTAATGGTAAGAACTGATGCTTTTAAAAAAGTTGGGGGATTTGATGAGAGTGTTTTTGTTCAAGACTACTCATTGCCTTTAAAAATTGCTGGATATCACCTAAAAAATAAAACCAACAAAAAGCTATCTGTAGGATTAAGCAAAAAGTTAATATGTGTTGGGCCAAAGTTTGTCGAGAACAGAGTGATGAGTAATAAAGCACAGACCCTTTATGACTTATCAATAGCCACTATAAATTTCATTGAGAGTCATCCATTTATCGACAGAAAAATCATTGAAAGATGTAAGAAAAAAATTTTGTCGAGATGTTGGTCTTGGCAGAAAAAAGAATTAAATGTTTCTTTTTTATCTAAAAATTATTTTCTATTTTTGAAAAATAAGTACATAAAAGTTTTACCATTAAATCATATTAAGTTTATTGTTTTTGAGACGTGGAGAAAAAGTGAAATTAGAAAAATTGAAACTAAAGATTTATCTAGAAAAAAAATATTAGTTTATGTTGGATTAGATCTCTTAGGGGATGCTTTATTAAAATTGCCTGCTTTAAAATTTTTAAAAGAGTGCTATCCGAATTCTCAAATTATATGGTTTGCTGGAAAAGGTAANTCCATTTTTTCTAATAAGTTGAAGCCGTTATCAAAAAATCTAATATTCAAAGTGAAAGATAAAATTATCTTCGGCTCAAGTTTTTGGGAATTCTTTAAAAAAATTGACTTCGGAGACTATGACATAGTTGTAGATACTCAAAAAAGATTTCTGACGACAATTTTATTAAAAAGAATTAGGACTAAACTTTTCATTTCAACCTCTTGTAAACAATTCTTCTCTGATATTCCTCTAGCGCATAAACCCGAAAAAAATCTAAGTTTGAGCTTAGTAAAACTTATAAATTTACTTTCAAATAAAAGTTTTCATTTTAATAATGCACACCTCTCTAAAAACACAAGAAATGTAGCAATATGTCCTGGAGCCTCCACTGATATCAAAAGATGGAAATTGAACTATTTTTTAGAGGTAGGAAGTTTTTTAATAAAAAAAAATTTTACACCTGTATTTATTATTGGTCCAAATGAATTTGAGATGATTCCTCTGATAAAGAAATCCCTGAGATTGTCAAGGATTGTTAAAAGCATTGACCCTTTGAAAACTATTAAGATTTCAAAAACTTGCCAATTTGGTTTATCTAATGATACTGGTTGTGGTCATTTGATTGCAGCTTCAGGAATTCCAATTATCATTATCTTTGGTCCTACAGATCCCCAAAAATTTTCTCCGATTGGCAACCCCAAAAATATTAGTATATCGTCTCAAAAGAATTTTAGCTCTAAAGATATAGATCTAATTGAACCTTCATTTGTTATTGAAAAAATAAAAAGTTTACTCAACATAAAATAAAACTAAGAAATATAAATTTCATTCATCTAATTTGAAGTCGAAACTTGAAAGGTAAAACTTATGAAAAATCTTACTAAATGGGTCGGAACTACTTTCGTTCTTTCTGGAATCTTTCTAACTAATATTAACCTTTTTCCAATAAACATTTTTGTTCATGGTCTAGGAGTGATCTTATGGACAAGTTACGGAATAACTTCTAAAGATAAAGCCATAGCAGTTAACTTCGGTTTTCAAATACCAATATTCGCTTTTGGAATTGCAAATCTTTTTGTTTAATTTTCATCTCTTGCGAGATCACCAATAAGCTCTTTTGAGGGTCTTGCACCATATTGAGTTATTATTCTTGCTGCCACCTTGCAACCAAAATTTGCTGCTTCTAATGCATTTTTTCCATCAATAATTTTTGACAAGAATCCTGCTGCAAACATGTCTCCTGCTCCAGTTGTATCAATAACATTTTCAACAACAAGTGGTTTAACTTCCAAGGTATAGTTGTTTTCAAAAATAATTGCTCCTCTTTCTCCCTTTGTCATTATACCTACATCAATCTTATCTTTCATTTCACTTAATATAATTTTATCGTCTTTGGATTTGAACATTTCAAAAAACTCTAGTTCATTTCCTATCAAGATATCAACATGATTTTCTACAAGTTCTAAAAAATCTTTTCTAAACAATTCAACAAGGTTGTGATTTGACAGGGAAAACATGACTTTTATTTTTCTTTTATGGGCTATGTTTATTACCTTCGTTATTGCTTTTCTTGCAGAAGGAGAACTCCAAAGATATCCTTCAATCAAAACTATTTCAACTTGTTGAAAAAATGATTCTGATATATCATGTTCATTTAAGGTTGTACTTGCACCTAAAAATGTTTGCATTGTTCTTTCTCCATCTGGAGTTACAAATACTAAACATCTTGCAGTAGGCAAACCTGATTCAGATTGTTTACATAGAAATTTTGTTCCAGATTCTTCCATATCTCTTTTAAAAAAATTCCCTAAGTCATCATTTTTAACTTTTCCACAAAAAAATGTAGTTTTTCCAAGCATCGAAACCCCAACTAAAGTATTGGCAACAGAACCACCTGAAGTTTTTTTTATAAAATCTGTAGATTTTCTTAGTTGCTCAGACTGATTTTCCTGGACGAGTGTCATAGATCCTTTTTGGAGGTTATTTTTAGCTAGTTCATTTTCTGTAGATTCTGCTATCATATCTAAAACAGCATTACCTAGTCCCAAAATTCTCTTTTCCATAAAGCTACTTTACATTTTTGAAAATTTTTTAATAACCTTTTTTAAAAATTATAACTTTAAAAATTTTTAAAACACTTATATAAATTACTATGGACAATTCTTTCCTAGATATAACAGTTCTTCCTTATCGCAGTCTTTCAAAAAAAGGTTTCAGATATTTAATGATTATTGTTGCAGCAATCTTTTTTTCTATAGGTATTTTCTTTTGGATAATTGGGGCCTGGCCAGTATTTGGTTTTTTAGGTATTGATGTATTTCTTCTTTATTACGCCTTTAAGATAAATTACAAAAATGGTGAAATTTTTGAGAATTTAAAACTGTTAAAAAAGAATCTGCATATAACTAGAAACTTTCCCTCTGGCAAAGTTCAAAGTTGGAACNTNGAACCTTATTGGACTAANGTTGAGATGTCNAGCAGCCACTCTCCTACCCAAAACCTAATAATTAAGTCGCGGGATAAGGTTGTAATGATTGGCTCCTTTTTAAACTTTAAAGATAAAAAAAAACTGATGAAAAAAATTAATGAGGCTTTGGAAAAATATAAAATAAATAATAGGATTTAACCCTGTTCATTTCCAAAAAAACAAGCTCGTTAATAACTATATTTTCTTTGTTAGTGCTATCAGCAATTTGGGGTAGCTCATTTATTTTTATAAAAATAAGTGTTGATACTATCCATCCTGCTCTTTTAACTTCATATAGACTTATCATAGCAAGCATATTTTTATATTTCTTTTGNAATGTTGAAAAAATTAAAATTCTTCTTCAAGAGAATAAAGTAGATTTATTTATAATCGCTGTATTTGGAAATGTACTTCCTTTTAATTTAATAAGTTGGAGTGAAGTCTACGTTGAAAGTGTCATTGCCTCAACACTCATTGGTACAATGCCCCTTTTTACTTTTTTAATATCTTTATTCTTAATAAAGAAAACAAAATTTTCTATTGAAACTTCACTAGGTATTTTAATTGGATTTATAGGAATGCTTATATTCATAAAACCTGATTCTTTGCTTTCCTCAAATAATATTTATTTTCCCATTTTAATTTTAATTGCATCGATAATGTATGCTTTTTCGGCAAACTGGGTTAAAAAATTAAATTACTCTTCCTCCATAGAATTAGCTTTCTGCTCAATAGCAGTTGCTGCAACTCTATCAATTCCAATCTTTTTTATTTCTCTCAATTTTTCAAATTTTAATATGGTTGAGGTATTTAAGATAGTGCAACTAGATAGTTTGATCTCTGCAACTATTCTTGGAATTGTTTGCACAGGGCTTGCTGTATCTTTATTCTTTTACCTTATAAGANTTAAGTCAGCAGTTTTTGCAAGTCAAAGTAATTATTTAATACCTTGCTTTGGATTTTTATGGTCATATATTTTTTTATCTGAAAAACTAACAACAAATCTCTTTGTAGGCTTAATATTAATTGTATTAGGAGGCTATATTGTTAATATGAAAAAAAAAAAAAACTAGAAGTCTATTTTGCTTCCTCAATGTTTAAATCTAATTTTGGTTGTTCTCCAACCTCATATTCTTTTGGTTCAACAACTGGTTTTATTTCCTTTTCATCTCCAAGTTTATAAATGACCTTAACTGCTTTTTGGAAATTAAATCTCGCTGAATCTAAATTTCTCTCTGCAAAACTTACTGAACCACCCAACCATGCATTATCTTCTAAAGCATTGCTTGCAGAGATTAGAAGTTCTGAAGCCTCAATTAAAGAATCGTGAATATTTCTAAGTTTAGATGAGTTAGGTATGTTAATTTTTCTGAGATCATCTGGTCTGCCAAATGATTCTAAGTGCCCTTTTATTAGCTCTTCCGCTTCCTTAAAATGATCTTCATCAGCTCTTGCATTACTAAGATTAAAGGAATCAAGTAATCTACCCTGCATTATTATTGCATTTCCTAGGTGCCCCATCCTTATATCCATCAATTCTTTGTAAGCATCTAGGTCAGACTCTGAAATTTTTTCTTCACAAGACATGAGTATAAAAAATAAACACAGGATTAATTTTTTCACATTACTCAACATATTTTTAATCTAACATATCAGAAATCGAGTATAAACCTGGATTTTTTTTAATGATCCACTTAGCCGCACTAATTGCTCCTAGTGAAAAAATCTTTCTTGAATGGGCTTTATGAGAAATTTCAATTCTTTCTCCATCTAAAAAGAAAAAAACTGTATGATCGCCCACAACATCTCCACCTCTTATGGCTGAAAAACCAATTTCATTTTTTTTTCTTACTCTGTTGACCGTTTTTTCTCTAAACGCAAATTTTTTATTCTTTCCTGCTCCCTCATTTACTGAATCACCCAAGCTTTTTGCTGTTCCCGAAGGTAGGTCAATTTTATTGTTGTGATGGGACTCAAAAATTTCGATATCTGACTTATGTGAAATTTGCCTAGAGGCAATTTTTGTTAGACCTTTTACTAAATTCACTCCTATACTCATATTAAACGACCTTAAAACCTTTAGACCCTTGGAAAGTTCTAAAAATTTTTTTTCCTGAGCCTTACTATATCCAGTGGTTCCAGTAATCAAGGCAGTTTTTGTTTTCGTTTTTTTCATTTGTTTTATTAATTTAATGGTCGCTTCGGGTATACTGAAATCAATAATAACGTCAACACTGGAAATTAGTGTTGGGATGTCACTTTCTATTTGAATTCCATTTAACTTTTGTCCAACAGATTTATGGCCCTCTTTCTCACAAAGATTTGCTAGTACAAATTCTTTTTTATTTTCTAAGTTTTTTATGATGTCTCTTCCCATTCTTCCACTAGGGCCAAAGATACCAATACTTATTTTATTCATCAATAGACCCTACGTTAAGCCATCCCAAAAGTCTTTAACTTTAGAGAAAAACCCTGATCTCTCGGGATTATTATTTTGTGTTAGTTCTTCATTAAAATCTCTTAAGAGTTTTTTTTGATTTTCTGTAAGATTTTTTGGAATTTCAATATTTAACGAAATAATCATATCTCCGAAAGATGTGGATCTAATTGTCGGCATACCTTTGCCAGCAAGTTTGAATTGGTCACTATTCTGGGATCCAGGCGGAATTTTAACCTTAACTTTTCCACCTGAAACAGTTGGTACATCAACAGACCCACCCAGTGAGGCGTCAACAATTGATATTGGAACATTACAAAAAATATCAGTTCCATCCCTCTCAAAAATTGGGTGCTGAAGCATACTAACAAAAAGATATAGATCTCCAGAAACTGATCCATTTGGACCTACAGCACCCTCCCCTGAAAGTCTAATTCTACTTCCTTCTTCAACTCCAGCAGGAATATTAACTTCAATTTTTCTATTTTTTCTTCTTCGACCTTCACCATTACAGCTAGAGCATGGGTCTGTAATTACTTGCCCTGCCCCTGAACAAGCGGAACAGGTTCTCTCGACTGTAAAAAAACCTTGCGAAGCTCTTGTTCGTCCCGAGCCTCCGCAGGCACCGCAGTCTTTCAAGCCACTCCTTTTTTCTGACCCAGATCCTTCACAATTGTCACACCTTACCAAGGTATCGAATGAGATCTCTTTTTTTATACCCGTGTAAGCCTCTCTTAAATCCACATCAATTTCGTATTTAAGATCTTGTCCTCTTTGCTCTCGTCTTCTTGAACCCTGGCCTCCCATATCCCCAAAAAAATCCTCAAAGATGTCTGAGAANCTTCCAAACCCACCAAAACCNTCGGAAAAACCTCCAGATTGTCCAGCTTGTGAGAAGGCATCGTGTCCGTAGGTATCATAGGCTTGTCGTTTCTCATTATTCGATAGTACTTCATAAGCTTCAGATACCTCTTTAAAATTTTTCTCGGCATCATGGTCACCTGGGTTCTTATCGGGATGNTATTGCATTGCAAGTTTCCTATATGCGGNTTTAAGAGAACTGGAATCAGCATCTCTGGAAACTCCTAATACTTCGTAGTAATCTTTTTTTGACATAAGTTAAACTAAAAAGTTATGCAGATTTTTTATCGTCTTTTTTGCTATCTGCCTTTTTATTTTCTGTTACATCCTCAAAGTCGGCGTCCACCACTTTGGAATCTTTTTTTCCTTTTTTGTCTTTAGTTTTTTCTCCTGCTTTTTTTTCGTTAGAAGCCTTATCTTTTTCAGCTTTTTCTTGAGCTTCCTTATACATTATTTCCCCAAGCTTCATTGAGCTTTGAATAAGTGCCTCCGTTTGCTCTTTTAACTTGCTCGATTCTGCTTTTTCATCTTTTAAAGTCTCTTGTAAGGCTTTAAGCGAAACTTCTATTTTTTCTTTATCTTCTTTAGGTATTTTTGATCCATGTTCTTTCAAGCTTTTCTCTGTACTATGGACAATGGAGTCTGCATTGTTTCTGGCTTCAATTGCTTCAATCTTCTTTTTGTCTGAGTCCGCATTTGCTTCCGCATCCTTGACCATCTTTTCAATTTCATCATCAGAAAGTCCACCCGAAGCTTTAATTTGAATTTGATGTTCTTTACCTGTAGCTTTGTCTTTTGCAGAAACTTTAACAATACCGTTAGCATCTATATCAAATGTCACCTCAATTTGTGGCGTGCCTCGTGGAGCCGGTGGGATTCCAACTAAATCAAATTGACCAAGTAACTTGTTTTCTCCTGCGATTTGTCGCTCACCTTGGAAAACTCTAATTGTNACTGCTGACTGGTTATCATCAGCAGTTGAGAAAATCTGACTCTTATTTGTTGGTATTGTAGTGTTTTTTTCAATTAACTTTGTAAAAACGCCCCCCATAGTTTCTATACCCAGTGATAGTGGAGTTACATCAAGNAATAATACATCTTTTACGTCACCTGCTAAAACACCGCCTTGAACAGCTGCCCCAAGAGCCACAACTTCGTCAGGGTTCACACTTCTGTTTGGTTCTTTTCCAAAGAAATTTTTTACAGCTTCAATGACTTTTGGCATTCTAGTCATTCCACCAACTAGAATAACATCATTGATTTCTCCTGCACTCATTCCAGCATCCTTTAGTGCTTGCTTACATGGTTCAATTGATCTGTCTATTAGTTCTGAAACAAGAGCTTCAAATTTAGACCGTGAAAGCTTAATATTTAAGTGTTTTGGTCCTGAAGCATCAGCTGTAATAAATGGAAGATTGACTTCTGTTTGAGGAGCCGTTGAAAGCTCAATCTTTGCTTTTTCTGCTGCTTCTTTAAGCCTTTGTAATGCCAATTTATCTTGTTTTAGATCAATTGATTGCTCTTTTTTAAACTCTGCTGTAAAATAGTCAATAAGAACGTTGTCGAAGTCCTCTCCACCTAGTTTTGTATCCCCATTGGTTGCTTTAACTTCAAAAACTCCATCCCCAATTTCTAGAATTGATATATCAAAAGTACCACCACCCAAATCATAAACTGCAACTGTACCTGTTTTTTTTTTATCTAGACCATACGCCAATGCTGCTGCGGTAGGTTCATTTATAATTCTCTTAACATCAAGTCCTGCAATTTTTCCACCATCTTTTGTTGCTTGTCTTTGGGCATCATTAAAGTAAGCAGGAACAGTTATGACGGCTTCTTTAACAGGTTTTCCTAAAAATTTCTCCGCTGTTTCTTTCATTTTTTGAAGAATCATGCCACTGATCTGACTAGGAGAGTATTTTTTGTCAGCAATTTCTACCCAGGCATCTTGATTGTCACCGGGCACTATTTTGTAAGGGAGCCTTTCTTGATCCTTTTTAACAGATGGATCATCCATCCTTCTTCCAATCAATCTCTTTATAGCAAACAAGGTTTTTTCTGGGTTTGTCACAGCTTGCCTTTTTGCTGATTGACCAACTAACTGTTCTTTATTTTCAGTAAATGCTACCATNGATGGGGTGGTTCTTGAACCTTCCACATTTTCGATAACTTTGGGTGATTTACCATCCATAATGGCTACACAAGAATTCGTGGTGCCAAGATCTATACCAATAATTGTCATTATACGCTCCTTTTCTTCCTTAAGTTAATGGACAGATTTCCTCTTGAGCCCACAAAGGCACTCTTGAGAAAATGTTTAAAGCTTGTTATTTATATTATACAATAAACAAACAGATCAAGAAAAAAATGAAAATTCTTTCAGATAGACTGACTTTAAGCATGCAGAAAAGTATGGCGGAAGAAATTTCACAGATAGTTTCAAAATCACCATTCTTTGTACCTAGAATGCCTCGTTGGAATAAACCACTAGGTATGAATATTACAAATGCAGGTGAATGGGGATGGAACGCAGATAAATCTGGTTATAGTTACATAAAAAAAAATCCAAAAAATAAAAAAGAATGGCCTGAAATCCCTAGAATTTTTCTTGACGCCTGGAAAAATTTTTCTGGATCTCTAGATATCCCAAATAATATGTTAATTAACCTTTACGAAAAAAATAATGCAAAGCTTGGTTTACATCAAGACAAGGATGAAAATGATCTTTCTATCCCAATAGTATCAATTTCACTTGGCAACTCTGCTATTTTTAATTATGGAAAAAAAAAGAATAGCTTAAAGAAGGTTTTGCTCACTTCTGGTTCTATTGTAGTTTTTACACCAGAGACCAGACTTTTTTATCACTCTATATCAAAAGTTTACAAAGAAGATTCACAACTGTTTAGATATTTTAATTTTCCTAATATTCCCAGAAATTCAAGGATAAATATAACACTTAGAAAATACGTCAAAGATAGTTAGTTCGTTATTTTTTTTTCAAAGGGCCCATTGATACAACCACCATTGCTGGTCTCAGAAGCCTTTCTCCAATGGTATAACCTCTTTGAAGTTCCTCTACGATAACTCCATCTGGTTTGTCGCTATTAATTTTAGAAACAGCATGGTGGTACTCCGGATTGAACTTTTCATTTAATGTTTTTAAAAGTTTTATTCCATTCTTTTCAAAAACATCATTTAAATCCTTTTCAACAGCTTGTATCCCAACTACTAGATTTTTAACTATAGTATTTTTTTCAAAGTCTTCTTTAGGTATAGATTCTTGTGCTCTTTGAAAATTATCACTGACTGTAAGAAGTGCCTCAGAAAAATTTTTTATCGCATATTTAAAACTATCATCAATTTCTTTTTGATGACGTTTTCTTAAATTATCATTTTCAGCCAAAGATCTAAGTAGTTTATCCTCAACTTCTTTAAGTTTAGTCTTGAGTTCATCTATAACAAACTCGTAATTTGTCTTTTTTTTTGNATCTGAACTGTGTTTTTCATTTTTTTTTGACTTGATTGTATTCTGAGGATCTTTATTGTCAGGTTCTAAAGTCTTTTCATTCATCTGTGTCTCCTAAATTGCTTATTTGAAATTTTTTCCCAATAAGCTTGGCGGTGTAATCAACTACTGGGATTATCTTAGCATAATTAATTCTCATCGGGCCAATCACTCCAATAGCACCAATAATTTCTTTTTCTTTGTTTCGAAAAGGACTAATTATCGTGGAACAACCAGTTAATCCAAAAAGACTGTTTTCTGAACCTATATAAATCTGAAGGCCTTCGGCTTCTTGTGTTTCGTCAATTATACCCATGAGGTTTTTTTTATTTTCAAGTTTTTCAATTAACACTCTTGCATCTTCAAGTTGTTCTAAAGCACTCACATCTTCGAGGAGCTTTGATGTTCCTGTAATAAGTAATTTATTTTTTTTACTGGCATCGTCCCAACAAGCAAAGCCTTGATTAATTAACTTTTCAGCGACCTTATTNATATTNAAAGTATCGTTTCTAATTTCATTACTAATTATTTCTTTACTTTCTTTCAANGTTCTGCCCTTNATNATTGAGTTTAAATAATTTGTTGTTTCTACTAGAAGTGAATTCGGTAGCCCTTTTGGTGTTTTAATGATTCTGTTTTCAATAATCCCGTCCTCCGTAACTAAAATGACTAATGCTTTTTCTTTACTCATTGGGACAAACTCTATATGTTTCAAATATCCATCAAGTTTAGGAGCAAGAACGATCCCCGCGCAATCCAACAAACCAGAAAGTAATTTTCCAGCCTCATTGCACATTTGATCTACATTGGTTGAATTTATATTAATCGTGTTTTTGATTTCCGTACATTCAACATTGCTGAGCTGGCTTACCTGTAACAAGCCATCTACAAAAAGTCTTAACCCAAGGTCCGTCGGAATTCTCCCGGCAGATGAATGATTTGACATTAACAATCCTGCTTCTTGAAGATCAAACATAACATTTCTTACAGATGCCGGAGACAACTTCTCTCCCATTTTTATAGAAAGCTTTCTTGAACCAACTGGCTTACCGTCTTTGAGAAAATCATCAACAATTAATTTAAAAATTTGTTTAGACCTCCTGTCTAAATCAAATATAGGAGAGGGTTCATGATAGTGTATTAATGATTTTGAGAATTTTAGATTGTTTTTTTTTCTCATATTGTTAATTATTTCAACTTAAGTATTGATTAAATTATATATTAAGATGAGAAAATTCAACAGAAAAAATAATGATATAAGACACTTANAAGTTGAAAAAAATATAATAGAAGATGCNGATGGCTCATGCTTATTTANTATNGGCAAAACTAAAGTCATNTGTNCNGCAACATTTGANAGCGANATTCCATCATGGCTNAAGCAAAAAAAACAAGGATGGCTATCGGCAGAGTATTCAATGATACCGGCGTCAACAGGAAAAAGAAATATTAGGGAGTCAAAAATTGGTAAACAATCTGGAAGAACTGTTGAAATTCAAAGATTAATAGGAAGATCCTTAAGAACAATTATCAATTTGAAAGATATCGAGGGTTGTCAGTTTATAATTGACTGTGACGTTCTACAGGCTGATGGTGGAACTCGAACTGCAAGTATTTCAGGAGCTTTTATTGCACTTTCATTGGCCGTTAAGAAACTATTGAATAATAATTTAATAAAAAAAAATCCATTAAAAGATTATATTTCAGCTATTTCTTGTGGAGTAGTTGATAATGAGATAATGGTTGATTTGGATTACAGTGAAGATTCACAGGCTGATGTAGACGGAAATTTTGTGTTCACAGAAAAATCAGGCATCTCAGAAATACAAATTTCTGGTGAAAAATCAAATTTTCAGCACAATCAGGTAAATCAGATGATTGAGTTGAGTTATGTTTCAGCTAAGAAAATTTTCGAAATTCAAAAAGAAATCATTGGTGAATTTTGAATCCATACGTTCTAAATAATAAGTTGATAGTAATCGCTTCACATAATGAGGGTAAAATCAAAGAATTTAAAAGTCTTTTTTCAAAATATAATGTTAAGCTTTTAAAATCCTCACAGTTAAAAATTAAAGAGGTTGACGAAACTGGAAAAAGTTTTGAAGAAAATGCTATACTCAAAGCTTTGAGTATTCCAAGTGATCAAATATCCTTATCTGATGATTCTGGGTTATGTGTAGACGCACTTAATGGAAGACCCGGAATTTTTTCTGCGAGATTTTCAAATGATTGTGGTGGATGGGATAAGGCTATGAGAGAAATTTATAAACAGATATCAAATCTAAAAAAACCTTTTTATACAGCAAAATTTGTGTCTGTACTTGCGCTAAAAATTAAAGAACAAAGGATAAAATTATTCAGAGGCGAAATTTCTGGAACCGTTACTTGGCCTCCTAGAGGTCATAATGGATTTGGTTATGATCCTTTTTTCATTCCCAGTGGATATAAAAAAACTTTTGGGGAAATGCAGCATAAAGATAAAATTTTTAGAGATCATCGGTATAAAGCATTCCTAAAGCTTTCTAAAGAGCATCTAATTGGCAACTAGAAATATCCTCAATTTTACTATTCCTTTTATTTTTTTTTAAAAAAGTTTCTCTTTTTAATGAACCTAATTTTATAGATGAATTTGTAAATTCCCCAACATGTAATTTGTTTTCCGGGTAATCTTTGTAATATTTAAATTCGTTTACCAGGTCTATCAAATCAATCAAGTGAAAGTTAACTGATGATGGTTCTTTTGAAAAAACATCTTTGAAATTTTTCGAGAATAATTTGCTTTTATTTTTTAAATTAGTAACAAAGTAAGTGTTTTCAAAAACATAATCAGATTTTTCTGTATCTTCCCATAGACTAGTTCCATAAATTCTCGTATTGTTGGAATTTATATCATAAAATGCTAAATGTGAGAGTATTTCAAGGAGTCTGTCCCCTGCTGAAGCCACAATTACTGAATCAAATGGTACACTTAGAGTTAATAGTCTATCTAACCTTTTAAGCTCTTTTTGCTTTTCTGCAATGGGCATTACTTTATCTTTTGAAATCTGTATTTTTTTATTTTTTAGTTTTCTTTTCCTTTTTTCAAATTGACTTATAGACTTTATCTCTTTATTGAGATCAAGGCTTTCTGTTACTTCCAAAAAAGAAACATCCAAATCATTAAATTTGTTCTTGTTTTTTAGAGCTTGCAAAAAACTATTTCTTATTATCTCTCCGTATCTATCGTTATGATAAATCAGTAAAATTTGATTAATATCCTTCTTATTTATATCATCTGCTATACACATCATTTGATCAACAGGGTTTTGACCGGAGACAATAATATTTTCTGATACATTTGACAGATCTGGAGAAAGGCTAAAAAAAGTTAAAGACCTTTCGGATCCAAAATAATTTTTTAAAGCCTTAGTTTCATCTGAGAAAATTGGACCTACGAATATTTCTACACCGTCTCTTTTTCCCTTTCTAGCTGCATCAACTGCACCCTCCTTTGTTCCTTTTGTGTCATAAATTTTAAAATTTATATTCATTGGCTTTCTAATTAAACTATATCTAAATGTATTCAAAACTAAATTTCCTGCAGATCTTTTTTCACCCGTCAAAGGCAGAAGTAATCCAATAAAATTGTTTTTTGGTTGCTTAATTTTGTCTTTTGGTACATCACTTTTTTTTAGATCAAAAAAGGCAATCTTTTCATTATCCTGTGATATTGTTTCATTAGATTCTTTGGAAACTTCATTTTGCATTTGATTGTCATAACTTTCTGACCCTTTGATTGAAACTTGGTTATCATTCATTTTAAAAACTGGCTCTTTATCAAGATTTTTATTTTGCTCAATAAAAATGTTCTCGCTCTTATTTTCTTCGGATTGAATTACGTTAGACTTATTGGTTTTCTCACGATTTTTAAATTGTTTTTCCTTTTTAGAAACAATGATCTGTTCATCATCTACACCATTTTTATTTTTACTTTCTTTGTCCTCAAAAAAACCTGTAAAAAATGAAAGTATTCTTTTCTCATCTTTTGGTTTTTCTGGTTTGTAGAAGTTGTCTTCAGATTGAGATTCTTCTGCTTTTTCAATCTTATCGAGTAGAGAGAGAGGAATAATTCTTTTGCCATCGTCTTGGGTGTCTGGTTTTAAAAAATTACTGCCTTCTTCTTTTGAAACAATAATTTGAGAGTTAGGAGCTTCGTTGTAAAAATTTTCCTCATTAACATTTTTTTTCTTTTCAGCGTCGTCTTTTTTAAAGAAATCTGCAAGATAAGAAATTATGTCTTTTCTTTCTTCATCATCATTTGACAAATTAGCTTCAGACTTTTTGGTCTCAATTTGGTCGTTTGAAAGCTGTTTTTTTGAATTTAAGTTGTCATTTTTGGTTTCCTCAGCACTAACATCTCGAGATGCTTCTGGAAGTTCATCTTTTAATAAGTCAACATTTTGAGTGGTTTGACAACCCATGAACATGGTTAGCAGTGTATAAAACAAAAATATTCTTAACTTTAAAATTTCTTAATTCCTTGTGTATAATATCATTGTGATTAATTTAAAAAAAATTTTATTATTATTTTTTATATTTATATATAAAGACTCTTTTGGCAATCAAAATAGAATTTTTGATTATCTTCAAACATTTTCATCACTTAAATCTAATTTTATACAGGTAAATAACAACGGCGACATACTTACTGGTAAAATTTTTTTAATTAGACCAGGAAAAGTAAGGATTAATTATAATGAAATACCATTGCTAATAATTAGTGATGGACAAAAAGTTGCAACAATTAACAAAAAACTAAAATCAATAAGCTTTTACAAACTATCAGATGTACCAATAAAGCTTCTATTATTTAAAAATTTTAAATATGATAATATAAAGGTCTTGAACCTTGAGGAAAGTGAAAATCAAATTGTAATTCAACTGGCTGAAATAAAAAAAGAAAGTAATGGTTATGTTGAANTTATATTTGAAAAACAACCATTTATAATGAAAAAATGGATNGTATTCAGAGATAAGTTCACAAAAACGGAAATCTTGTTAAACAACCTTAAATTAAATGAAAAAGTTAGATTAGAATTATTTGATATCGATAATCATGATCCCAGACANAGGGTTCTTCCTAACTAAACTTTATATTTAATAAATATTTATTTTTTCTTTGAACTAAGTACTTTGGTTTATTGGGATTTTCTTCTATTTTTTTTCTCAATCTATAAATCAAGGATTCAAGAGTGTGGGTATCCAGAGGTTTGCTATGTCCCCAAACCTTAGTTAAAATTTCATTTTTTGTAGATCCTNTTTTTTTTANAATTAGATAATTTAAAAATTTACTTTCTAATTCAGTCAAAACAATTCTTTCTTTTTTTTCGCTGATCAGTATCGACCGATTTGAGTTAAAAAGAAATTCTCCAATTCTTGGTTGTTTTTTTAAAGTATCGTCATTTTTTTTTATTTGCTCCAATATTCTTAAGAGATCACTAAATACAAAGGGAATACCTATTATTTGTACTTCTCCAAACAGTTCGTCTAATGAAAATTTTGCCGAAGAAAAAATTACTATGCTTAAATTTTTGTTCTTTATTCTCTTTATTTTTTTTATGTCCTCAAAATATTCTTTTGATGTTAAATCCACAAATAAAATAATCTTAGAATTTACATTTTTGTTTATTTCTTCCAAACTTTTTAATATTTTGACGCTGTAACCACTTTCAGATAATAATGTTAAAACCTCATTCAGAAAAAAATTACTCTTAAATGTAGCTATTATAATTTTTTTAGTTAGCATATTCTTTATTCATGAAAAGTATTACAATCAAAAGATCAAATAAGAAAAATATAGCATATGTAAATTATGAAAAAATTAAAAATCTTTGTTATGTTGGAAAAAACGGTATTGGTATAAAAAAAAGAGAGGGGGACTTTACTACTCCCAAAGGTGTATTTAGATTAAAACAAATTTTCATTCGTAAAGATAGGGTACCCAATATCAAATCTGGATTGCCAATTGTAGAAATAAAAAGATCCAACATTTGGTGCGTTGATCCTAGAAAAAATAAATATAACAGTTTCCTCTATCACAAAAAAAAATGCCTTCATGAAGAAATGTTTAGAGAAGATAGTGCATACGATATAGTTATTACCACGAGTTTTAATATAAACCCTTCCTTGAAGTACAAAGGCAGTGCAATATTTATTCACTGTATAAATAAAAATAAATTTACAGAAGGGTGTATAGCTATGAAAAAAAAAGATATCATTGAACTTTTACCAAAACTTTCACCGTTATCTTTTTTAAGCATACGCTAATTTCTTGGTCCAAAAATACCTGATCCTATTCTTATGAAAGTTGAACCAAACTGAATTGCTTTATCAAAGTCACTTGACATGCCCATGCTAGCATCTTTTAAATTATTTTCATCGCATAGATTCCTGAGTAAATTGAAAAAAATCGAAGGCTCTTCATCAACTGGTGGTATGCACATAAGTCCGGTTAGATTTACTTTCATATCTTTTTGGCACCATTTAACAAAATCTTTGACCTCTGCTATCTGTAAGCCACTTTTTTGAGTTTCTTGTCCTATATTAACTTGGGCAAGAAATTTAAATTTTTTTTTAATACCATTGGATGCTATTTGATCCATAATTTTTCTGACTATTTTCTCTCTATCAATAGTCTGAATAACATCAAAAATTTCTAGNGCAATTTTAACTTTGTTGGACTGTAGAGGACCAATTAAGTGCAATTCTAAGTCTTCATAATTTTTTTTTATTTCTTTCCATTTTTCATGAGCTTCCTGTACCTTATTTTCACCGAAAACTCTTTGTCCTAATTGGATTACAGGAGTGATTCTTTCAATTGGAAATGTTTTTGAAACAGCAATTAATTGTGGGTTTTTTGACGTTTTCGAAAATTTATTATTAAATGATTTTATTTGATTTATAATATNAGAATAATTTTNTGTAATATTGANCATAGTTATGTTATCCAGATCCAATTTTAAAATTTCAAAGCTTCCTCAACAGTGGTTTTTTTTTAATCCACTTGATTACGAAGATTATGATTTTTTTTTTAAATTAAAAACCAAAGTAGGAATAGTTTTTTTTAATAGTAAAATTGATAAAAATCAAATGTTTTTAGAACAAANCAAGCCATTTGTATCTTGGTGTAAATTNAAAAAAATTATATTTTTTATTCAATGCTCAACATATTGGGCTAATAAATATAAACCATACGGNATNTTTAAAGATGAAGTAAGCTGTAAAATTAGCGATAGANTGAATAGANNAACTGTTAACAATAAATTTTTGCTTGCCACAAAAATTCATAATTTTTGGGAAGCAAAAAAGTTTTTGAATAATTATGATATTTTTTTTGTATCAAATGTTTTTCTTACCAAAACACATCCGGAAAAAAAATTTCTNAATTTTTTCTATTTTCTTAAAATATGCTCTTTTTTNAGNCGAAAAGTTGTCTTTGCTCTAGGCGGTGTTACTGAAGAAAAATACAATCGATTAAAATTCAAAAATTTGCATGGATTTGGTGGTATAAGTTATTTTATTATTAAAGAGCAAAAATGAACTATCAAGCAGAAATTATTGAAAAAAAATGGCAAAATGAATGGCAAGCCAATGGGTGTTATTCTTCCAAAGATAATTCCAAAAAAAAATTCTATGTNTTGGAGATGTTTCCTTATCCCTCAGGAAACATACACATGGGACATTTGCGAAACTACACAATTGGAGATGTTATCGCTCGNTTCTTCAAACACAAACAATTCAATGTGCTTCACCCAATGGGATGGGACAGCTTTGGTATGCCAGCTGAAAATGCTGCGATTGAAAACAATCTGAGTGCCAAAGAGTGGACCGAAAAAAATATTAATCACATGAAAAAACAATTAAAATCAATTGGATTNTCTATCGATTGGGACAGAGAAGTCTCTACTTGTAACGAAAAATATTATAAACATCAGCAAGAAATATTTATCAAACTTTTCGAAAAAAANCTCATCTATAAAAAGGACAGTTATGTTAATTGGGATCCAATTGACCAAACTGTTTTGGCTAATGAGCAAGTAATAGATGGAAGGGGGTGGAGATCTGGAGCTTTGATCGAAAAGAAGAAATTATCTCAATGGTTTTTAAAAATCACTGCTTTTTCCAAAGAGCTTTTAGANGACCTTGATGAGTTGAAAAATTGGCCTGAAAAAGTAAAAAATATGCAAAGGAATTGGATAGGCTTTTCANAAGGAGCGGAGATAAATTTTGAAATTCNGAATGAAAAGAAAAATATTAAGGTGTTTACTACNAGACCAGAAACAATTTTTGGTGCAACATTTATTGCACTTTCAGTTGAACATGAATTAGGTGATCTTTTTAAAAATAATAAAAAGTTTGAGGAATTTAGAGAAAAGTCACTAGAAAACCAATCAATGAGAGAAAGTGATGATGAAAAATTCTGCTTTCCAACAAATTTGTTTGTCCAACATCCTTTTCTAAAAAAAACTATACCTGTCTTTTTTACTAACTATGTTCTAATGGATTATGGAAGTGGAGCAATTTTTGGATGTCCAGGACATGACCATAGAGATTTTGAATTTGCTAAGAAATTTAAGATTGAAATTCTAGAGGTTATTAAATCAAAAGAAGCTATCGAAGATTCCCGCCCCTATGTTGGAAACCATGAAACAGACATAATGATAAACTCAGACTTTATTGATGGTTTNAACCCAATAAAAGCCAGGGAAGAAATTATAAAAAAACTCACNGATTTATCTTTAGGAAATGCTAAAAATAGTTTTAAACTTAGAGATTGGGGGATTTCAAGGCAAAGATATTGGGGGTGTCCTATTCCAATTATTTACAAAGAGAATGGTGAATTAGACACCGTTTGTGAAGAAGAGCTCCCAATTAAATTACCCGAAGAAATTGATTTTAAAAAATCTGGAAACCCTCTTGATAATCATCCAACTTGGAAAAAAACCANATGTAAAAAGACTGGTTTAAAAGCAGTACGAGAAACAGATACTCTAGATACATTTTTCGATTCGTCGTGGTATTTTTTAAGATTCTGTTCTGCAAAAAANGAAGAGAAACCATTTTGTATTGAAGATATCAAATACTGGATGCCTGTTGATCACTATATTGGTGGGATNGAGCATGCCATCCTTCATCTTTTATACTCAAGGTTTTTTTCAAGAGCATTGAATATATGCGGTTATAAGGTTCCGAAAGAACCATTCAATAAACTTGTAACTCAAGGAATGGTATGCCACTCAACATATAAAAATAACAAAAATCAATGGATTGAACCAAAAATAGTNAGCGAGAGAAATGGTGTTTCTTTTTATAAAGATGGTNATAAAGAAATTATATTGACAAAAGGGAGATCTGAAAAAATGAGTAAATCAAAAAAGAATGTCGTTGATCCTGATGAAATCATTCAANAATATGGTGCAGATACGGCAAGGCTTTTTATGATTTCTGATTCCCCGCCTGAACGTGACCTGGAGTGGTCACTTGATGGAATTAAGGCTACTCATAAGTATTTAACTAAAATTTACATTAAATTAGGAAAAAATTATAAATTTGTTGAAAAACCCCCAGATTTTGAAAAATCTAAATTCACAAATCAGGATAAGAAAATTTANGATTTAGTAAATATAACTATATTCTCATTTNCAAAAGATATTGAAAGTTATCGTTTTAATACAGCAGTTGCTAAATTGAGAGAACTTTCCAATAAAATATCAACAGAGAAAATTAGTTCTGATTTGTATAATTATTCTTGGTCAATTTTTTTAAGGCTTATCGGGATAATTACGCCACATATTTCTCAAGAAATTTCATTCAAATCAGGTTATGATAAACTTATATGTAACTTAAATTGGCCAGAGTACGATACNGATTGTTTNAAAGATAANAATGCAAAAATTGTATTCCAAATTAATGGTAAAAAAAGAGGCGTGCTAGAGGTNAAATTTGATAGTGACAAAGATTATGTCCTTGAANTTTTAAAAAAAGATTATGAAAATTTGATAAATTTGGAGGAGTCTTTCAAAAAAGTAATTTTTATTAAGAATAGAATTATAAACTTTGTAAAATGAATAAATATTATAAAAGAACTATTTTCTTTCTCATCACCCTAATTGTAAATGGATGTTCGTTCCAACCTCTTTATAAATCCGACGATTTTTATTCTTCTTATAAAATTAACATTGTTGTGAAATCAAAAGGAAAATACGAGAATAACGTTTCACTAGTAAAAAGGATATTAGAAAGCAAGCTGAATACTACAAAGGCAAAACCTTCCCACTTAAAATTAGTTGTTTCCATTAATAGATATGAATCTGATTTAGGAATAAATAAGAATTTATACACTTTCGGAAAAATGCTAATACTTGACGTTAATTATTCTTTTTATGATAAGAAAGGATTATTATCCTCAGGAAAACTCTCT
>PARN01000008.1 GCA_002711515.1 Rickettsiales bacterium | reverse complement strand
GGTGTTTCTCTTTGATTAAATTCTTTTCGCATATCTTGGAATAGGAAGGATTGAAAACTATAAAAATTATTTCCTCTTAACGTTTCAAGTTTTACTTTAGATTCTAAAACATCTTTGTAACCATATTTATAGGTATTAAGATAGTTCCTATCCGTTGTTCTATGAATTTGATAATCAATATATGAATTTGTTGTAAGGTCAAATGAGCCAATTGATTTTATATGTCCCCTTTGTTTATCATTCTTCACCTGGTTGACTTTTTGATTCTCAATTGTCCCGCTAAATTCATTTTTAATTTCTCCATTAGCAAAATTTTTTCTATGTTCAATGAAAAAGGCTGGGTTTTTCTTTTGAGAAAATTTAGGAATTATTGTTATATCCTGGTAATCACTCAAAGGATAGTAGTAGGGTATATCAGTTTCTAGTCCGAAGAAATGAGTTTGTCTAAAACTTGGAGCTAAAATTCCTGCTTTTCTTTTTACAAGTGGTGACGCTAATGAAAAATACGGTAAATAAAAGACACTTTTACCCTTTATATCTATGTATGCATCATAGTATTTAACTATTAGATCTTTTTTATCGTGAATTATTTTTTCGGCCTTAAGTTGAACTAGCGGTGCATCAAATTTATTTGTCTCTTCGTTGAAACACGGCTTGCAAGCTGTAAATACACCATATTCCATTTTTTCCCAAACCTTATTTCTTCTTTCAACTCTCTTTGCTCCAATTTTTAAAAAATTTTCCTCATTATCAAATTTTTTTGCTGGAATAAATAAATAACTATTTTCTATAACAGCATTTCTAAGACTTTGGTCAGCTACTATTTTTTCAGCTTTAAGGATTGTTCCGTCGGAATTGAATATAGTAGCATTATCACGTGCAGACAATACTTTGGATTCATTATTAAGGAATACTTTATCAGCATAAAGCTTAAATTCCTCATCAATTATCTCAACATTCCCAGTCGCATAAATTCTAGTATTTTCTTTATCATAAGTAAATTGGTCTGCATTGATTTCTATTTTTTCATTGGCACATACAAATGAGAATAAAAAAATAAATGTGCAAAAATATTTAAACTTAACCATCTTCTAGGTGAATTAACGTACTTATTAATAAAAAGTTAAATATTATTGGAGGCGACCAAACAGAAAGAAATATGTTTAGATTCCCTGTTTGTCCCAAAGTTTTAATGACATCAGCAACAAAGTGAAAAATTACTCCGATAATAATTCCATAGATGATTTTGAGAATATTCTTTTTTAACCTATCTTTTTTTATTGATAAAATACACCCTAAAAGAACCATTGAAATTAGGATGAATGGGAATGAATAAAGGTAATTTTTATAAACTAAATGTTTTTTTACAGAAAACCCAGATGAATCGAGATTCTTAATATATTCATTTAAACTCCAAAAACTTAATGTCTCAGGTGGCCTAAAGTTTTTCTCAATTTTATCAGCATCTAAGTTTATTTCTAACAAACTTTCTTCAAATTTTTCAGGGACTTGATTGATCACTAATTTGTATCCATTATTTAATTTCCATGATTCGTCATTAATCATCTCTACATTTTCGACATCTATCCTTTCAAGGAATTTATTCTCTAGATCAAATTTAAAAATTTTTACATCTGTCAAACTTTTATTTTCGAATGAATAGTGTCGTGAATTTATTACGTATTCAAAATTCTCATTTCGTTCACGAAGCCATAGTCCAGTGTCTGAAACCGAAAATAAACCTGAACTTCCTTTGAAATGAACACTCTCATAATTTTTGAATTTTACATTCATATATGCAAATATTGGGTTGAATACTAACAAGTAGAGAGTACTAATAATAGAAACATTGACGATGGCTGGTAATATTAGTGACCAAATTGAAAAGCCTGAAGCTCTCAAGACCCCAAGTTCATTGTTTTTATTAAGCTTCATATAAGTATTCATAGAACTCAACAAGAAAACAGTAGGTAAAATAATTGGAAATAAAGAAGGAATATGAAAAATGGCCATTTTTAATAATATACTGAATTCGATATCTTTACTTGAACTTCTCCTGATTAACTCAATAAGGTCAATCGAAATAAACAAAGTACAAGAAAATAAAAAAACAATTAAAAATGAGAAAATATTTTCTTTAATTAGATAACGAAAAATTATTCTACTTCTAATCATTATTAAGTGTCCTTGATTTCATTAAAAAATAGACAGAAAAAATAACAGAAAAAAAAGAAGGAAAAAAATTCAGTATTTGGAAATTATTTAATTTTATAGAAAGGTTCGAAAAAACTATAGCAAGTACTTGAAGGAATATTAGTAAAGAAAGGATTTTTATTGTTTTTGACAAATTTTCGACTCTATCAAATTTCAAATAAAGAATGAAACTAAGTAAAAAAATACTAAAAGTTAAAACATTTAATGGCATTGAATATCTCATTGTTATCTCTGCTCTAAAAGCCTGAAGATTATTTTGATCATCTAAGGAAGTGGGATTTGGATTTTTTAATTCTGTCAGGGTCCTTTCTGATGGTGATTTCCATCTATTTAAGAAATCAAAACCTTTTGATTGATTAATATTGAGAAGATATTCGTCAAAATATAAAATAGAAAGTTTCTTGTCCTTTGATTGAAACTGTTGAGATCCTTTTTGTAGAAATATTTTTGTGTATGAATTGGTGTTTATAATTTTCCCCTTTGTAGCAATAAGAGTTGAGGGTTTTTCAGGATCTCTGGTATCGTGAATAAAAATATTATGCAGACCATCAGTATCATTTTTTTTTATAAAAATAGTAAAATCTTTACCAATAGTGTTAAACATTCCTTCTTGGAGTAAACTTGAGGAGTAATTATTTTTTATTGTGTACAATAGAATTTTAAAGTTTTTGTTAGATTCTGGACCTTGATATAATGTAAAAAATGCACTCAAAAATGATAATACTAAAGCAAAAATTAAGGTTGGTTTTATTAATTCTAAGTTTGTAAAACTTGAGGATTGCAAAATTATCAATTCTTTGTCAGTTATCATTCTGGTGTATACAAAATAAATTGATAAACAAACAATTATAGGAAGTAAAGTTGGAATGATCTGTGGTAATGAGTTTAGAATCAATTTTAAGAAAATAAGAGTTGGTAGTCCTCTACTAACAATTAATTCAATAAGTTGTACACTTTTAGCAAGAGAAAAAACTGCAATAATAAGAACTAAGATTAAAAGTGAATTATTGAAAAGTTGTTTGAAAATATATTTATCTACTAAATTCATTGATTTTTAAAAAAAAAAACAATATACATCATTTATTACAGATTTTGTTATTAATTGATAGTTAAATGAAAATTAGTTTTACAAAAAAAAAGTCTTTAGATGATCATATTGTTTACGTAATTTTTGATCATAAATCTTTCTTAAAATCGCAAGAGATCCAAAAGGATAAAAAGGATCTAATAAATAAATTTTTGAACCAAGAAAAACAAAAAAAAGGTGTTGTGTACCAGACTTTCTTCCAATCCTCAGGAGATAGTCTCACATCTTTTACTATAATAGTTTCAGATAAGGTTTCCAAAGATTTAGAGTATGAAGTCTTGGGAGCAAATATTTTATCTTATCTAGAGAGCAAAAAAATTAAAAATGTTTTTATGCTTATGGATGAATCAGACCTTAGAAACCTCCAAAAAATTTATAATAATATTTTGTCAGGAATCATACTTAAAGATTATAGATTCGAAAAATATAAAAAGACTTCAAAAAAAGATAATAAAGTGAATTCAATTAAAATCGCTAATTCTTTAAAATCTCAAACCAAAAAACACTTACTTAAACATATTGATTCGCAAAAAGGTAACTTTTTAACTAGAAATTTAGTTTCTGAACCAGCAAATATCCTTTATCCTTCAAAATTTGTTGATTTATGTTCTGTACTAAAAAAGGAAGGAGTTAAGATTGAAGTACTTGATGAGAAAAAGATGAAGTCATTAGGGATGAACGCATTGCTTGGAGTTTCCCAAGGATCTGTTAAACCAGCCAGATTGATGATTTTCAAGTGGTCGGGTGATCCAAAATCTAAAACTCCCCCTATCTCTTTTATTGGTAAAGGTGTTACTTTTGATACAGGTGGAATCTCAATAAAACCTTCAGGAGGTATGGAAGATATGAAATGGGATATGGGTGGAGCAGGTGTGGTTGCCGGCCTGATGTACACATTAGCATTAAGAAAATCAAAGTCTAATGTTATTGGAGCTGTTGGTTTGGTGGAAAATATGCCAGACGGAAATGCCCAAAGACCTGGTGATGTTGTTGAATCAATGTCAGGGCAAACTATTGAGGTATTAAATACTGATGCGGAGGGAAGACTGGTCCTGGCTGATGTTTTGTGGTATATAAAAGAGAGATTCAAGCCTAAACTAATGATTGATTTGGCTACACTTACGGGAGCAATTATTGTCGCCCTTGGAGATAGATATGCAGGATTATTTTCTAATGATGATAAACTTGCATCCAAAATTTTAGAATCTTCTTCAAGAACAAATGAACTTGTTTGGAGACTACCGATGGATGAAAAGTTTGACAAACTCTTAAATTGTAAAATAGCAGATATGAAAAATATCACTGGTACAAGNGGGGCNGGGAGTATCACAGCGGCTCAATTTCTAAAAAGGTTCGTCGGAGAAACAAGTTGGGCTCATCTTGATATTGCAGGTGTAACATGGTCAAATAAAGGAACNGATTTTTCAAGNCCNGGTGGCACAGGCTTTGGAGTNAGGTTGCTTGACGATTTTGTTAAAAACAATTATGAATAATAAACTTAATACTAAACAAATTAACCTCTATTATATTAATTCAGATTTCAATATTATAGTTCAGAAGTTGTGTAAAAAATTAGTCAATGAAAAAAAAAANACTTTTATTTGCTTGAAAAATGATAGAGAAGTAAATGAGCTAGATGATTTTCTATGGATTAAAGAAAAGAAAGAATTTCTTCCGCATAAAAAAATTAATGAAGAATTATCTGATTTGGATAATTTAATTCTATCAAAATATAACGAACCGAAATTAAAAAATTTAAAAGAATTTGATCAATTAATTGTGTCACCTAACGTTATATTAAACAAATTTGAAAATTTTAAAAAATTTTTTGTTTTTTCAAAAAANATTCTGAACAAANACATTTTANCTACTTTGAAAGAACGTTTAAATAAAAAGCAGTTTGAAGTTTCTTTCTTTTACGAATACGATGAACTTAAATGGAAAATTGTTTAATTTTTATATAAAATGAACCTTACATTATCTATAATAAAGCCAGACGCAGTAAAGAGAAATTTAATAGGTGAGATAAATAGTCTCATTGAAAAAAATGGACTGAAAATTGTTGCGCAAAAAATGTTACTCCTATCAATTGCTGATGCCAAAAATTTCTACAGTGTTCACAAAGATAGAGCTTTCTTTAATGATTTGTGTAATTATATGATTTCCGGCCCAATAGTTGTTCAAGTTTTAATGGGNAAGGATGTTGTTACCAAATACAGAAAACTTATGGGTGCGACAAACCCTGCAAATGCTGAGGATAATACTATTAGGAAGCANTATGGGGTGTCNGTAGAAGAAAANTCAGTCCATGGGTCGGACAGTAATGAAAACGCTAAAAGTGAAATTCAATTNTTTTTCTCTAGNAAAGAAATNTANANNTNACTATCTTATCAAAAAAAACCAAAGTAAAAATAGTAAAATTATTACTAAAATACAGGTGACAACAGTAAATTTCATGAATTTTTCGAAAAAGTTTTCGTGATCTTTACTGTCAAATTTGTTCATAGTTTTATCGATCCTTCTAAATATCTTATAGCATTTATATACAAAATATGTTCCTTCTTCAATATTTTTCTTGTTATTGATTGTAATGTATCTTTTTGAGATATATTTACAACTTCTTGCCCAATAATTTTCCCTGAATCTAAGTTTTCATCAACAAAATGAACAGTACAACCTGTGTATTTGACTCCATAAAGAAAAGCTTGTTTTTGAGCATTTAAACCTTTGAAGGATGGTAGTAAAGATGGGTGAATATTAATTACATGTTTTTTCCATTTATTAAAAAATTTTTTACTTAATATTTTCATAAAACCGGCAAGACAGATTAAATCTACATTTTTTTCTTTAAAAGAATTAATAATTTTTTCTTCAAAATCATCTGTAGATAAATTTTTGTTAGGGATTATTTTTGTTTCGATATCTAAATATTCTGCTTTTTTTATACCTTTTGCTTTCGGGTTATTACAAATCACAATTTCTACAGTTGATGTTAGTGTTTTTTTTTTACATGCTTCAACTATATTAACCATATTTGAACCATTTCCAGAAATTAATATCCCTATTTTAAATGCCATTGTCCAAAGTTATTAATATTTACATTATTTTTTACTTTAGGGTTTATTTGTCCCATTTGAAAAAAATTAATTTTCCTTTTTACAAAATATTTTTTGATAGTTGGTAATTGACGTTGTTCAACTATCAAAATTAATCCAATACCACAATTGAAAGTTTTTAGCATTTCTTTAGGTTTTAAGTTGGCTAATTTACTTATCCAAATGAATCTTTCAGGAATTGAAAAGTTTGGCATATCAATGTCTGCTTGAAGATTTTCAGGAATACATCTACTAAGATTCTCATAAATACCCCCCCCGGTGATATGAGCTATAGAACTTATCAATTTTTTTTTTATAAGTGGTAGAACCTCCTGTATATATATTTTGGTAGGTTTGAGTATATCATCCTCTAAAATTGTTTTTTCTGATTTGTATGGAGTTTTAATTTTTAAATTAATATTATTAAGTTTAAAAATGTTTCTTATNAAAGAATATCCNTTTGAATGAAATCCATTTGATTCAAGTCCTATAATAACTGATCGAGATTTAACATTCTTTTTTGTCAATAGATTTTTTCTTTCAACCACTCCAACTGAAAACCCTGCAATATCAAATTCATTCTTTTTATACATCCCAGGCATTTCTGCCGTTTCNCCACCTACAAGAGAACATTTTGATTCTTTNCATGCATTATTAATACTTTTAATAAGAGTTAAAAAATCTTTCTCAGATAATTTAGATGATGAAATGTAATCAAGAAAAATAATTGGTTCCCCTCCATTAGCTAATATGTCGTTGACACACATGGCAACTAAATCGAATCCTAAATAATTTAGTTTTTTACATTTAATAGCTATTTTAAGCTTTGTTCCCACTCCATCAGTACTAGTAATGAGGATTGGATCATTGTATTTAAGTTTTCTTAAATCAAATAATGATGCAAATCCNCCAGGATTATTAATAACTTCTCTTCTAAAGTTNNCTTTAGAGATCTTTTCAATCTTCTTAACCAATTTTGAAGCTTTTTCGACATCTACTCCAGACGATTTATAAGTAACTATCTTTTCCTCCCAATAATTGTTAGATGTTTTTTAAAAGGAATAATGTTATAAATTTAATTAAATAACAAATTGAATATTTTGCTTAAACTCATAAATATTATAATCTTTTTTTTTCTTAATGTAGCAGTTTGTTTTGCTAACGAAAATATATATTTTATTGAGAATAATGAAATTTTTCTNGATAATGAAGGAGATGTTCTTGCNCTTAGAGATAAAGCTAGAAAAATCTCNTTTGANAATGCTTTCGATATACTTACAAAAAATATTTTGAACCCGGAAGATATTGACAAAATAGATACTATTTCTGAAATTGATATTTCAGAGCTGGTAAAAGATTATAAAATTCAATCGGAAAAAATCACTGATATAAATTACTTTACTGAAATATCTGTAAATTTTAATCCAGAAAAAGTTAAGAAATTTTTTTTAAAAAATAACATCAAGATCAATATTTTTATTTCTGAAAATTATGTNATTTTCCCAATTTTTAAAAAATTTAAAACTCTGTATTTATTTGAAGATGAAAATTATTGGTATGATTTTTTGTTACAAGAATATAATCAACAAAGTCTATTAAAACTTTCTTTTCCAGATAAAAACCATTTAAACAAATTGAAAATTGATGCTGAGGAAATAATTAACAANAATAGTCAATCAATGATTAAATTCTTAGAATTTTATAGAAAAAAGAAGGCAATTATTATTTTTCTTGAAGAAAATTTTGATTTTAATAAAAAACTATTTTCAGTAAATTTGTCAACAACAATTTTTGANGGAAAATTCTTTAAAGAAGTAAATATNTTAAAAAAAAATTCACTACCAAAAGACTCAAATGTCTCACAAATTGAACTAATTGCTAAAATTATNATGAATGAACTTCAGAATTGGTGGAGATACAANATTGAAGATTCNAAGACAGAAACTAATAAAAAAAAAACTATTTTTATTACTCATAATATATTCGATCTCAAAAAATCAATATTTATCGAAGAAAGGTTAAAAGAAATTCTTTCTAATAAAAATTTTCTTATTTACGAATTAACACCAGAAAGTATTACTTACAGGGTTTTAACCAAATATTCTTTAGAACAATTAAATTTAGCTCTTGAAGTTGACAATCTTAAACTTAAAGAAACTGACAATGAAAATAAATTTGAAATATTAAACTATTAATGAAGCAAGGAATATTAAATTTTAAATTTAAGTTTAAAGATAAAGATTTTTTCATAAGTAAAAAAAATATATTGGCGATGGATCTTATTAACCAATGGCCAAAATGGTCAAACCNAATAATTTTTGTATATGGTCCAAAAAAATGTGGAAAAACGTCAATTGCTAGAATTTGGCAAGAAAGATCTAGAGCAATTTTTCTCAGTCGAAAAAGGTTCGATGAGATAATTTCTAGTAATTTTGATGTTGAACTTATAACGAAAAATAATTGGGTTATTGATGACATAAATAGTTTGTTTAAAAAAGAAATGATAGATGAAAAAGTGCTTAATTTAATAAATATTCTACTTTCAAGAAAAACATCAAATCTNTTGATCACATGNGATGTTCCACCGAGATTAGTGAAAACAAAGATTAATGATCTTATTTCAAGGATCTCCTCAGCATTTGTAGTTGAGGTCAAAGAACCAGATAATAATTTACTATGCAAAATTATAAAAAAGTATTTATCTGATAGGAATATATCCATTAGCAATCATAACTTAGAATACTTATCTAAACGTATTGAAAGATCGTATGAATCAGCTATAGATATTGCAAAAAAGATCGATAAGAAATCACTACAAACCCACTCAAAAATTACAACCACTTTTCTGAGTAAAATAATTTAGACANATAAATTGTCTTCATTTAGTAAGTAATTCCATAGCCTTAACTCTAAAATCAGGATGAATTATTTTATTCAATATTTTAAGGACTTTATTTTTTGTTGTTTTTTTATTACAGATTACTTTTAGATCTTGATCTCTAATTATTCTCTTAACTGGTATATCTTTTCTTTTTGCTATTTTTTCTCTTAAAGCACAAAGATACTTGAGAGTTTCTATTTCTTGATGATTAAATTTATTAAGATTAATTTTTTGCCACGCGTTTTCGTCTTTTTTTTTGTACAAATTTTCATCAAGAATTTTTTTTAATTCTTTCTTTAACTGAGTCGTAGAAGTGTCTTCTAATTTTTTTCTAATTTTTTCGTAAAGCGGAATTAAATATTTTACGTCATTGATGGCATAATTTATTTTTTCCAAACTCAGTGGTCTTTGACGCCAATCAATAAATTGATGTTCTTTATTAATTTTTATACAAAGAAAATCATTACATGCTTTTGCATAACTAATAGACTTATTGTAGCCTAAGTAAAAAAGACATAATTGTGTATCAAACAAAGGTTGTGGAATTTTTTTAAACAAGTTGTAGAAAATTTCTATATCTTGTCTTGATGCATGAATAATCTTAAGAATTTCCTTGTTAAATAAAATTCTATTTAAATAACTTATATCAAAATTTCTTTTGAGTGGGTCAATAATAATTGATTCTGATTTGTTTGAAATTTGTACAAGGCATAATTTGGGATAGTATGTATTAACTCTATGAAATTCTGTATCTAGCCCAATTATTTTATCTTTTTGACATTTCAAATAGAATTGTTTTAATTGAATTTTGTTATATTGTAGCATTCATAATATTTACCACTTTAACTTTTTGACTTCAATTAAATGAACTATTATAGAACACATACTTGCGGAGAAATATCTCTCAAAAACATAAATGAAGAAGTTAATATATCCGGGTGGCTAAATAAAAAAAGAGATCATGGAGGTGTTCTTTTTTTAGACATAAGAGACCATTATGGAATCACTCAATGCGTGGTAAATTCTGATTACAAGCATTTTAACGATATAGAAAATTTGAAATTAGAGAGCGTGATTAAGGTTTCTGGAATAGTTGTAAAGCGCTCAGAGGATACGATCAATAAAAGTTTGCCCACAGGTGAAGTAGAGATTCAAGTTAAAAAGACGGAAATCCTGAATAAATCTGATCAAATTCCATTTCAGGTTTCGGTCGATGATGACTCACCAGAAGAACTTAGGCTAAAATATAGATATTTAGATTTAAGAAGAGAAAAAAATCATAAAAATATAGTCTTTAGATCAAACGTGATAAAAAGTTTAAGAGATAAAATGATAAGTAGGGGTTTTATTGAAATTCAAACTCCAATTTTAACAGCTTCATCGCCTGAAGGCGCAAGAGATTTCTTGGTACCAAGTAGAATACATAAAGAAAAATTCTATGCTTTGCCTCAAGCTCCACAAATATTTAAACAGTTATTGATGGTATCTAATTTTGATAAATATTTTCAAATTGCTCCTTGTTTTAGAGATGAAGATGCAAGAGCAGATAGATCACCAGGTGAATTTTATCAACTTGATTTTGAAATGGCATTTGTTGAGCAAGAAGATATATTTAACACAATAGAACCTGTTCTATATGAGATATTTGCTGAGCATACAAATAAAGAAATATCCTCTCCACCATTCGAAAGAATTAAATTCAAAGATTCAATGGATATGTTTGGAACGGATAAACCTGATTTGAGAAACCCGCTTAGGATAATAGATATCACAGAAACTTTCGTAAACTCAGGTTTTAAGATTTTTGAATCTAGTATAGCAGCTGGAAATATAGTTAAAGGAATCAGAGCGCCTAAGTCATCAAAAAAACCTAGAGCATGGTTTGATAAGCTTAATAGTTGGGCTAGGGAATCTGGTCAAAAAGGTCTTGGATACATTGTTTTTGAACAAAATGAGTTCAAAGGACCGATTGCTAATAATTTAAAAAAGGAAAATTTAGAAAGAATTAAAGAAATGTCCAATCTTCAAAACGGAGATAGTATTTTTTTTGTATCAAATAACTCNGATGAAGCAACAANATTTTCNTCAATTGTAAGAAANAAGTTATGCGATGAACTCTCATTACTAGAGAGCGATATTTTTANATTTTGTTGGATTGTAGATTATCCAATGTTTGAAGTAAATCCTCTTACAAAAAAAATCGACTTTAGTCATAACCCTTTTTCAATGCCTCAGGGTGGAATGGAAGCATTGGAGACTAAAAATCCTTTAGAAATTCTTGCTTGGCAATTTGATATAGTTTGTAATGGTGTTGAGCTTTCATCTGGTGCGATAAGAAATCATAAACCAGAAATAATGGTNAAGGCTTTTGAAATNGCTGGNTATTCTGNAGATGAGTTAAAGAANAAATTCNGCTCGTTNTTTAATGCTTTCAAGTTTGGTGCTCCTCCACATGGTGGCTCTGCACCAGGGATTGATAGAATGATTATGCTTATGTCTGAAGAAGAAAATCTTCGAGAAGTAGTTGCTTTTCCAATGAATCAACAGGCCGAAGATTTAATGATGGGTTCTCCTGAACGAGTGTCTGATNAGCACCTTAAGGAGTTNGGTATAAAATTTGATTACAAAAAGAAAAGCTAAACTATATTTTATTTTATTTTTTGTTCTTTAAAAATTACGTGTTTTCGAANTTTTGGGTCGTATTTTTTTAGTTCAAGCTTTTCGGTCTTTGTCTTTGGGTTCCTATTTTTGACATANAAGAAACCGGTGTCAGCAGTNCTTACTAANTTGACTTGTATGGTATTAGATTTAGCCATNGCTTACTTATATTCATTTAAGAAAATGTGTCAANCTCAACTTTGATTATCTTTGAGAAAAATTTGTAATGCAATGAATGCACCTTTTATTTTTGGGAGAAGCCATAGTGTAAGTAATAAAGTTATTATAGGCCAAAAAATCATTTGAAGTTTAATTGAGGGACTGAAGTATTTTTCAATAAGTAAAATGATTGGAACTACAACATGACCTACAATAAAAATTGTGCAATAAGCTGGTCCATCATCAGATCTATATTTTGAAAAATTTATGCCACAATTTTTACATTGATCAAATGGTTTGATATAACCTGAAAAAATTGGTGAAGTTCCACATTTAGGGCATTTTCGCAAAAAACCTCTTTTTAATAATTTGATTTTATTAATTTCTTTATTCATCTCCTATTCTTTTAACTTTATCTAATAAAATTTTNCCATTTGANATATTATTTTTTTTTATTCTAAANTTTACAAGCTGTCCAACTTTAAAGTCAATATCTGAACTTCTTTTGANACNCCAAGTACTGGTCTTAAGTGATTGTTTTTTAAATCTTACCAAGCCAGAAAAAGGNTAATCGATGGCTTTAATAAATACTCCAAAACTTTCAATAGCATCAACAAAACCTTTAAATTCAAAATTCTTTTTTTTTCCTTTAAGGTACAAACTACAAGCCTTATCTAGGATCGTTCTCTCAATAAAGTCAGCTTTTTTTTCCTGGATATTTAAATGTGACGATATGTNGGGNATGGAACTATCTAAAGAATNTTCAAAGCAAAAGTTGATTAAATCTCTATGNACTAATAGATCAGAGTANCTCCTTATCGGGGAGGTGAAGTGAGTATATTCACTGAGAGAAAGTCCAAAATGCCCTTTATTTTTATTTTCATAAANAGCTTTAGATTGAGTTTTTAAAAGAAANTCANTNAGGAAATCTTGATTTCTTTCTTTGAATATACTTTTTAGTTTCCAAAAATCTTTTTGTTTTTTCAAGTTGCCCTCGAAATTTATATTGAAATTGTTAATTATTTTTTTAAGATTAAGAATTTTTTCGTTGCTTGGGCATTCATGATTTCGAAAGATTGACTTTAAGTTATTTNTTTTTAATATCCCTCCAACAATATTATTTCCTAAAACCATGAACTCCTCGATTAGGCGATAAGAATGTAGNTTTTCTTTTTTTTTTAAAATTACGTTTTCTTTTTTGTCTTCTTTAATCTCAAATTCAATTCTATNAAAATTTATTTTTCCTCTTTGATNAGAAACAGNNTTCAGAAAACTATAGGTTTTAAAAAGATTATNAATTAANTCATAGTATTTGNTTGAAGTTTTTTTTGAAAAATAAATATCGTCTACNTCATNGTAGGTTAACCTAGCAATAGATTTTATAATTCCCCTATGAATTTTAAAACTCTGAATTTTTCCCAAATAAAGATCTNCTTCAATAATAACACATTTTTTTTTTTCGTTTGGCTTGAGCGAACAAAGGTTATTAGAAATTTCTTCTGGTAGCATCGGAATAACTCTGTCAGGAAAGTAAAATGAATTACCTCTTTTTCTAGCTTCCATGTCAAGTGGGTCTCCTTGTTCTACATAAAAACTTACATCGGCAATAGCAATGTAGACTTTAGATTTGTGCTTGTCATTATTTGACCAGATTGCATCATCAAAATCTTTACTATCATCACCATCAATTGTTACAAATGGGATATTTGTAAAATCTTTGTGATAAGAGCTTTCCTTTTTCTTAAGATCTATAGAATAGTTAAGCAGATTTTTTGAAAACCCTTGCCTTANTGAGTTTTCCTTTATTTCATTATTTATAATCTCAAGTAGGTTTATTTTTTTTGGGTGAGGTTTTCTTTTTTTCATCAATTATTTTTATTGCATCTTTNAGAGTTAATTTCTTTTCATTATACTCATCTGGAAGTGAGAAATTTTTTTTATTATAAGAAATATAGTCGGGTCTATTCTTGATCCCTTTTTTNCTNACTATATTTTTTTTTGTCTCAGGGTGTTCGCCTATGATAATTTCTTTCTTTTGACTTAGGTTTTTTTCTATTATTTCAATCGCTCTATTTATTCCGATTTCAGTAACATCGTCGTCTTTTAAAGAAACAAATTTATTATCGTGCTTTAAATATGGCCCATAAGGTCCGATTGAAGCTAAAATTTCTTTTCGTGTATTAGGATGTGTTCCAATTAATCTTGGTAATTTCATGAATTTTATAGCTTTTTCAAGATTTATTTCATCATTAGGTATTTTCTTAGGTATACTTGTTCTTTTTACTTTTCCACTACTTAGTGACTCAAGATACCTTCCATATCTTCCGACTTTTAAAACAATATTTTGTCCTGTGTTTGGGTCAGTACCAATTAATTTTCCTTCTCCAGAAAGTTCTTTGTTATCTTCATCAGCGTCAATTGCGTGGGTATAACTACATCCTTCATTATTTTTTTTATAATTGGTACACCCAATAAATGGTCCCGAGAAAGAAAATTTTATTGTNAAGTCACCATTGCTACACTTTGGACATTTNTTTTCTTTNAAAATTTCTGGAGAAAATTCATTTATTTTATNAATTACTTGAGAAATACTTGTTTCTTCAACTATTTTAACAGTTTTGTTTAAAGTTTTAAGAAAGTTTTGTAGAGTTATTTTCCACTCTAGTTTACTTTCAGTTATCAAATCAAGTTGTTCTTCTAAGCCAGCAGTAAACTTATAATCCACAAATTCGTCAAAAAATCCGTCTAAAAATTTAGATAATACTTTTCCTTTTGAAGTAGGAACTAAAGCTTTATTTTTTATATCTACATAGTTTCTTTCATCTAGTTTTGTAAAAATTGATACATAAGTGGAAGGCCTCCCAATTCCAAGTTCCTCTAATTTTTTAATTAGTCCCGCTTCAGAATATCTATTTGGAGGTTTTGTGAAGTTCTGTTTCACTTCAAGAATACTTTTTATTAACGGTGTATTTTTTTTCAAATCAGGTAATTTTTGAGCTTCGTCATTTTTATCAAAATAATCATAAACTTTTTTAAACCCACTAAATTTTTCTATAGAACCAGAGGCCTTTAAAGTAAANTTTTGACTTTTAATAAAAAAGGTTGTCTCTAAGCTTTTACTTGGTGACATTTGTGATGCAATAGTTCTTTTCCATATTAATTCATAAAGTTTTAATTGATCGTTATTNAGAANATCTTTTAGCATATCTGGTTCTTTTGTTAATTCAGTAGGTGTAACAGCTTCATGGCCTTGCTGTACAAATTTTGATTTTTCTTTNTAGTCNATTTTNTTCNCAGAAATAAAATCGTTTCCATAGTTTTTTTTTATTTGATTTCTCAACTTTTCAATTTCACTATCTTTCATTCTATTAGAATCTGTTCGATGATAAGTAATAAGAGCACCAAGTTTACCAATGCCATCTTTTAGTTCTTGAGCAATTGAATTCGTTTGTTTAGGACTGAAGCCAAGTTTTGAAGAGGCGTCCTGAAGAAGTAAAGAATTTGAAAAAGGTGAGTATGGGTTTCTTTTTTTTTCTTTAGTATTAATATTTTCGAGAAAAAATGTATCTTTTTCAATTCTTTTTTTTAAGTCTTCAGCTAATTTGCCATTATTAATAGTAAATTTGTCAAACTTTTTATCTCCTTCATATAATAGACTACAGCTAATTTTATTTTTATCTTTATCNATAAATTCAATAAAAGTATCCCAGTANTCTTGTGGTTTAAAAAGATCAATTTCTTTTTCTCTTTCACATAAAATTTTTAATGTAGGAGATTGGACTCTACCAGCAGAGGAGCCAAAAATAGTTCTTCTTTTGGTTATTGGAGAAATTTTGTATCCAAAGAATCTATCTAGAAACCTTCTTGTAATTGCCGCATCCACAAGATTTTGATTTATATTCCTAGGATTTGCAATAGCCTCAAGTATATCTTCCTTTCTAATTGCAGAAAACTCGATTCTTTTGAATTGTTTTCCTTGATAAAGCTTCTTTTCTTTGCATACCTCTACAAGGTGCCATGCAATTAGTTCACCTTCTCTGTCAGGGTCTAGAGCTAGAAAAATCTCATTAGATTTTTTGACTGAGTCAACAATATTATTAATTTTTTTTTTATCAACCTCCCAGTTCTCAACAAAAAAATCATTATTTTCGTCGATCCCGATTCCCTTTTGAGGAAGATCTCTAAAATGACCAACGCTTGCTATAACTTCAAAGTCATCAGCTAAATAATTTTTTATAGTTTTAGCTTTTGCTGGTGATTCAACAATGAGAAGTTTCATAATCAGATTTTCTTATATTTTTAAATACGAAATGTCAAAATTATTTTTTA
>PARN01000007.1 GCA_002711515.1 Rickettsiales bacterium | reverse complement strand
GAAATACACTTTCAGTTGATTTTATAGTAGACCAGATTCTCAGAGTTTATTATGAATATTTGAGTAAAAACAATAAGGAAAAAATTAACATTATTTGTAATGAAAGAATTGGTAATCTTATAAAAATAGAAAATAATGAAAAATCAAATTTTTATAAAAAATATAAGACTAAAGCTTTTGTAAAAATCCATAAAGATTTAAATGATCAGGAATTTTTTATCTCTAAAGATACTGAGGTTTTAATTAAAAATAGTAATAAACCCCTAACATCAGAAGATTTTAAAAAACTTGAAAAATTGACAACAATAAAAAATAATATTGAAAATAACACTAAAGACAAAAGAATTATCGTTCCAGATGAGCCCGCAACTCACTCAAAAAACAATTTTAAAGATGGTGAACAACATGAAACAAATAAATCTAGTATGCCACTTAAGAGAAAAAGCTACAGAGCAAAAGCTGAGGATTTTAATTTGCATAAAAAATCAAATTCTTCAAAAACAAATAAAATAAAAAGAAAAATCTCATTAGAAGGAGAAAAAATAGATTTATTAAAGAAAAAAACAAAAGAAGAAAAAAGACAAGGTTGGTGGAGTCAATAACAAGCCGAAAGCCATCTACTAAATTTTTTCAAACCTTCCTTGACAACTTTATTATCAATTGAGAAAGCCAATCTAACGCACGTCAAACCATTTTCTTTATCAAAATCAATGCCAGGAGTGATAACAATTCCCGTGTCATTTAAAAGTTTTCTGGCAAACTTTACTGAATTATTACTTAAATTACTGATATTTAGATAGTAATAAAATGAACCTGTAGGTTTGTTAAACTTAATCCTATCAAATCTCGATAATTCTTTAAAAATGAGGTTGCGTGATAATTTATAATTTTGAACAATTTTATCCAAATCAGTTATACAATCAAATATCCTGACAGCGGCTAATTGTGCAATATTTCCTGAAGAGATAAATAAGTTCTGAGAAAGCCTTAGAAAATTTTGAGTTAGCTCCTTTGGCACAATAGCCCAGCCTAATCTCCAACCAGGCATACAGAAGTATTTAGAAAAACTATTAATAACGAAGGCATTTTTCCCAAAGCTAAGAATAGAATTTGATTTTCTTTCATACTCAATACCATGATAAATTTCATCACAAATTAATTTAATTTTATTTGTTTCGCAATATTGGTAAATAAATCTTAATTCATTTGCATTTAAAACTTGTCCAGTTGGATTGTTTGGGTTTGAAATTATTAATCCATCGATACCTTTAAACTTCTTAATTTTTCTTACATCAATTTCAAAATTATTTTTTTCATCAGAATTTATCTCAAGCACTTTGATATTTAAAGATTTCAAAATATTTCTATAAGCTGGATAAACGGGGTTAAATATCGCAACTTTGTTACCAGCATCAAAGCAAGAAAGAAAAGTTAGTAGAAATGCTCCAGATGACCCCGTAGTTACAAAAATTTGGTTTGGATCAATTCCTAAATTATATTTATCTTTATAAAATTTCGATATTTTATTTCTTAAAATCTCAATACCGTTAGATGGCGTGTAACCAGGAATTTTTTTTGTAATTAATTTTTCTAATTCCTTAGTAACTTTAGATGGAGTATTAGGTTGCGGCTCACCTAATTCAAAATGATAAATTTTCTTGCCCTTCTCTTCAAGCTTATTTGCATCAGCAAGTAATTTCATAACATTGAACTCTTCAACGAAAGATCTTGATGATGGGAGATAAAAATTATTGTTGTTCATTATAACTTTTAAAAAATATATACTATCTATATTGGATTCATGAGATCATTAACAGCATTTTTATTGTCTTTTTTTTTTTTAGCTAGTTTATCTGCACGAAACCTTAATATTGTCAGAGATGCTGAAACTGAAAATCTTTTAAAGAATATTGCAAGAGAACTTGTCAAGAGCACAGATCTTAATGCTGATGAACTCGATTTTTATATCGACAATCAGAATTATATAAATGCATTTGTAATCCCGGGTCAAAAATTTTTTTTTACAACAAGACTATTATTGGAAAGTAGACAGCTAGAAGATATTGCTGGAATTGTTGGGCATGAAATTGGCCATATAACTGGCGGGCACTTTTCAGAAAAAATTAAAGCTTCGCAAAAATCATCAATAATAAGTATTCTTTCCTCAATATTAGCTGCTGGAGTCATTGCTTCTGGTGCATCAGATGCTGGTACAGCAATCCTATTGGGTGGACAACAAATAGGCTCTCAAAATTTGTTGTCTTTTTCAAGAAGACAAGAATCAGTTGCTGATCAAACAGCTATAAGGCTACTTAAGGATGCAGGGTTTTCTTTGGAGGGATTACTAAATATTTTCAAAATATTAGAAAAAAATGAGAATCTTAAGCAAATTAATCCCTACTTCTTAACCCATCCACTTTCAAGCGAAAGGAAGAAATATATTTACTTGAACCTTAAAAATCAAAATATAAGAGAATTTAAAAAGCTAGAGGAAGATTATGCATTAGTTAAAGCGAAATTAAATGGATTTTTTTTAGATGAACAACAACTCAATTCAATTTATTTTGATAATGAGAGTATTGAAAAAGTATATGCCTTTTCACTTCTAAATTATAAAATTGGAAAAAGTGATATTGCAATCAGACTAATCAATAAATGTATAGCAATGAATCCCGAAAATCCTTATTTTCACGAACTCAAAGGTCAGATATATTATGAAAGTGGTAAAATTAAACAATCACTCCCGTCTTTTAGAAAAGCAATAAAAATAAGCAGTAACGAAAAGAGTTTCAAATTATTCCTAGCAAAAGCTCTCTATCACTCTAATTCTAATAAAGCTTACAAAGAGTCAATTAACTTACTTTGGGATTATATAGAGAATGATGAATTTCCAGTTGAAGCATGGCATTATTTAGGGTTAAATTTTGGAAAAATTAAGAAATTCGATTTCTCATCCTATGCTCTAGCTGAAAAATATTTATTAGTTAATGAAATAAAAAATGCTAAAATACATATTCAAAGAGTAAAAAAAATATCAAAAGATAAAGTTTTACTAAATAAAATAGCTGACCTTGAGGAAGAAATTAGAAAAAAAGAAAAAAGATGAAAAAAATTCTTATTNTAAATGGNCCAAANCTTAACTTGCTNGGAAANCGAGAACCAGAAATTTATGGANAAAAAACACTTAAAGATATTGAGNCAGAATGTAAAAANGAATCAAAAAAAAATAGAANNGANGTTTCATTTTTTCAAAGNAACTCTGAAGGTGAAATTATTGAAAAACTTCAGAATTCAGATAANTACGANGGTATNATCATAAATGCTGGGGCTNTTACTCANACNTCGATTGCTATTCATGATGCTCTTAAAGTNATCNATATTCCNAAAATTGANGTNCATATTTCAAATATTTATAAAAGNGAAGATTTTAGAAAAAATTCATTTATTAGCTCNGTTGTAGATGGTATNATCGCTGGGTTTGGAACTAATGTTTATCTTCTAGCGATCAAATCATTGACAAATGAATAAGATTAATAAAAAAAATATTTTAGATATAGAACAGCTTTCCAAGGTGATGGAAAAGAATAATCTGTCTGAGNTGACATTTTCAGAAGGAAAAACTTTATATAAGCTCAAAAAGAAAGAAAGTCAAAATATAGCAGACCCAATAGAAGTAATTGATAAACCAAGGTTNGAAAAAAAAATAGAAAATTCTAATGAAACTTCATTAAAATCCCCGCTTGTGGGAACTGCATATTTGTCACCTGAACCAGGTACAAAACAATTTGTTGAAATAGGACAAACTGTAAAAATTGGTCAAGTTTTACTGATAATAGAAGCTATGAAAACTATGAACGAAATAACAGCGGATAAAAATGGTGTGGTAAAAAAAATTTTTGTCAAAAATGAAGCTCCTGTTGAATTTGGTGAACCACTAATTTTAATTGAGTAATGCTAAAAAAAATTTTNGTAGCCAATCGTGGGGAAATAGCACTTAGAATCTTAAGAGCTTGTAAAGAACTTGATATTAAAACAGTTGTAGTACACTCGACTGCTGATGAAAAAGAGATGTTTGTTAGACTTGCAGACGAAAGTGTTTGTATAGGCCCACCACAAGTAAAGAGTTCTTATTTAAATATACCAGCAATTATATCGGCTGCAACTATTGCTAATGCTGATGCCATACACCCAGGTATTGGTATGTTGGCAGAAAACGCAAATTTTGCTAAAATTGTTAATGATCATGGTTTTACTTTTGTTGGCCCAAAACCTGATCATATTGATCAAATGGCAAATAAAATTAAAGCTAAATCGTTAGCTCAGAAAATTGGACTACCAACTATTCCTGGTAGTAAAAAAAACTTAGAAAGTTATAAAGATGCAAAAGAGATAGCTGATCAAATTTCATATCCTGTTATAATTAAATCAACTAATGGTGGTGGTGGAAGAGGTATAAAAATAGTCTACGAAGAAAAAGATTTGAAAAGTAATTTTCAAATGGCAAAAAAAGAGGCAGAACAGTGCTTCGGAAATGACGAGGTTTATATAGAAAAATTCCTAGAAAATCCTAGGCACATAGAGGTTCAAGTGATTGGTGACTCTTTTGGAAACGTTATACATATTGGTGAGAGAGAGTGTTCAATTCAGAGAAGAAATCAAAAAATCATTGAGGAATGTCCATCTCCAAAAATTAACGAGGAAGAAAGAGAAAAGTTGTGTGATATAACTCAAAAAGCAATGAAGAAAATTGATTATTTTAATTTAGGCACTGTAGAATATTTATATTCAAAAGGAGAATTTTTTTTTATTGAAATGAATACAAGACTTCAAGTTGAACATACTATAACTGAAGAAGTTTATAATGTTGATATAGTGAAGGAACAACTGAATATTTCATCTGGTGAGAAATTAACAATCAAACAAAATCAACTTCAGAAAACATGCCATTCTATTGAATGCAGAATTAACGCCGAAAACCCTCTCACTCTTTTTCCATCAACAGGATTAATAAAAACTTATCATCCTCCAGGTGGACCAGGAATTAGAATTGACTCATCATTATATTCAGGATGTAATATAACATCATTCTATGACGGTTTGATATCAAAGGTTATTTCTACAGGTAAAGACAGAATGGAATGTATAATGAGATTGAAACGGGCTCTAAACGAATATGTTATTGAGGGTGTAAATACAAATATTCCATTCTTAAAAAAAATAATCAATAAATCCGATTTTCAAAAAGCCAATTTTGATGTCAATTGGATAAGTAAAATCAAAGAATTATAAATGTTTTTATCTCCAGGAATTATCCTCAAGGCATATGAAAAAGGACTTTTTCCAATGTCCGAGTCCTTCAACGATCCATATATTCATTGGGTATATCCAACTGAAAGAGGAATAATAGAATTAGAATATTTTAGATTATCAAAAAGCTTAAAAAAAGTTTTGAGAAAAGACGATTTTACTATAAAGGTTAACACTCAATTTGAAGAAGTAATAAACCTTTGTGCTAGAAATAGCTTCAGGCAAAACACCTGGATTAATAATCAGATAATAGATAATTACATAAAATTATTCTCCTTAGGAAGGGCTAAGTCAGTAGAATATTTTTCAGANAATAAACTTTTAGGTGGTTTATATGGATTAATACTTGGAAATATATTTTGTGGTGAGAGCATGTTTAGTTTAATTGAGAATTCCAGTAAAGTTTCTATGGTTTATCTTGCTGCATTACTCAAACAAGGTGGNTATAAATTTATTGATACTCAATTTTATTCCGAGCATCTAAAACAATTTGGAACAAAAAAAATTAAAAAACATGATTATGACAAGCTATTAAAAGAGAATATAGGAAACGATCTAAATTTTCCTGAAAAACTCTCTAAACCAATTTTTGAGTATTTTTAAATAGGTATTTTTTTTAGAAAAATTGGATCTTTTTCTAAACAATTCTGTAGTTTAATGTCATAAATAGGGTTTATAGGGGTATTTAAATATTGAGAAGATTTAAATATCCATCCTAAAAAACTTTCTGTATCATTATAACTTTCTAGTTCATGACTAACCAGTGCAATTTCGTCTTCTCTATTGTCATTTTCAACTTTTAAACATCTATAAACAATGATTTTAGCATTATTAAGTTCCAAGGTTTGCGAAAGCGGAATTATGTAATTCGTTTTTTCCGTAGTAATCTTATTTAATATTCTGAGCGTAGCTCCTTGGTAGTCAATCTCTTTGGATTCAATATTAAATCCTATGAGAATGATGGAAAATAATAAATTATTTAACTTTAATAAGTTCAAGTTATTTTTTTCCTAATGAAAATTCTAAGTTATCAGTTAAGCTCATAATTTTGTCTTTGAAATCTTGGTCGCCACAACCCATTAAAATTGCATCATCATAGCAGCTCTGAATTATATTCACCATTTCAAGATAATTTTCATTTAATACCTTGTTAGTTTCATCACATGAAATGACTTTCTTATCTTTACTGTACCATATTAAATGATCTGGTTTTTTTTTCATATAATCAATCACTGAGTTGCTAAAAAAATAATTTTACTAACTTGATCCTCTATGGACTCATAATCTTCGATATCCTTTAATTCCTGGGAATCAACAACTAATTTTTCTAGATTATCTCCTTGTGGAGTAATTGAAAGATACTTATTTCCAAGAATTCCATCGCTAGCTACATTAACTTTACTACCAGCAGGAACATTGANATTTGAGTAAATTTCAAAATTTATCAANGCAAAATATTCATCGTCAAGCTCAACATTACTTACAACTCCAATTTTAACACCTCTCATTTTGACATCATTACCTACCATAATTCCACCTGCTTTCAAAAATCTTGCTTTTAGGTTATATGTTTCCGAAACATCATTTGAATTATTTATATTAATAAATTTATATAAAAATAATACTGCAATTAATAATGTAAAAAAACCAAGAATTGATTCAAAATAATTTTTTTTCATAGTTTATTTCTTTCTCCTATGTTGATAATATTTTTTAGTAAATCTTGTATCAAAATCGAATCTTCAGAATAAGAAAATGAATCACCATTTTCCATCAAGGTGTCCATACCACCAATTTCTATGGATAAGAATTTTGAACCAAACAACCCATCAGTCTGAATTGAAACAGAGGAATCTATTGTAATCTTTAGTGATTCGTCCACAAACATTTTTACAACAGGGTAATTATTTTCCAGGAAGATCTTACTCACTTCTCCAACTTTAATACCTGACATCATTACGTCCGACCCAACATTTACTCCATCAATTTTATTGAAGGTAGCCAAATAATTNACGTATCCTGGCTGTTTTTCATTTCTCTCAATTTGCATAAGGTTTATTATTAATAAAACCAACGAAATTCCTAAAAAAAATTTTATAATCCTATTTTTCATCAGGCGACCACACGCTGTAAATATTTTTTACCTTTTTTGGATCTTTTTTATCTTTATATTCATATTTAAAAGGTGTCCCTGTAAGGTTAGGAGAATGGTCTTTGATCCATTTTTGTTTTTTTGGTTGTACCTTTGGTATATCATTTGTCATATGATGGATCCAGGCATTCCATTCCTGTGGAACTTTACTTGCCTCCACAATACCACTGTAAACAACAAATCTTCTTTCTCTATAATTATTTTTAGGCGAAAGATTTTTTTTTATAAAGTATTTGTTACCATATTGATCGGAGCCAATATTTTTAGCAAAAAGTAGACAATAGATTTTAAAAAAAATAGAATTGTATGTTAATCTCATTATATTTATTATATGTAATTAAAAGATAACTAATAGCTTAAATATGGACAACTTTAAAGAAATAAAAAAGTTTATTACTGAATTTTCTAACAAACAAAAACCTAAATACGAAGGCTCTGATAAAAATAAAAACTTCGAAAAATTTCTAAGTAAATTCTTGGATGAATTATATAAAGCATTAGAAAAAAAGAATTCTGAGTTTAAACATAACCTTTCTAAAAGAAATAAACTTCCGGATAGAAGAAAAGGTTACACCCAAAAAGCATCAATTAATAACCATAAGGTTTATTTAAGAACTGGTGAATATATGGACGGAAGCTTGGGTGAAATATTCATAGATATGCACAAGGAAGGTGCAGCATTTAGAAGTTTAATGAATAATTTTGCAATTTCTGTTTCTATTGGCCTGCAATATGGAGTTCCATTGGAGGAATTTGTTGAAGCATTTACTTTTACAAAATTTGAACCTAGTGGAGAAGTAAAAGGTAATGCTGAAATTAAATTCTCAACATCCATTCTAGATTATATTTTTAAAGAATTAGCTATTTCATATCTTGGAAGAGATGATCTGGGAAGTAAATCTAGTAACCAAACAACTGAACTAGTACCAAAATACGAGGAAAATAATGAAGAAGACAAAAATGCAGAAACAGTTCTCAAAAAATTCACCAGCAAAGGCTATATACGAAAAAAAATCTTTGATAATAACCTGACTCTTATTACCAACGAAAGTAATAAGGANGAAACTGAAAAAATAAAAAATATCAAAAACCTTGAGGGAGATCCATGCGANAAATGCGGAAACTTTACTCTTTATAAGGAAGAAAACCAAGTTAAATGCTTAACATGTCTATATAAATTTGATGAATAAATCGCTTTCCGAAAGATTAAATCACTTGAATATAAAAAGACTTTCTCCAGGTGGCTCAATTGCTAATTATCTACCCTGTCAACGATTTGAAAATTTCATTTTCATATCTGGACAACTACCACTTGTTAATAAAAATCTTCTTCATTCAGGAAAAATTAACTCCGAACTAAATGAAAAAGAAGCCCTTGATTCAATAAAATTAGCCACCTCAAACTTGTTGTGGAATCTTAGCGACTTAGTTCTTAGTGAGAAAGTATCAAATATTAAATGTTTAAATATTAAAGGGTATCTTAATTGCACTGNAGATTTTCATAANCATGCAGACCTATTAAATATCTCTTCAGATATGATAGTTGAAGTATTAGGAAAAAATAATGGGCTGCACAGTAGAAGTGCAATTGGTGTTAACTCTTTACCAAAAAATTCTCCTGTAGAAATTGATGGTATTTTTGGCTTACTTTCTTAATCAAAGTGAAATTTAAGACTATCTCCTCAATCCTTGAAATAAAAGATTTTTGTAAAAGATCTTTTTCCGATATAACACCGTTTATAAATTTTGAATTTTTTCTTGATCTAGAACAATCAAATTGTACAAACAAAGAAACAGGCTGGATTCCTGAGCATATTGTGGTTGAACAAAATAATACTATTATTGCTTTAATACCAAACTATAAAAAATCAAACTCTAATGGTGAATATGTGTTTGATCATATTTTTGCTAATGCTCATCATCAATTAGGATTAAATTATTTTCCTAAGTATCTCTCAGCAATACCATTTACCCCAGTTTCAAGGGAAAAGTTTATCTATCAAGATAAAGAAATAAATAAAAAAGAACTAATTTCTAATCTTTTATTTTTTTTTGAAGAAAAAAAAATATCATCATTTCATATTAACTTTATCAATAAAGTCAATTCAGATTTACTNAATAATCTAGGACTTGATCAAAGATTGGGNATTCAATATTTTTGGTACAATAAATCNTATAAAAATTTTGAGAACTTTTTATCNTCNTTAAAAAGAAAGAAAAGAAAAAATATAATNAAAGAAAGAGCTTTTCTTCAAAAAGAAAAAATTCAATTTGTTATAAAAACAGGTAATCAAATCAATATCAAAGANATCAAACTCTTCCATCAATGTTATTTAAATACAATCCAAAAAAAATGGAGTGTTCCTTATCTAAATCAGGAATTTTTTATTCAGCATTTAAATTCAATTCAAAATAAGAATGTTTTATTGATTCAGGCATATAGAGAAGAAGTTTTTTTAGGCTGTTCTATACACTTCATTGGAGAGGATGTTTTATATGGAAGATATTGGGGCTGCTTAAATGAAATTCCATTCCTTCACTTTGAACTCTGTTACTACCAAGCAATAGAATTTGCAATAAATAACAAAATTCGTAAGGTTGAGGCAGGAGCNCAAGGTGAGCACAAGATTGCCCGAGGTTATATTCCTGAACTTACATTTAGTAACCACTGGTTTAAGAACAAAGATTTGAAGGAACCAATTAATGATTTTCTGAGAATTGAGCGAAAAAANACNTTAGATACNCTTGACTACCTAAAAAATTACAANCCTTTTAGTGATTGACTAAATATTTTTTATCTTTTTTGGGTTTAAAATCTATAATGAATTTATCTTTGGTTTGGTCGAAATCTACCTTGAACGTCCCTAAAGGTTTCTTCAAGCTTAATAAGATTTCTGATAATGGCACCTTNATCTTTTCTTGAATCACTCTAGCCATAGGTCTAGCACCATTTATTATATCAAAACCAAGCTCTAACAATTTCTTTTTTGCAGCTGACGAAACACTTAAATTCATATCTTTATCTACGAGCAATGTTTCAAGTTCCATGAGGAATTTATCTACTACTTTAATTGAGTTTTTCTCATTTAACATTTTAAAATTTATAACTTCATCTAATCTATTTCTAAATTCTGGACTAAAGAAACTATTTATGGCTTTGGAATTATCATTTTCGTATTTACTACNNAGNAAACCAACNCTTTCCTTAATAAGCTCNGAGGCTCCAATATTACTTGTCATTATCAGAATCACGTTAGTAAAGTCGATTCCCTTTCCTAGATGATCTGTTAACTTTCCATAGTCCATCACTTGAAGAAGAATGTTAAAAAGATCTGGATGAGCCTTTTCTATTTCATCAAGTAGAATTAAGGAATGAGGGTTTTTATCGATAGCATCAGTTAGTAGACCTCCCTGATCATATCCAACATATCCTGGAGGTGCACCTATAAGTTTTGAAACACTGTGTCTTTCCATGTATTCTGACATATCAAATCTTATAAAATTTATTCTCATTATATTCGCAAGTTGTTTAGCTAATTCGGTTTTCCCAACGCCTGTCGGTCCGGTAAATAAAAAAGAACCAATTGTTTTATCTTTATTTCTTAGTCCAACTTTAGATAATTTTATCGCAGACGAAACAGTNTTGATAGCGTTGTCTTGTCCAAAAATCAATGTTTTCANNTCTCTTTCAAGATTTTTTAACTTTGATTTTTCATTTGATTTAATAGAACTTTCTGGAATATTAGCAATCTTCGATATAGTTAATTGAATATCTTCTGGCTTTACTACTTTTGATTTTCTTTTGTCATCGATTTTTACTGATGCAGCGGTTTCATCAATTATATCAATGGCTTTATCNGGGAATTTTACATTCAATAAATATCTTTGAGATAGTTTAACTGCCTCAGTTATACAATTTTCTTCAAAAGTTACTTCATGAAATTTTTCATAATATCCTTTAATACCGGTTAGGATTTTTATCGTATCTTCATTTGANGGTTCATCTATGTCNACNTTTTGAAACCTTCNNCACAANGCNCGGTCTTTTTCAAANTAATTCCTNTACTCNCTGTAAGTNGTTGAACCAATACATTTAAAATTTCCTNTTGTTANNGCTGGCTTAAGAATATTTGAAGCATCAATTGATCCTGAACTTGTNCCACCTGCTCCAATNATTGTNTGAATTTCATCTATGAAAAGAATNTAATCNTCATTTTTCTCAAAATAATTCATNAGCTTCTTTAGCCTTTCCTCAAAATCACCTCTAAATCTTGTACCAGCCAGAAGATTTCCTAAGTCTAGTGAAAAAATAATACAATTTTTAAGAATCTCTGGAACTTCTTTCTTCACTATTTTTATTGCCAAACCCTCAGCTAAGGCTGTCTTTCCAACCCCAGGGTCTCCTACAAAAATAGGGTTATTTTTATTTCTTCTTGAAAGAATATGAATTGTTCTCTGAATTTCACTTGTTCTACCTATCACAGGATCAATTTTTGAAGAGATTGCTTTCTGGTTTAAGTTAACGCAATATTTTTTTACAAAATCTGCTTCTTTTTCTTGTGAATTATCATCTGGTGATTCAATTAAATCATTTTCTGGATCTTCACTTTTTTTTATTCCATGAGATAGGAAGTCTACAACATCCAACCTAGTAAGATTTTGTTGCTGAAGAAAATAAACTGCATGAGATTCTCTTTCACTATATATTGCGACTAAAACGTTGGCTCCACTAGCTTGATCTTTTCCAGAGGATTGAACATGAATGACAGCACGTTGAATTACTCTTTGAAATCCTAAAGTTGGTTTAGCCTCATCTTTTAGATCATCTTTCAGATCAGATAAATTTTTCCTTAAAAAAGACTCTAGTTCATTCTTTAGTTTAATTATATCAACATCACATGCCTCAAAGATATCTATTACATCAGTGTCATCAATCATCGAATATAAAAGATGCTCTAAAGTCATATATGCATGACTCAAAGACTTGGCATGATTTTGTGCCCTTTGTAAAGTTTTTTCTAACTCGTCAGATATCATCTATTCTGGCTCCATAGTACATTTTAGTGGATGCTGGTCATTTTTAGCCATGTTCATAACCTTAAATACTTTCGTCTCTGCTATTTCTTTAGTAAATATTCCGCATATTCCTGAACCTTGTTTGTGAACCATCAACATGATATTTACAGCCTCCGTCTCCGATTTATTAAAAACCTTTCTAAGCAAAACTACCACATATTCCATAGGAGTATAATCATCGTTCAGTAAAATAACCTTGTATAGTTTTGGTTTTTTTTCCTTAACTTTTGTTTCAGTTTTAACTGATGGTGTTGAGATTCTAATTTGTTCATTCATGTGTATAAGATAAGTATTATTAATAAATTAAATAATTGATTAATTTTTTCAAGAAAATATTTTTCTTGAGACCAACTCATCAACTTTTTTGATTTCTTCTTTTACTAAAAACTTCTGATATTCTAATCCTTTTTTAGTAAGTGATTCACATCTAGCTACGAGGGCTGGTTGAGTATTGGAAGCTCTAAGTAACCACCAACCATCCTTTGAGTTCACTCTNAAACCNTCAAGGTCAAAAACTTCAATATTTTTTTTANTTAANTTTNTTGCAATTTTAGAAATTATATCAAATTTAACTTCATCAGGGCACTCGACCCTTATTTCTGGAGTGTTAAATACCTTTGGTATTTCGTCTACAATTTCAGATAACTTTTTTTTTGAAGTATTTAAAATTTCTAGGAATTTGATTGACGCAAAGATTGCATCATCATAACCATAATAATCATCACCAAAGAAAATATGTCCGCTCATTTCACCTGCTAAATCAGCATTATATTTTTTCATACCATTCTTTACATGACTGTGCCCTGTTTTCGACATTATTACTTTTCCTCCAATTTTTTTAATCTCATCAAAAAGAACTTGACTACATTTTACATCACCAATGACTGTAGCTTTTTTTTTTTTACAAAGTGATTTGGCAAGAATAAGCAGTATTTTGTCTCCAGGAACTATTCTACCTAGGTCATCAACAACTCCAAGTCTATCACCATCACCATCAAAAGCGAAACCTACATCAAACTTATTTTTTAATATTTCTTTTTTACAACATTCTAAGTTTTTTGGTTCTGAGGGATCCGGGTGATGATTTGGAAAATTGCCGTCAATTTTTTCGTACAAAATTTTTTTTTTCCCCTCGATTACTTTTGAAATTCCAACCATTATTTCTCCTGCAGCACCATTTCCTGAATCCCAAACTACATTAAGTTTTTTTTCTTGTTTGAACCCTTTGAAAACTCTATCTATATAATTTTTCTTAAGATTAACTTTTTTTCTTGAACCAACGGGTTCATTTAACATAAATTTTTTAGCCTTTTTCTCAAATTTCTTTAATTCTTCGCCAAAAAAAGGTCCATTATTCTTCACAAATTTAAAACCGTTGTGATTCTTTGGATTGTGTGAGCCTGTAACCATTATTCCTCCGTCTGAGATTAGTTCAAAACAAGAAAAATAAAGTAAAGGTGTTGGAACAAGTCCAATTTCAATAACATTTATTCCTGATTCCAATAAACCTTCTATGAGATTTTCCTTTAGACTTAATGAAGATTTTCTTCCATCATAAGCAACATTTACAGTTTTTCCTTTCCCAAGCTCAAGTCCAAATAAAATACCAATTACTTTTGCATCACCGTCAAAAAGAGTTTTATTATATTCCCCTCTAATATCATAAGATCTTATTATACTTTGGTGAAAGTTATGTTTAATAATTTTGGTCAATCAGGTCTTCCGATAGAATAGTAACTAAATCCAAGTTCTTTTAATTCCTTTGGGTTATAAATATTCCTCAAATCTATTATTATTGGATGATTAAGAATTTTTTTTAGTTTATTTAAATCCAACGCTCTAAATTGATTCCATTCTGTAAGAATTACAAGAGCATCGGATTTTAAACATGCCTCATAAGGATCTTTACACCAACTAATTTTTTTTGAGTTTTTACCAAAATAATTTCTTGCTTCATCCATACCCTCTGGATCATAAACTCTGAGTATACATTGCTTTTTTAGAAGTGACGGCACTATATCGAGGCTTGGACTGTCTCTCATATCATCTGTATTGGGTTTAAAAGTCAATCCTAAAATTGTGATAGTTTTCTGCTTCTTTTTTAAATAACTTACAGCTTTAAGTATTCTTTTATGCATGTTCTTTTTCCTTTGATTGTTACTGGTCACAACCTTTTCAATAAGACCAACGGGACTTTTTTTATCTTGGGCAGTCTTAACTAGTGCTAATGTATCTTTTGGAAAGCATGACCCACCATATCCCGGGCCTGGATGTAGAAATTTTTTCCCAATTCTTCCATCAAGCCCGATACCTGTCGATACATCATTAATATTAGCTCCAACACTTTCGCATAAATCGGAAATTTCATTTATAAAAGTAATCTTTGTTGCCAAAAAAGAATTAGCTGCATATTTTATCAATTCTGCAGTTTCTTTACTTGTGAAAAGAATAGGCGTTTCCAATAAATATAACGGTCGATAAAGTTCTCTTAATAGATTTTTTGCTTTGTCACCATCACAACCAATTACAACTCTATCAGGTCTCATAAAATCATTAATGGCTGAGCCCTCCCTTAAAAATTCAGGGTTTGATGCCACATCAAAATTAAGATTAGGATTAACATCTTTAATAATTTCAAAAACTTTTTTACCCGTACCAACAGGAACAGTTGATTTGTTTACAATCACTGCATATTTTTTTAAGTTTTTTGCAATCTTTTTTGCTACTTCAAATACATATGATAAATCCGCATGCCCATCGTCTTTCCTTGAAGGTGTTCCAACTGCGATAAAAATAATATCGGCATCTTTAATAGATTTATTAAAATCAGTCTCGAAGTATAACCTTTTTTCATGAATATTCTTTTTCACCAATTCATCCAAACCTGGTTCAAAAATCGGTATGATACCTTTCTNTAAATTTTTAATTTTNTTAATATCTTTNTCNAAACANGTNACTGNAACACCAAATTCAGCAAAACAAGTTCCTGAAACNAAACCAACATAACCTGTNCCAATNATTGTTATTTTCATANNTTTTTTAAAATTTTTTTTAACTTTGATTTGATTTCTGAATCATTCAATCCAAAATTAACATTTGCTTCAATAAATCCTAGCTTTTGNCCACAGTCAAATCTTTTTCCATCAAATTCTACTCCGTAAACTTCAGAATTCTTAGTCAAGAAATTAAGACCATCAGTTAACTGTATCTCATTTCCATGACCTTTTTTTTTAAAATCAAGAAATTTGAATATTTTTGAGTCAATTATATATCTTCCAACAATAGCAAGATTTGATGGAGCTTGTGAAATTTTTGGTTTCTCGACTAAGTTGGATATTAATAAAAAATTTTTTTTTTTTTCTTTTATTTTAATCACTCCATATTTTGAAACTTCTTTAAGAGGAACTTTTTCTAAACCTATCACTGATTTATAGTTAGTTTTTTTATAAATCTTAATTAATTGTTTAATAGCAGGTGTTTTTGACAATATTATGTCGTCAGGAAGAATCACGGCAAAGCTTTCATTCGAGGAAACTAAATTTCTTGCACACCAAACTGCATGGCCTAAACCTTTTGGTTCGTCTTGAATAACTATCGAAATTTGTCCTAAATTATTCTGTTCCTGAATAACTTTAAGTTTATCTAATTTCTTTTTTTTTTTTAAAGTGAGCTCTAGCATTTCTGTCTTTGAAAAATGTTCCAGAATAGAATTTTTATTAGCAGATAANACAAAAATCATTTCTTTTATACCAGCTTTTGAAGCCTCAATAACAGCCCACTCAATTATTGGTCTATCAAGAATAGTAAGCATTTCTTTTGGAATCGATTTNCTTGCTGGNAGAAACCTTGTTCCCAAGCCAGCCATTGGAAAAATCGCTTTTGTTATCTTGCCATTCATAAAATTTCAGGTTAACTAAAAAAAAAAAAATCTCAACCTAAAAGAATATCTCTAGCTTCATTAAGTTTTTTTGTAATCCAATCTGAACCACCCAAATCTGGATGATTCTTTTTCATAAGCTTCTGATAACTTTCAAGAATTTGATCTTTGCTAGCACCCTCCCTTAAACCTAAAATTTCAAGAGCTTCTTTTTTTGTAATACTTTGCGACTGATGCTTCTTAAATTTTCCCTTAAAAAAAATATTGGCAATAAAACCAATAAAACTACTCCATCTNTAAAGAATTAAAAAAATNGCTGGTATNGCAGAAATTACAGCTGGAAAAAATCTCATAAAATAAAANACNANCATTAATAAAAAAATTAAAAAAANGATTTTTAAATATTTTTTAAATTTTTTTTTTGGTAAATGAATGAAATCNGCAAATATTTGAAGTAAAATAGCTGTTAATATTATTCCACCAATAATATAATAAATCATTTTAAATTATCCGTTATGAAGAAATATAAACTTTTATATTTTGTAAGTGAAGATGAATATTTTCTTTCTCATAAAATAAATCAAGTAAAAACTGCATTAGAAATGTTTGANATTCTAGTCGTAACAAAATTTAGTAGTCATGAAAGAAAAATTCANAAGCATGGTTTTCAAACCTTTCATCTTGATTTTAACAGAAAATCCTTGAATCTNCTTTCTAATTTCAAAGTTTTAAAAAAATTTCTTCAAATAATTTCAAAATTTAANCCTGACATNATCCAAAGCATAGCATTAAAACCAATAATTTTTACTGCGATCGCATCTTTAACTTTTAAAAANAAAGTAAAATGCTTACATTGTGTGGTCGGTTTGGGATACTTATTCATCAACAAAACAATGATAAATTTAATCATAAAAAAAATATATTTTTTTCTTTTAAAACTTTCTTTAAATAAATACTGCTATTTTGTTTTTCAAAACAATGATGATGTGTCGGTTTTTAAAAAACTTGGAATTCTAAAAAAACAAAATTTCAAAATTATCAGAGGATCTGGGGTAAATGAAATTAGATTTAAAAAAGATATTAAAATAAAAAAACGGTTTGATCTTATATTTCATTCAAGAATTTTGATTGATAAAGGTATATTTGAACTTATCAGTGCATTAAAAATTTTACGTCAAAAGAATCTTTTTTTTAAGACATTAATATTAGGCATTCCAGATCCAGGAAATAATTCTTCTGTCAGCACTAATTTACTAAAAATTTGGAATAAAGAAAAACTGATTATTTGGAAAAAAAAAGTTACAAATGTAATTCCTTACCTTAATTCAGCAAAGGTTGCCGTCCTTCCGTCCTACAGGGAGGGTTTTCCAAAAAGTTTACTTGAAGCAGCGAGTTGTGAGTTGGCGATAATTACTTGTAATGTTCCAGGTTGTAGGGATATTTGTGTAAATAATGAAAACGGAATTCTAGTTAAACCAAGAGATTCAATTTCTTTGTCTAAAGCAATCAAAAAAATATTTTCCAAAAAAAGTTATTTAAAAAAGTTTGGCAAAAAAGGAAGAGAACTAGTTAAAAAGCATTACACAGATAAAAAAATTTCAAATGAATTTCTATTATTGTACAAGAAATTGTTAAAAAAGACCTAAAATATTCCCATCTTTACCAACTCGAACCTCATATGCGGCTGGTTTTTTTGGAAGTCCAGGCATAGTCATTATATCCCCTGCAATTGCAACTATAAATTCAGCACCTGCGGACAGTCGAATCTCTCTTATTTGAATAGAGTGATTATCTGGAGCACATTTTTTTGTAGGGTCAGTACTAAAACTATATTGAGTTTTTGCCATGCAAACTGGGTAATGATCAAAACCTAACTTTGAAATTTCATTTAACTTTTTTGAAGCTTGCGGTGAAAATGTTACATCAACAGCACGATAAATTTCTTTGGATATCTTATTTATTTTTTTTTCTGGTATTTCATCATCGTTATACAAAAGATTAACTTTTGAATTATTTTTTTCAACAATTTCTACTACACTTTCAGCAAGTTTTGATGCTCCTTTGCCTCCATCAGACCAATGCTCCGCCAACACTGCATTTACTCCTGCATCCTTACATACTTCTTGAACCTTAGAAATTTCTTTTTCTGTATCTGTTGGAAATCTATTGATTGCAACAACTGTGGGTAGGTTAAATTTAGATAAATTCTCAAGGTGCCTGAGTAAGTTAGGTAAACCAGATTCTAGAGCTTGTAGATTTTCTTCTCCAAGATTTTTTGGGTCCGCATCTCCATGAAGTTTTAAAGCTCTGACAGTTGCAACCACCACTCCACATGAAGGTAAAATTCCTGATTTTCTGCACTTTATATTAAGAAATTTTTCGGCTCCTAGGTCGGCTCCAAAACCCGCCTCTGTAACTACATAGTCTGATAATTTAAGTGCTGACTTTGTTGCAATCACAGTGTTACACCCATGAGCAATATTAGCGAAAGGTCCTCCATGAATGAATGCTGGATTATTTTCAAGAGTTTGAACAAGGTTTGGTTGTAATGCATCTTTGAGTAAAACGGACATTGCTCCGTCTGCTTTGATATCTCTGCATGTAATCGGTTCAAGTTCTCTTGAATAT
>PARN01000006.1 GCA_002711515.1 Rickettsiales bacterium | reverse complement strand
AGATAATTCTTAATAAAAACTTTTGGTACTCTGAAAGAGGATAGTTTGATAGATATAAGTTAGTGATTTTTTGGGTGAATCTTAGGTGAATTTCTGACAAATTTTTGTTATAGTGGTCATTCCAAACTACTCCACAGTCACTGACTTAGCAAGATTTCTTGGTTGATCAACATCTGTCCCTTTCAAAACGGCTACAAAATATGCTAGAAGTTGTACAGGAATTGAATAAACAATAGGTTGAACAAAATCATTTAAAGAAGGCATGATTATTTTTTTAAGCGAAGAATCATTGATTAACCTTTCTCCATCATTATCAGTAATAATTATAACATCACCACCTCTCGCCATTATCTCTTGCATATTTGATATATTTTTTTCAAAAAGAAAATCCTTAGGCGAAATTATAACAACAGGTACTGAATCATCAACCAATGCAATAGGCCCATGCTTCATTTCTCCTGAAGCATAACCCTCTGCGTGAATGTAGGAAATTTCTTTTAATTTTAAGGCTCCTTCCATTGCAATAGGAAAAGATACACCTCTTCCCAAAAACAGAACACTTTTGGCTTTAATAAGCTTCGCACTTATTTTTTTTATACTTTCGCTTAATTCAAGTGCGGATGACATATTTGAAGGAACCTCAATCATGCTTTCAGTCAAAAAAGATTCCATTTTTTTAGAAATAGTTTTTTTGTCTCGTGCAATTACTATACATAAACAGGCTAAAATACTTAGTTGTGCAGTAAAAGCTTTTGTTGAAGCGACTCCAATTTCTGGTCCTGCAGCAATTGATAAAATATAGTCTGACTCTCTAGCTATGCTACTTTCGGTAACATTAACTAAACTAAGAATTTTACTTTTCTTTGATTTAGCATATCTCAAAGCAGCTAATGTATCAGCTGTTTCTCCTGACTGAGATATAAATATTGATAACCTACCTTTTCCATCAAGCAATGGCTTATAGCGAAACTCTGATGCTAGATGTGCAACTGCATTAATTTTTGCATATTTCTCTATCCAATATGTAGCTACCTGACAAGCATAGAAAGATGTACCACATGCAATAAGATCAATTTTAGAAATCTTTGACCAATTTATTTTTAAATTTGGAATTTTTATTTTTTTGTTAATAGGATCAAGAAATCTAGATAATGAGTCTCCAATTACATGGGGTTGTTCATATATCTCTTTTTGCATGTAATGACTAAAATTTCCTTTACCAAGTTTTAAATCCTTATGCGATGAAATAGTTACTTTCCTTTTTACTCTTTTAAAGTTTTCACTGAAAATCTGAAATTTATTATCTTCTATGAAAACACTATCACCTTCTTCAAGATATACTATTTCATCAGTAAATGGTGCTAAGGCTAAAGAGTCAGAGCCTAAAAAAATAGAATTTGGTGATAAACCTAATGCTAAGGGGCTACCTTTTCTTGCACCAGCAAGCAAATTATTATCCTTAAAAATTATTGCTATAGCAAATGCGCCTTCAAGTTCAGACAGAGTTTTTCTAAGTGCTTTTTCTGGCTTATTTTTTCTTAATTGAAAATCCAGAAGGTGAGCAATTACCTCACTATCGGTTTGTGATTGGAATTTGTATCCAATATTTGACAATTTTGTTTTTAAAAATGAATAGTTTTCAATTATTCCATTATGAACGATTGATACATTTTGAGAAGAATGGGGATGAGCATTTAACGTTGACGGCACACCATGAGTAGCCCATCTTGTATGTCCAATACCTAGATTCCCAAATATTTTTTTATTATTAATTTTTTTTTTTAAATTAAAGAGTTTTCCCTTAGCTCTAAATGTATTTATTTTATTTCCATCCAAAATTGAAATACCTGAAGAATCATACCCTCTATACTCTAATTTTGAGAGTCCTTCTATGATTGGTTTCAAAACAGGTTTATTTGATATTAGCCCAAAAATTCCACACATTATTTTTTTTTATTCTTTTTTACTAGTTCAGATTTTCTGTATACTAGTGTGCTTTCTTTCACATTTTTATCTACAACAGTGCCAGCGCCAACAATTGAGTTTTTTTTAATCTTTATAGGAGCGATAAGTGATGTATTTGAACCTATAAAACATCCAGATCCAATGAATGTTTTATTTTTTTTGAAACCATCGTAATTACAAGTGATTGAACCTGCTCCGATGTTCACATCATTCCCAATATTTGCATCACCAACATAAGACAAATGAGAAATTTTGACGTTTTTTTTTATTCTTGACTTTTTAACCTCAACGAAATTACCAATTTTTGTTTTTTCAGCAATATCTGATCCATTTCTTAGTCTAGCAAATGGGCCAACCGTTACATAGTTTGAAATTCTTGACTCCTCAATGTGNCANTTACTTTTGATCAATACATTATTTCCAATCTGTACTTGAGGTCCAAAAAAAACGTTTGGTTGAATTGTTACATTTTTTCCAATTATTGTGTCAGCACTAAAATATACTGTTTTAGGATCAATCATCGAAATACCCTTAATTAACATTGATAANCTGATTTTTTCCTGAAAAATTTTTTCAACGTATGCTAAATCTTGTTTATCATTTACTCCGAGCGTCTCATTAAAATCTACTTTCATATGTGTAACTTTTAAGTTGTCAGAATTNANAATCTCTACAATGTCCGTTAAATAAAATTCATTTTTCGAATTCCTATTTTTAATATTTTTAATTTTATTGTAGAGGTGTTTTGTTTTCACTAACATTACACCAGAGTTACATAATGTAAGATTTCTTTCTGATTGAGATAANTCGTTTTTTTCTATAATCTTTTTTAAATTTTCCCCCTCCACAACTAATTTTCCGTAAGAATTGTCTGAATTTTTGGGTTCCATTGAAAGGATAGAAAGAATGGTTTTTTCTTTTTTAAATTTTTGAATAAATTTCTTGAGTGTTTTCTCTTCAATTAATGGTGTGTCAGCNTTCAATATTAAAGTAGAATCTGATTTTAAAGAAGNTTGATTTGTCAGACCGCATAATACAGCATCAGCGGTACCTTTCTGCAACTTTTGATTAGAGAAAGTCACCTTCTTATATTTTCTTTTTATTTCATCGGTATAAGGTTTAATTTGATCAGAAATAACAACACACAAATTTTTAGGTTTCAGTTTTATAGAAGTATCCAGAACGTGATAAAGCATTGGATAATTACCCACATTNTGAAAAACCTTTGGCAAGTCCGATAACATACGTTTACCTTTGCCTGCTGCTAAAATAATTATTGAAAGTGACATTGACTTATTTAGACTCTTAAAAATAATGATATTATTATTATTTTTAACAAAGAATGATTAATTAATGAATAAAAATTTTAAATGTGTGATTTTTGATCTTGATGGTACCNTGATTGATAGTGGGCCAGACCTTATTGATTCGTTAAACTACGTTTTAAAATCAGAAAATTATGATTCAATTAGTANNTCTGTNATAGGAAATCTTGTTGGAGGTGGAGCAGAGGCTATGATNAGAAAAGGATTCAAATANTTACAAAAAGACTTACCCAAAGAAAAAATCTCATATCTCATAAAAAACTTTCTAGAATTTTATTCAAAAAACTGTACAAGGAAAACAAAACTCTACCCCGATGTTTATGACTTGTTAGTTTTTTTAAAAAATAAAAAAACTAAAATTTGCTTATGTACTAATAAAAAACAATATCTTGCAGAAAAAATATTAGAAAACCTCAATATTATAGATTTATTTGATTATAAAATAGGATCACAAGATGGATTTTTACTTAAGCCGAATACTCAAATGCCATTAAAATGCTTAGAAAATGTCACTTGCGATGCAAATCAAGCAATATTTGTNGGGGATAGTAATAATGACATGATCCCTGCAAATAACTTAGGAATGAAGTCTGTCTTTGTTTCATACGGATATGGAAAAGAAAGTGATATAGATAAGTCTGATTATATAATTGACAATATTATGGATTTAAAAGATATAATTTTTAATTAAATTTTAATACGTTCAGTAAAAAATAAATTAATTTCATTTAAGACAGCATAAATTGTTAATNCAGCAACAATTAATGCGAGAAANGCTATNAAATACATTATTTTATTAAATTTTGGATCCATTNTAAAATTATATAAAATTAATAATAATTGTACAGATTTACCAAATTCCAAAATTCAACGCTTTAAATTTTTTTTTTTTTTTCCATATATTACACTAATGCAAAAAAATCTTGTTAAAGAATCAGAATCTACAATAGATAAGGCCGTAGGTTTTTTGAAAAACAATAAACTAGTTTCTATTAAAGCAGAAACTGTTTATGGGGTAGCTTGTGATCCTTCAAGTATCATTGCTATAAAAAAATTGTACGACTTAAAAAAAAGACCATCCTATAACCCTCTGATAATTCATATGAATTCATTGNACATGGCATCTAAATTTGCAGAGTTCAATAATGATGCTGAGAAGATTGCTCAGAACTTCTGGCCAGGACCACTCACCTTGATATTACCAAAAAAAAAAAATAATATTATTAACGATTTTGCAATTTCTGGTCTTGATACAATAGCAGTCAGAATTCCAGATTCAGAAGTTTTTTTAAAAATACTNAATTTATTCAACAAACCTATTGCTGCACCAAGTGCAAATCAGAGTGGTTATATTTCATCTACAAAGGCTGAACATGTTATAGATTCATTTGGTTACAATATTGATTTAGTATTAGACTCAGGAAATTGTGAACTAGGAATTGAGTCGACAATAGTCGATCTTACAACAAAGCCTTATTTTATAAGAAGACCAGGAATGATTGATTCNAATGAAATTACAGAAAANACTTCTATTGTATTTGAAACCCCAAAAATTGATAATGATCTGTCAAAAATATCCTCACCTGGACAGTTAAAGAAACATTATTCACCCCATACACCTCTGAAGTTGAATATAAATAAACCCAGAAAAGACGATGCTTTTCTATTTTTTGGAAATGAAAATAAGATTTCTCATAATCCTTCATTAAATTTATCACCAAAAGGTGATCTTATAGAGGCAGCGTGTAATTTNTTCGATTTTTTAAGAAAACTTGATAAATTAAAAATGAAAAGAATTGCTGTTAGTCCTATTCCCTATTCAGGTATTGGAAAGACTATAAATGAAAGATTAACTAGAGCATCATTTTAGAAATGTTAGCAAATATTAAAAAAATCATAAAGGTACTAAATAAAAATGAATATTCTACTGAGAAAGAAGTTATAAAGCCTTACTGTGTGGATTGGAGAGGCGATTATAAAGGTACCTCTAGTTTGATAGTTCATCCCAGTACAGTTGAAAAAATATCCAAAATTGTCAAAATTTGTAATTTTACCAGAACACCAATAATTCCTCAGGGGGGGAATACAGGACTNGTGGGTGGGTCTGTNCCTAGAAGAAATAAAGGAGAAATAATTTTAAACCTCGGAAAACTCGATAAAATTAGAAAAATCAACCTTACAGACAAAACTATTACTCTTGAAAGCGGTTGTATTCTTGAAAATGTCAAAAAAGAGCTAAGTAAATTTAATATGGTTTTTCCTCTATCATTAGGATCAAAAGGTAGCTGTCAGATTGGTGGAAACATCGCTACTAATGCCGGAGGGGTGAATGTTATCAAATATGGATCTCTCAGAAGTAATATTCTAGGTTTAGAGGTGGTTTCATCAGNNGGNAAAGTCTTTTCAGAACTTAANGATATTAAAAAAAACAATACNGGCCTTGACCTTAAACAACTCTTTATCGGCTCAGAGGGAATTCTTGGNATCATAACNGCTGCAACNATAAGGATTTTTGATAAACCTCAAGAAAGAATTGTATTGTGGGTTGGTATAANAAACTTCAAAGAAACTTTAAAATTATATGAAAGAATTACTGCAATGTTTCAGGATCAAATCACNAGTTTTGAANTAATGAATAAAAAATCTATCTCGATTATTAAACAAAATGAATTTAATTTTAAAATAGCTAATAATAAAATTTTTTGTTTGATTGAGATATCTAATTTTCAAAAAATAGATGATTTTGGTGACTTTGTTATTAACAAATTGAGTGTTTTAGATACTGAAAAAATGGAAATAATTGTTTCAAAATCAGAATATGAAAATCAAGTCATATGGAATTTAAGAGAGTCAATACCTGTAGAAGAAAGAAAAATTGGTTCTNTAATAAAGCATGACGTGTCTATTCCTTTAGAGAATATGGAAAATTTTATTAAAACTACAGAGTTAGAGATAAAACAATTTGACCGAATGTCAGAAATTATAAATTTTGGGCATTTGGGTGACAATAACCTTCATTACAACGTTGTTATAAATAATCCACAAAAGATAAAAAGTTCCTCAACACCAAAAATTATCAATAACATCATATTTAATAATGTTATGAAGAATAAAGGTTCAATAAGTGCAGAACATGGAATTGGTCAATTAAGAAAAAAAGAGCTTTTCGAATTTAAAGGTAAAGCTTCAATAAAAGCTATGAAGTCAATAAAAAAAAATCTTTGATCCTAGAAATATCTTTAATCCAGGAAAAGTAATCTAGTCTAGCTTAGTTTTATAAACTTTATTAGCTGCTATACATGTATTCAAAATATTAAATGGTAGTCTCAATAAACCAATTAAATAATATATAAACCATTTACTTAAAATATTTGAATTTAATGAGTTTCTTGCAAATCTCCAAGATCTTGCCGTTAACCTTCTTTGAGCAAATAACTTAAATTTTAAAGGTAAATTACTATTATCTTTTACAAAAAGTTCTAGTGCTTTAGAAACTCTAAAAATTTGTTTGTTTTTATTTTCTGATATCTGACCAGGAGCCCTGAAAGGGAGAATAGTTATAGGGTAATTTAATCTTATAAAACTACCTAATAAAGACAACCTTAGCGTTAAAGAATATTCTTGACTGAATCCAACCCTTTCATCACATCCATCTGTTTGTTGACAAATTTTTCTCCTTACTAAAAATTGCGATGGATTAAACATCGAATTCCTCATTGCTAATTTAATAGGTGTATCAAGAAATGTGATACTTGATTGAGGTATTTTTTCGTTCAAATCTACTGTATCTATATTAGGAACTTTTCGTTGCAAACCATAAGCTAGAATATATTTTGGATTTTCTTCAAGAAGCTGAACTAACTTCTGTGTAGCATCTGAAAGTAAAATATCGTCTGCATCAAGAAATTTTAAGTAATCCATTCTAGCTAAATTGATACCAATATTTGTTGCATTTGCTGATCCTTTATTCTTCTGATTTATGATTTTACTATTTTTTAAACCAAGGGTTTCTTTCTTAAGTATTTTTAATGAATTATCTGTTGATCCGTCATTTATAAAAATAAATTCACGCATAAAGTTACCTTTTTGTTTCTTTAAAGAAGAGATAACAGTTTTTAAATAAGATGACTTATTAAAAACTGGTACAATAAAGCTTACTGAGGCCATAATTTTATTTAAAACTAATTAATTCTTTGGTCAAACTCATATTACCAAATGCAGATGCATTTGTATTTTCGTACCTAACTTGTTTAACAATCCCAACTCCTTCGCATAAAAATTCAGTGTTTAATATTTCCACCTCAATAGGTCCGGATCTTGTATCACCAATAAAATTTGTTATACCTTTTCCAAGTATTTCCTTACAATTTTTATAAATTACTCCATTCAAATTAAATCTGTTGTGATTTTTAATGATTTTATAATTCATATCAAATTGGGATCTTGGCTTAACATTTAATAAAGGAGGTTGAAAACCTTTTACTAAAAAAAGTTGTTCCTTAACGATCCATTCTTTTTGTTTAAAACTCAAATCTGGGTATATAGTTTTCTTAACAGGCTCTATAATTCCTTCATTAAAAGTCAAAATTACTGAACTCCTGGTAAGTATTTTTTTTTTTTTATCTATTTCATAAGTNTAATAACTGCCATCGGAATATAATCTTGAAAGTTCGATTATTTTTCCCCTATTCTTTTTTTCTGCGTTAAGAATCATTACTCTTTTTTCATTAATTTTTCCTGTGTAAGATGATTTTACCTTTACTGAATATATCCACTTAGATCCTAGATTTGATGGAAAATATTCCGAGTNTCTAGAATCGCAAGAAATTATTATAAATACTAAGAAATATACAAGTTTCATATTACGGTGCCCAGGGGAGGAATTGAACCACCGACACAGCGATTTTCAGTCGCTTGCTCTACCAACTGAGCTACCTGGGCAAAAAATTTGATTTACAAGCTAAGTTATTACAATAGACTGAAAGAAATTTCAATTTTTAAATCCAAAGCTTCCCAAAATTAAATTTAAATCGTAGATTGATAGACCTACAATATTAGAATAAGAACCTCTTATTTTCCTGACAAACTTTGAAGCAATTCCTTGAATAGCATATCCTCCAGATTTACCTAACCCTTCTTTGATCAAAGCTTTGTTTAGAAGTTCATTCTTAGGAATTCTATCAAAATATACCTCTGATTTGACACATTTTTTAGAAACAACTCCACAAGAACTGATTACACATATGCCTCCAAAAACAAAATGTTTTTTTCCAGATAAACTTTCTAGATAATTCTTCACCTTTTTTTCAGAGTTTGATTTAGTAAAAATCATTCCCGACCTATAAACTTCTGTATCTCCAGAAATTACTAAAAAATTCTCTTCTTTATATCTCTTTATAACAGATGATGCTTTCATAAATGCTTTTTCAACAACATGTTTTGTTATAAATTTATTACTTTCAAAACAATTTTCATTAAAATTTGGTTTTACAACTTCAAAATTTGAAATTCCAAGCTGTTTAATTATAGATATTCTTCTTTCAGATGTAGATGCTAGGATGATTTTAAGATTTTTAGACAANGATTATTTATGTCTAAAAGTTATTCTACCCTTTGTAAGGTCGTACGGAGTCATTTCAACTGTCACCCTGTCCCCTGCCAAAACTCTGATTCTAAATTTTCTCATTTTTCCAGCAGTATGAGCTATTATTTCGTGATTATTATCAAGTAAAACTCTAAACATAGCATTTGGTAATAGCTCCTTGACTATACCATTAAATTCCATAAGTTCTTCTTTTGCCATAAATAATCTATTGCTTAATTCTGCATTCTATTGACAAAGCGTGNGCTTGTAAACCCTCTTGATAAGCAAGGGTAATTGCATCTTCACCAATTATTTTTATATTTCTTTTGTTACAACTTACAACTGAAGTTCTTTTAAAAAAGTCAAGAACATTTAAACCAGAGGAAAACTTTGCTGTTCTGTCAGTAGGAAGAACATGATTAGGACCNGCAACATAATCACCTATTGCTTCNGGTGTGTANCTTCCCAGAAATATTGATCCTGCATTCCTTATTTTTTTAAGATAGGTTTTGGGGTTAGAAGTTGCTATTTCTAAATGTTCTGGAGCAATCTGATTTACTAGTTGAATGGATTCGTTTAAATTTTTACAGATAATTACTGCCCCATAGTCTTGCCAGCTCTTTTCAGCNATAGTTCTTCTTTCTANCTTCCTTAANATTCGATCTACNTCANTTATAACNGCTTTNGCAAATCTTTCGTCATCAGTAATTAAAATCGACTGAGCTAGTTTATCGTGTTCTGCTTGAGAAAGTAAATCTATAGCAATATGTTCTGGGTTGTTTTTTTTATCTGCTATAATTAGAATTTCCGATGGNCCAGCTATCATATCAATCCCAACTTTTCCGAATAATTTCTTTTTAGCCATTGCTACATATGCATTCCCAGGACCTACAATCTTATCCACTTTGTTAATTTTTTTTGTACCTATTGCCAAAGCAGCGATTGCTTGTGCTCCACCAACTTTGTAAATTTCTTTTATTCCAAGTAATCTTGCGCTAGCTAGTATTAATGGNTTNAGGTGACTATCTACAGCTGGGCATGTAATCACAATTCTTTTTACCCCAGCGACAATTGCGGGGACTGCATTCATTATTANAGAAGATGGATAGGAAGCAGTTCCACCTGGAACGTATAGACCTACAGATTCAATTGCATTCCACAAGCCTCCNAAAATAACTCCTTGGTTATCTTTATAAATATTATCACGAGGAATTTGTTTTTTATGATAAGCTTTAATCCTTTTAATTGCTGTTTTTAAAGCCCTGAGGACTTTANGATCTAAGTTATTTAATGAGTTTCTTAACTCACTTTCTTTGACTTGTAATTGGCTAAAGTCTTTTACATTAAAATTATCAAACCTTTTTGTTAATGAGATTAAGGCTGAATCTGATTCTTTTTTTATTTTATTAATTATATCATCAACCACCTTTTCGACTTTATTATCTGAGGTTTCTCTCTTAGTTAATAATTTTCGAAATTTTTCCAAAAATGTTTTTTCTTTACTTCTAAGTATTTTAACCATTTAACCTTCTTTTGAGATTTCTTAAAATTTTNGTTATTTTATCGTTCATAAGTTTATAGGCAATTTTATTAATTATTAATTTTGAAGTAATGTTTAAAAGAACTTCACATTCTTCCAGATTATTCTCTTTAATAGTATTTCCNGTTGACACTAAATCNACAATTGTTGAACAAATCCCTAATTTTGGAGCGAGCTCAACTGCACCGTTTAATTTTATACATTCAGCTCTTACTCCTCTGTTAGCAAAATAATTAGTCACAGTATTTTTGTACTTAGTGGCAACCATAATATGACCTTGTCTTGAAAGGTCTGCTTTTTTTTTTTCCTTAGTCCTAGCAATTGACAACCTACATTTTCCAATTTTTAGATCTAATACATCATAAATTTCTTCATAGTTAAATTCATTTAAAACGTCATCTCCTGCAACACCAATTTGTGCAGCTCCAAATGCTACAAAAGTTGCAACATCAAAGGCTCTTACCCTTATAAGAGAAAGATCATCATCGTTTGTTCTAAACATNAGTTTTCTTGAACTAGAATTAAAAAAGTCTGATTCAGGTATTATGTTTATTTTTTCTAAAAGAGGTATCAATTCTTTTAAAATTCTACCTTTTGGCACTGCCATTATAATTCTTTTCATTTTTTTAAACGCCTTATTTTAGCACCACAATTAGAAAGTTTNTNTTCAATNCTTTCATAACCTCGGTCTAAGTGATAAACTCTATTAATTAGAGTTTTACCTTGAGCCATTAATCCAGCAATTATTAATGATGAAGATGCTCTTAGATCTGTTGCCATGACCTCNGCACCATATATTTCTTTAACACCAATAATTTNTAGTTTAGANCCTTCTAANTCGAGNTTNGCACCCATCCTTTTAAGTTCNCTTACATGCATAAATCTATTCTCAAAAATATTTTCTCTTATCTCTGACATACCACTAGTTTTNNTTAAAGCCGCAGTTAACTGNGCTTGNAGATCTGTTGGAAATCCAGGATATTCTCTAGTATTCACTCTCAAAGTTATACTTTTCTGGTGAGTTTTTTCAACAACTAACTTCCCANCATTATTCTTCTTTTCTAAATTAAGGTCTTTAAGTTGGCTAAAAATTTTAATTANATGCTCAGATATTTCGTTGNTTATTTTTTCCAATNTTATTTTTCCGNAGCAACCATATAAGGCTAAAATAAAAGTTCCTGCTTCAATTCTGTCTGGCATCACAGAAAAGTCACATCCTTTGAGATTTTTTTTCCCATTAATAATGATTTTTTTTGTTCCAAAACCTTTTATATCAGAACCCATCTTTATCAAAAATCTTGCTAAATCAACNACCTCAGGTTCTCGTGCGGCATTTTTTATTATCGTAGTTCCATGAGCTAAAGTTGCTGCCATCATTATATTTTCTGTTGCTCCTACAGAAATATTTTTTAAATTTATAGAAGCTCCTNTTANTCGCCCCTCAACAACNCCTTTAACGTAACCNTCTTTAATCTTAAACTTGGCTCCCATTTTTTTNAATCCTTCTATATGAAGATCAATCGGTCTTGTTCCAATTGCACAACCACCAGGCATTGATACTTCAGCACTTCCGTATCTGGTTAGCAGTGGTCCTAATATCAGAAAGGAGGCTCTCATTTTTCTNACAAGGTCATANGAAACTTTNAATGAATTCGGTNTNTCAGATGAGATTGAGAGATTATTATCCTTAAAGCTAATTTTGCTGTTTAACGATTTAAGNAAACTAATCATCGAGCAAACATCNGCTANCTCTGGGACATTTGAAAGGTTAACTTTCTTATGNGTAAGAAGTGTAGCAGCCATTATCGGTAGAGAAGCATTTTTTGATCCACTTAGAGCTACTTTTCCATTCAGTCGGTTACCACCTTCGATTTCAATTTGATCCATTCTAGAGCTTTGGCAACGTTACTTCTTTTTGGTACATATATTTGCCTTTTCTATCTAAATAAGATTTTTCACATATGTTTTGCCCGTGTAGGAAAAGAAATTGAGCTGCACCCTCATTTGCATAAATTTTTGCTGGTAATGGAGTTGTATTTGAAAATTCTAATGTCACATGGCCTTCCCATTCTGGTTCAAGTGGTGTAACATTAACAATTATTCCACATCTAGCATAAGTAGATTTACCAACACATATAACAAGTGTTTCTTTAGGTATTTTAAAATATTCAACCGTTTTTGCTAATGCAAAACTATTAGGTGGAATTACACAGCAATTCACATTTCTATCTACAAAACTTGACTCTAGAAAGTTTTTTGGATCTACCGTTGCAGAGTTTACATTTGTAAATATTTTAAATTCTTTTGATACTCTGGCATCATAACCATAGGATGAAAGACCATATGATAAAACATTTTCTTTTACAAGTTCTTCAACAAAGGGATCAATCATTTTTTGCTCTCTTGACATCTTTTTTATCCAAGAGTCAGGCATTATACCCATTTATTTTACCTTCCTTTTTTTGAGATTTTTTCTTAAAGCATCTGCTAATGCTTTACTTTTTTTTTTATCATTTTTTGAAGCCATAAGTCCAAAGATATTATTTTTTTANGTAATTATATTTTTTTGCATTCCCCTTACTTAACTCTACAGGATATTTTTTTTTATTAATATCAATTTTTTCTAAACAAANCTTTTCAAGATCAAGTTTTGCNATATCAGAGAATCTAAGCAAATACAAAAGAATATCAGCTATTTCTTCCGATATTCTCTTTTTAAGCTCTTTTTCTTTTAAAGATGAATTTTCTTCCCACTGAAAAATTTCTAGAAGCTCAGAAGCTTCAATACTTATTGAGACAGAAAGATTTCTCAAACTGTGAAATTTGTCCCATTCTCTGTCTTTTGCGAATTTTCTTAATATTCTTTGAATTTTTTTTGCGTTCATGTTGTTGGATTATTAAACTTTAGAATAAGATTTTCACAATTTTTAATATACTGGAGTTCTTCAGAAAATACTAATAGAATAATTTGTTTAAATTAGTTCTTAAAGTTAAATTCTTCCAGAATCTTAATTAATACAATCAAGTTTTTTTTTTTGTTAAATTTGTTAGTATAAGTACATGGGTGAAATAATCTGGGGTAGATACTCATTATTNGCATANAGTGGGATTATAACTTTTATCTTGCTTGGTNTATGCTTTTGGAATTCATTTTTTGTAATTCCATTTCTGATAAGTATTTCTCTATTTATAATATCGCTTAAAGACTTTTTTCAGAAAAAAAGGTCAATATTGTCAAACTTTCCGTTACTGGGTAGGTTTAGGTTTTTCCTAGAAGGAATTAGGCCTGAACTTAGACAATACTATTGGGAATCTGATGATGACGAAGTCCCGTACTCTAGAAATCAAAGAAGTATGGTTTACCAACGTTCAAAAAATGAGGGGGGGGTTAGACCCTTTGGATCACTTGAAAAGTTTTATGAAAATGATTTTGTATGGCTAAATCACTCAATTTCACCTTCAAAAATTAGTTCTCAGGACTTTAGAACTAAAGTTGGAAATGGCAAAAACTCATACAAAATGTCAGTTTTAAATATTTCTGGAACTTCATTTGGAGCTATTTCTCCCCCAGCAATCACATCTTTAAATAAAGCTGCAAAGATTGGTGGATTTGCACATAATACTGGAGAAGGATCCCTTTCTCCATATCATCAAGCCGGAGGAGGAGATTCAATCTGGCAAATTTCAACTGGATATTTTGGATGTAGGGATAGCAAAGGAAGATTTTGTCCGGATACTTTTGAAAAAAAAGCAAAATTAAAGCAGGTTAAAATGATTGAAATAAAATTAAGTCAGGGTGCTAAGCCAGGCCATGGTGGTATGCTCCTAGCCCCAAAAGTAACTTCTGAGATTGCAAAAACAAGGGGGATTGAGGAAGGGAAAGATTGTATTTCACCTGCATCACATTCTGAATTCTCCAACCCAACTGAACTCATAAAATTCGTTGAAAAACTTAGAATTTTGTCCGGTAACAAACCAGTTGGTATCAAAATGTGTATAGGTCATCCTTGGGAGTTAATATCTATTGTCAAGACAATGTCAAAAACAAATAAAATAATAGATTTCATAACTATTGATGGTTCAGAAGGAGGTACAGGTGCTGCACCAGTCGAATTTACCGACCACATTGGATGTCCTTTAAAGGATGCTGTTGTTTTTGTAGATAACGCTCTTGTGGGCTCTAATCTCAGACAAAAAGTAAAAATTGGAGCTTCAGGAAAACTAGTTTCTGCCTTTGATATAGCACATATTTGTGCTCTTGGAGCTGATTGGGTCAATATGGCAAGACCATTTATGTTTTCAATTGGTTGTATTCAATGTCGATCATGTCATACCGGAGAATGCCCAACAGGTATTGCAACAATGGATCCAATGAGATACAGGGCAATTGATATAGAAGATAGATCAGCCAGAGCATCGAATTTTCACAAAAATACTCTATTTGTATTGAAAGAACTTCTTGAATCTGTGGGAGTTAAACATCCAAGTGAGCTTAATAGAAGACATATTGTAAGAAGACTCTCTGAAAGTGAAATTAGATTAGCTGACCAAATTTACCCAAGAGCTGAAGAAGGTGAACTTTTAGGAAACGGAAAAAAACAAATCCTTGACCCACGGTTAAATGTTTACTGGAATAAAGTATCTGACAAAAGCTTTAACTACACAAAATAATCAATTTTATTTTATTAAATTAACTAAAATTTGTGCTATCTAATAAAAAAACTTAATTATGAAAATTTTAATACATATAGTTGTTAATTGCCCTCTTAGTTTAATAGTAAAACAGGGTCTTGGTAAGACTCAGCCACTGGAGCGTAACCAGTAGAGGGCACCATGAAAGAAAAATTAACACAAAAAATTTTTTTGGGATTCATTTTTGGAATTGTTTTTGGAGTATTTTTAGGTTCTCTAGGTTTGCCTGTGAAATTAGAGGATTCCGTAATCAGCTTTCTTGAATTTGGGGGAAACGTTTTTTTGAAAACAATTAAAATGTTAGTTGTTCCAATTGTTTTCTTTTCACTAATTAATGGTGTAGCCAATTTGAATAATATTGCAACCTTAGGAAGAATAGGTATAAAATCTATTTTCATTTATATCCTTACTACTTTTTTTGCTATAACGATTTCTCTAACAATTGCAAATTTTTTTCAACCAGGCAAAGGAATAAATTCAACACCTTCTGATAATAAATTTAATATTTCTGAGCCGCCAACTTTTCTTGAAATCTTAATTGATATAATTCCTCAAAATCCTTTTCATGCACTTGTGGAAGGTAATATGTTACAAGTCATTTTTTTCGCAATTTTAATTGGTGGAGCAATCTCTTCGATGAAAAACTTAAAGTTAATGAAAAATTTTTTTTTTGATTTTAACGAAGTTATTATGAAAATACTTAGTTTTGTAATGATAATAGCACCTTTCGGAATTTTTTGCCTAATCGGGCAGACATTCGCAACTCAAGGAATTTCTTCAATTTTTGAATTAATGAAATATTTTGTTTTAGTTATACTGGTTTTATTGATTCATGTTTCTATTGTTTATTTACCTATCATAAGATTTTATGGAAAAATACAATTAAAGGATTTCTTTTTAGGTATCAAAGAAGCACTATTATTTTCATTCACAACATCAAGTAGTAGTGCAACAATACCGGTGACACTTAATTGTTTAAAAAAAAAATTTCATATTAAAGATAACATTGCTTCCTTTACTGTCCCACTAGGAGCAACTATCAACATGGATGGGACTGCAATTATGCAAGGTATTGCAACAGTATTTATTGCTAATTTCTACGGAATAGAACTTTTTTTTTCTGACTTTGTTTCAATAATTATTACCGCAACACTAGCATCGATAGGCACAGCCGGAGTTCCTGGTGTTGGAATTATAATGTTAGGAATGGTGTTAAATCAGGTTGGTTTGCCGTTGGAAGGAATTGCAATAGTAATGGGAGTTGATAGATTTTTAGATATGTTAAGAACGTCCGTAAATATTTCTGGTGATACCATGGTATCAATNGTTATAAATGAAAGTGAAAAATCATGAAATGGTATGAAGTTGAACTNGAAATGCCGATTTTTGGGAAAAACNNCGAGATNGTTGAGGCGACTGATATNGNNNTTGCCAAAGCTATNGCTTTAAGAAAAACTCAAACTAATTATAATGTAANAAAAGAAGAAATATTTATTACAAATGTTAAAGAAATTATTCACAAAATGTAATCTTTCTTCCAACAGGTTTTGAGATCACNTTTCCATNTTTCACTNCTAAATTACCATTTACAATTGTNTGAACAGGCATTCCTTTAATTTTAAAATTATGGTANGGAGTCCAACCAGATTTACTCTGNATCCATTGATTAGTTATNGTAAATTCTTTATCCATATCAATTAATGTAAGATCAGCATCNTATCCGAGTTTTATTTCACCCTTATTTCTAATTTTATAAATTTTAGACGGGTTTACACTAGTTAATTGTACAAGATCAAANATNGTTAATTTTNTTTGATTAACAAAGTTTANCATAATTGGCAAAAGGGTTTGNACTCCAGTCATNCCAGATGGCGACGCTGGATAGTTTTTTTTTTTCTCTTCGACTGTATGAGGTGCATGATCCGATCCTATNACATCAATTACTTTCTCATTNAGGCCTTTCCAAAGTTCCTTNTTATGAAATGAATCTCGAATTGGTGGATTCATTTGCGCAAAAGAACCAATAGTTTTGTAACACTCTGGAGCANTGAAAAACAGGTGTTGAGGTGTTACTTCGCAAGTAGCAATATCTTTGTTTGCCTTGAGAATTTTCACTTCGTTAGCAGTTGACAAGTGAAGTATATGGATTTTTTTGTTTAAAGACTTTGCTAATTTTATTAATCTTTGTGTGCTTCTTACGGCTGATTCAACGTCTCTTATAATTGGATGATAACTCACATCAATTTTCTCATTTTCAAACATCAATTTTCTTTCTCTTAGTCTGAATTCATCTTCGCTATGAATAGCGATCATTTTTTTTGCTTTTGAAAGAATCTTTTCAATATGAGAATCATTTTCTACTAAAAGATCACCAGTTGATGAACCCATAAAAATTTTTACACCACAACATCCCTCTAAACTCTCTAATTCATTTAATTTGTCGATATTCTCCTTGGACGCTCCAATAAAAAAACTATAATTACAGAATCCATTTTTTTCTGCTATCTTTAGTTTTTTTTTAAATTCATTTTTACAGATAGTTGGTGGTTTTGTGTTGGGCATTTCAAATATTGAAGTAACTCCTCCAAGAACAGCACCCTTTGTTCCATGGAAAATATCCTCCTTATGGGTAAGACCAGGCTCTCTAAAATGAACTTGAGTATCAATTACACCAGGAATAATTTTTAGATTTTCAGCGTTAATTTTTTTTTTAGAAGGATAATTTGTTAAATCGCCTAAAATTGAAATTTTTGACCGACTGACTCCAATATCTTGTTTTTTTATAGTCATATCTGGAAGTACAACATCACCGCCAAGAATGACTAAATCTAAGTTTTCTTTTGAATTATTCATTAATTACGTTCCGAGAGTATTTCAAAATAATTACCGTTTTCTTCAATATCATTATGATTCATATGGTACCAAATAGAAATAAAAATCATGTTCCAGAGCGGTCTAATAAGTGCCTTTTTAGTTTGTACGTTTCGACAAATTGAAATAATTTCTTCTTTGCTTAAAAAGCCTCTTAAAATCTCTACTCGAGGAAGTATTTTCTCAAGCACACTGGACTTATCTGCAATCCATGAAGAAATCGGAACTGTAAAACCTTGCTTTCTTGAAAAAGAATTATAATTTTTAATGTTTGATGATAAAAACTTCCTAACAAAGTATTTTCCAAAACCTTTAGAAATCTTCTCATTGTCATGAACAAAAAACAACTTATCAAAAAGTCTTTTGTCCAAGAAAGGAGTTCTGCCCTCCATACCGTAAGTCATAAGACATCTATCAAGTTTTACTAGAAGATTATTTGGTAGCCAATTTTCAAAGTCAAACATCTGATACTTTTGAAGATCAGAAAAATCAAAGTATTTGTTTTGAAAAAATCCTAATTCAAAATCCCAATAATCTTTTTTAAAATTGCTTACTCTATCAAAGGCACCTTTGTAATATTTTTTCTTTAGTTTTCTTATCCACGATCTGTATCTGCCGTAACCTCCAAATAACTCATCACCACCTTCACCTGTAAGTGCGACCTTAAAATTTTTTGATGCTTCTCTAGCAAGTTTAAATGTTGGGATTATTGCATAATCAGCAATAGGATCATCGATATTTTTTGCAGCGAAAGGAAGCATATTCCAAAAATCATTTTCTGTAAATAAGATTTGATTCATTTCTATGTTAAAATCCCTTGAAATAATCTTAAGCTCATCATGATGATCATCTTGAGCATGATTATCAAAAATGATATTGTATGCTGAGATTTTTTCAATTTTGAGTAAATGTATAAAGTACATAATCAAAGTTGAATCAATACCTCCTGAATAAAATAGACAATATGGTACATCACTCCTTAAATGAGATGAAATACTTTCTAACACCGAATTATGGATATATTTTTTTGATAACCTCTTTGGACTAGTCTTCTTTGTGAATCTTGTAAGAATACTTTTTGTTATTTCTCCTTCCTCTATAACCAGAAACTCACCAGGTCTTACTCTCTGTATCCCAGAATAGACTGTATGTTTCCCAGTTGAATACTGCAGCTGGAGAATTTCAAGAACCTTTTCTTTTGAAATATTTGAATTTGATGATTGAATTTTTTTTAAAGCCTCTAACTCAGAACTAAAACTTATTCCATCATTTGTACAACAAAAATAAAGAGGTTTTATTCCAAAGATATCTCTACCCAGGATTAATATTTTCTTTTGTTTATCGTACAAAGCAAAAGCGAACATTCCTCTAAGTAGTTTGAGGCCATCCAACCCGCTTTCGTAATATGTAGCCAATATTGATTCAGAATCAGATTTAGATTTAAAAGCAAATTTTTTATATTTTTTTCTTAATTCTAAATCATTATAAATCTCTCCATTAGCTATTAGAACAAATCGATCATTTTCAATGGGCTGATTTCCTGTTTCAAGGTCTACAATTGATAATCGTGTATGAACTAATTTTAAATATCTAGTTGAATATATTCCAGATGCATCTGGGCCACGATGTGATAATAATTTTTTCATTCTTAAAAAATTATTAGATAAAATTTTATTCTCTCTTTTTAAAAATATTCCGGCGATTCCACACATTATTTTGATATTTTTTTGAAGAAATTTACGTATTTTTCTACTATTATTTTTTCAGAATATAGTGAATTGAATTCTTTAAATCCATTTTTAATCAAACTTTGTTTCAACTTATAATTCTTTTCAATTTTCTGAATCTGATTTAAAAGATCAAAATAATCTCCATTTTTAAATTTAAGACCATTTACCTTATGTTTTACCATAATCTTAGGCCCTCCAACATCTGACACAATTACAGGTAGTTTATGCGCCCAACCATCAACTACAATATTTCCAAACGGTTCATGTCTTGATGGGCAAACCAAAAGATCTGCCGAATTTAAAAATTTCGATATATTCTCAGTCCACTCATAAAAAAATACTCTTTTGTCTAATTTTAAGTTTAAAATTACATTATTATAATAACTTTTTTCTTCCCCTTTACCAACTATCCATAATTCGTATTGAGGCAGGAAAGTAAGAGCCTTTAGCAAAAGATCAATCCCTTTGTTTTTATGAAACCTTCCCATACAAATGATTTTTTTTTTTTCAGATAAAGATCTGATGCTGCTATTATTATTCTTATTTACAAAATTAGGTATAAATTCAATTTTATTTTGATCCCATCCACAATCAGTAACATAATTTTTTAGGTCAAGAGTGTTTGTAATCAAATAGTCACAATTAACATAATTTTTAATTTTATAGTAACCCCCAAGCCTCCCCACAGCAATAAAATCAACTTTATCTTTAGTTGGGATTAACCTAGAAGCCCTATTCATCCAAGAAAGAATTATATTTGGCCTGAAATCATCGATAATTTTTTTTATTTTTAAATGACAAAAAGGGTTGAAAAAATAAAAATATTTTAACTGCTCTATATGTTTAATTGAAGAT
>PARN01000005.1 GCA_002711515.1 Rickettsiales bacterium | reverse complement strand
AAGAGGGTATAGAAAATACAAATTATTTTGTCCAAACATCCAAAAAAAAAGTAATTCTTACAATTTTTGAAAATAGGGTAAAAAAATCTGCAATTCCAAAATTCATGGAAATACTCATTTTTTGCTCAAAAAATAGAATTAAATGCCCTAAACCCCTAGCAGATTCTAAAGGTAAATTTATCAACGAAATAGAAAATAAAAAATATGGTATTTTTTCTTTCCTTGATGGTAAATCAAAAAATAACTGGAATAAAAGGGATTGTTTTTTAGTCGGGAAAACTCTCGCAAACCTTCATAATAAAAACTTAAGAAGAAGTTTTAAGCTTGTTAATAACTTAGGCATCTTATCTTTGAAAGTATTATATAATAAATTGAAGCATAAAATTAATGGTCTAATTCCTAACGCCTCAAAACCTATATCCGACGAAATAAAGTTTCTTACTAAAGAATGGCCTCGGTGTTTGCCAAAAGGATTAATACATGCAGATTTATTTCCTGATAATGTTTTATTTAATGAAGATAGTATATCAGGAATTTTAGACTTTTATTTTTCATGTCACGAAATATTAGCTTATGATCTTGCAATAACTTTAAATGCTTGGAGTTTTTTTGATGGTCAATTCAAAAAAGAATTTTTTAATGAAATATTTAAGGGATATGAAACTAAAAGAAAATTAAATAAGTTAGAAAAAGATAAAATAAATTTATTGTTGAGAGGTGCCTCAATGAGGTTTCTCCTCACTAGATTGTATGACATGGTTTACGTCTCTGAAAATGAATTATTAGAAAAGAAGAATCCTATCGAATTCTATAAGATTCTTAAATTTCACCAAAATTTAGAAAATATAAATGACTATATCAAGTAAATTTGATTATATAATTTATACTGATGGGGCATGTTTAGGAAATCCAGGTCCTGGGGGATGGGCAGCAATAATTTTTGATAGAGAGAAAAAAAAAAAAATTCTTAAAGGAAATGAAGAGTCAACTACCAACAATAGAATGGAATTAATTGCAACTATCAAAGCAATTGAAATAATAGAATATAAATCGAATATTAAAATCTACACTGATAGCAAATATGTAATTGATGGGATAAGCTCTTGGATAATAAATTGGAAAAAAAATAATTGGAAAACCTCATCAAAAGAACCGGTAAAAAATGTTAAGCTTTGGCAAAAACTAGATTATGTCAGTTCTAAACATGAAATTGTTTGGGAATGGATAAAGGGACATAGCGGACATATATTAAATGAGGAAGTTGACGAACTTGCAAGAATACAGGCAGGCCTTTTAAAGTTCTAACAATATATTCTCAGCTTTGCTATATTTTAAACCACCACCGCTTTCATCAAAAAAACTAACTACAGTTAAGTTATCAAGGACTATAGCAAATCTTGACAACCTTTTACCTAATCCAATCGATGATAAATCTAAACTTAACCCAGTTTTTTCTTGAAACTGATTCTCACCATCAGAGATAAAATTGATTTCATTTTGACCATAAGACTTTCCCCACTCTGTCATCACAAAGGGGTCGTTAGCTGATATACAATACATCTCTTCAATCCCTTTTTCTTTAAATTTAACAAGATTATCTATAAAAGCTGGCAAATGATCGTCTGAGCAAGTAGGGGTAAAGGCTCCAGGAACACCCACAAGAAGAATTTTTTTTTCCTTGAAAACATCAGTCGAAACAAGCTTTTTAGGACCATCACTACTCAAAACAAAGAACTCAAACTCAGGAAGAAGTGTATTCACTTTAATATTCATAACACTACTTTATCAAATTTAATTGATTTATAACAATATCTTTTGACAAAATTTCAGGAAGAATGACGCCTTTCCCATCTCTAGGACCAAATACAATATTTACTGGAATTCCGAATCTTCCATATTTTGAAATAAATTCAAGGATATCTTTATCTCTTTTGCTCCAGTCTCCTCTCATTATTTTGACGTTATTTTGAGTTATGAAATCTTTTAACTTTTTTGAATCTAGTGTAGTTATCTTATTAACTTGACATGTTACGCACCAACTTGCTGTAAAATCGAGTAAAATCAAGTCTCCGTTCTCGATTTGTTTGTTTAGTAAAGTTTCGTCAAACTTTTGCCATACTAAGCTATCCTTAGATGAGGGAATAAGAAAGTAGGATATGATTGTTAGACAAACTACAGACGTGATAATACTGAATTGATTTCTCTTTAAGAAAATGAAATAAAGTAAAATTATGAATGTCAAAGTAATAATTGTAAATGCGTTAAAATTCATTAAGGAAAGAAACCATCCAAAGGTTATTAATAATATTAAACCAAGAATGAGCTTAAAATTTTCCATCCATTTCCCTGGTTTCGGTAAAATTGATACAAGAGAAGGTCTGACACTGGAAATGATATAGGGTAAAGCAAACCCAAATGAAATAAATATAAAAATTAAAATAATGTTTTGGTAGGAGGAGGTTATAGAAAAACCTATTGCAGTACCTAGAAATGGTGCACTACATGGCGTTGCCATTAAAGTTGAAAAAACACCTGATAGAAAATAACTTCTAAAAGACTGCTCACTGGCGTACGAATTAAGCTTATTTGATAAAGTACTAGGTAAGAGTATTTCAAAAAAGCCAAGAAGGTTTATGCAAAAAATAAAAATAATACAACTTACAAATAATAAAAATCCAAAATTCTGAAATTGAAAACCCCAGCCAAGGTCTGTACCGATAACTTTAAACAGAATAATAATCAATGAAAGTAATATAAAAGAGAAAATTATTCCAAGAAAACTTGCAAATGAATACTTTCTTATATTATTTGCTTGTGACTCACTAATTTTTACTAAAGAATAAAGTTTTAACGATAAAACTGGAAGCACACAGGGCATAAAATTTAAGATTAAACCTCCAATAAAGGCTAACAAAAGAAAATAAATCAGGCTACTCTTAGTTTTTATATCTTCTTTATTGATCTGAATTTCCTCTAAATTTTTACCGTCAGAAATAGAAATCAAAATTGGCGTTTTTATTTCATTTATATTTTCATCAAAATCAATAAAAGCACTCAACCTTTCATGCGTCTGAACTAATTCAAGACGTGAATTGCTATCTTTAGAAAATGAAAACATTTCATAATTATTTCTAAAGTAGTCACCAAATTTGAAAAGAATCTGAATCTTTTTTTCATTAACTTTTATAATTTCATCTATTTGAAAAATTCCAGAATCTATTTTCGGTATTTTCTTTAAGTATTGGGAGATTTGATCGTCAAACTTTATAGCAGAAGAATCATCAATTAAAAAATTGACATTTAATTTCTCTGTTAAAGGAATACATATTTCTTTGCAAATTAGATAATTAATAACTAATTCTTTATTAATTTTTTTTTGTTCAGGCTCAAGTTTTATTAAAACTGGAAAAACTACTTTTTTATCATAACCAATAGTAGTTACTCCATGATCCAAATATTTTTTTGGGAATGGGAAAAGAATTTCTGTTTCTAAAATACCAGAATTATCAACCCAATTTGCACTAATTGAGGCTCCCGCCTCTCCTGGATTTTTCCAATATGTTTTCCAGCCTTCATTCAGAAGCAATTTTATACCAAATAAGTAATATCCATTCTTTTTTAAAATTTTTTCGGGAATTATTTCTATTTTTGAATACTTATTTTTAACAATAGTAGACTGGCTTTCAGTAAAAGAAAAGAAAAGAAGTATTGATAAAAATATAGCTTTCATAAAGTAAAAAATCTTATGTTTGTATATCAAATAATAATTTGTAATAATTTAACTATGAAACGTTCATATTTAAAGGGAAATATAATCTGTGCCTTGCCACAACTTAACGATCTATTTTTTGCAAAAAGTATTATATATATAACTCATCACAATAAAGATGGTGCTGTTGGGTTAGTATTAAATTACAAAATCATGAACATTAAAGGAGCTGAACTCTTTAAAAGGTTAAACATCCATAATATTAAAAAAAACTTAGATCTAGATTTTTCATTTCATATTGGTGGTCCACTTAATCAAAATAACGGATTTATTCTCCATTCAAATGATTACAAGAGTATTGATACCATAAAAGTCTCTAAAAATGTTAAACTAACGTGTTCTACAACAATTCTCACTGATATAGCAAAAGACAAAGGTCCAAAGAAATTTTTCATTTCGCTTGGTTATTCAGGATGGGGACCTGGACAACTTGAGGATGAAATCAAACAAAACAGTTGGATAAATCTTAACGAAGAATTAGATTTACTCTTTGATTTAGAAAGCGAAAAAAAATGGTCGAGTGCTATTAAAAAAACTGGAATAGACTTCACAAAATTTTCTAGCTTCTCAGGAAACGCATAATACTAAGATTTTGAGTCAATTAGACTTTCAAGCTCATGAAGATTATTATTAATTGTTTCATAAGTTTCTTTTCTATCAATTATTTGAAATAGTTTTTTAGGATATTCAATATCTTTATTTATAGAATCTTTTACTGTCTCTATGAACTTTCCGTGGTGTGCAGTTGCTAAATAAACCCTTTTCTCATTTTTATTAAGAACTTTCCTGCCGACTGAAAAACCAACGGCTGTATGAGGATCTATAACTACCTCATTTTCATCGAACATTAATTTTATTGATTTTTTAGTTTGATTATCATTTAATTTCCCTGCCTTAAAATTTTCTAAAATTTCTTTTAATTTTTTCTTGTTAATACTAAATACCCCGTTTTTATCTAGGTCATTAAAGAACTTTGATATTTTGTTTGGGTCTTTTAAAAAATGAAAAAGTAATCTTTCAAAATTACTTGATACTTGAATATCCATACTAGGGCTCAATGATTTAAAAACATCTGCCTTTTCCATAAGACCAGAACTGAAAAATCGTGTTAGTATATCGTTTCTATTTGAACTTATTACTATTTTATTTATTGGCAAACCCATTAATTTAGAAATAAATCCGGCATAGGCATTTCCAAAATTGCCTGTTGGAACTACAAAGTTTACAGGTTTCATTTCGTGTTCTACCTGAAAATATGACCAAAAATAATATACAATCTGACCAAGAATTCTAACCCAATTTATTGAATTAATTGCTGCTAAATTATACTTATCTTTTTTTACATTTAATTTGAATAAATCTTTAACTAATTTTTGACAGTCGTCAAAATTACCTTTAACTGCTATATTTGTAACATTCCTTTTATTATAAGTTGTCATCTGTTTTCTCTGAATTTCACTTACTTTCCCTTTTGGAAATAAAATGAACATATTTACATTTTTTGATTTTGAACACCCATAAATGGCCGCCGATCCTGTATCCCCAGATGTTGCTCCGACAATTGTTAATTGTTGTTTTTTTTTTTTAAGAATAAAATCATAGAGGTTTCCAAGTAATTGCAATGCATAATCTTTAAAAGCGAATGTTGGGCCATGAAATAGATTAAGAATGTATTCCTTTTCATTTAATTTATTTATCGAAATCAATTCTTTTCCAAAAGAACTACTATATGTCTTTTCGCATATACATTTATATTCTTCTTCGGAGATTTCCTTGTTAACTATAAACGGCATGGTTAAATTATAGGCAAGATCACAATACCTAAGATTTCTAATTTTTTCTAAGTCTTTCAGGTTAAACTTTGGTATTATATCAGGCACATATAAACCACCATCCTTTGCCAAACCATTGAGCATGACATCCACGAAATTAAGATCTTTATCCTTACCTCTCGTTGAAGAATAGTTCATTATTTAATTTTTTTTAAATTTGCAAAGAAGAAAACACCTATAAGTCCCAATGCAATAAGTAACCATGTAATAGCATATTGTAAATGATTATTTCTCAAATAAATCCTTGTTTGATTTCCAAGTGGTAAGCCATTTGGACCATTGTTAATTGCCTCCAAGTAGAAATTTTCTTCAAGCTCAAAATTTATAGTCGTTGACATCAATTTAGGTTCTACAAAAAACCAAAAATTACCTTCAGGATCGTTGTCTGGTTGAAAATATCCTTTTCTTCCAGGAATTCTTATAACTCCTTCAAAATTTGATCTCTCATTTAAGATATTATTTTTCCTAAGTAATTTCTCTTTTTTTGCGAGTGGAACCCAGCCTGTATCGAAAATTATTTTTTTCCCAGCGTCTGTTTCAAGTGGAACCAAGATATGATAACCATTATTCCCTCTTTTGCTAAGAGCAGGCATAAACAGTTCGTAATCATTTAACAATTTACCGCTAACTATAACCTTGCTAAATTCTTCCTTTTGTGGTTCTACTATAGAAGAAATATTTCTAGGGTTAGATTCAAATTTAGTAACCCTTTCAGTAATCAAATTTTTCTTCCAGACTAGCCTTTTTAACTGCCATGAAGTTAAGCCAAGCAAGATAGTTAAAGCTATAATAAAGCTTACTAAGGGAATGATTTTTGGAAAACTTAATTCGAATCTTTGTTTGTTGAACGTGAATTTCATTAGTGGTTAGGCTGATGCCCACCAATATACGAAGGTAAATAAGAAAAGCCAAATAACATCAACAAAATGCCAGTACCATGCGGCAAACTCAAATCCTAAATGCTTTTTAGGGTTCATTTGTCCGGAGAGTCCTCTAAAAAAACAAACAATTAAAAAAATCGTTCCGATAAGGACGTGAGCTCCATGAAAGCCAGTTGCCATGTAGAACGTCGACGGATATATTCCATCTTCGATTGTAAAAGTTGCGTGTTGATATTCGTAGGCTTGGAAACCAGTAAATATTATTCCAAGTAGGATTGTGAGAAATAAAAAGATCATGAAGTTNTTCTTATCATTNATTCTGAGTGCATGGTGTGCCCAGGTTATAGTACCTCCTGATGCTAGTAGAATAAAAGTATTTAAAAGAGGAATACCAAAAGGAGGAATAAGTTCTATATCCTCAGGGGGAAAACTACCGCCGATTGCTTCCTGTCTTCCAACGAGTTCAGGGCTTTCTGATCCAGGATAAAACGCTACGTCAAAAAATGCCCAGAACCAGGCAGCAAAAAACATAACCTCGGAAGCAATAAATAAAATCATTCCATATCTCAGACCTATTTGAACAACTCTATTGTGAAATTTTCCAGTTTGTGATTCTTTTACAACGTCCCTCCACCATAAAAAGGCAGTGAGAAGGGTTGCAAATCCTCCAATAGCGAACAGTAGTGTTTTCTCATAATGTAAAAATTGAACGAATCCAATAGCAACCATTAGCATGGATAGGCCAGTGGCAAGTGGCCATGGACTAGGGTCTACAAGATGATAAGGATGCTTTTGGTTGTCACTCATTGTTATTTTTTTTGATAAACATGGTATAAGATAATGTAATTTCTCTCAAATCTTTTATAAATTTATCATCTTTTATTGCGGGGTCAATGAAAAAGGTCACGGGCATATCTATTTCATCTCCTGGGTTAAATAGCTGTTCTTCAAAACAAAAACATTCAATTTTATTGAAATATTTTCCAGCGTGCAATGGTGTAACATTGAAAACTGACATTGTTTTCAATATTTTGTCTGTATTATTTATTGCCTTATAGAATGCCAAGTTGTTTTCACCAATCTTTATGTCCATAGTATTAACCACTGGTTCAAAATAAACAGGTGCATTTTTCTCTATTGAGGAATCAAATCTTATGCTTATGTTATCATTGATAGTTTGGGAAATATTCACTTCTTTAATTGATGGTGTTCCTCCATAACCGGTTACTTGACAGAAAAGTTTATAAAGAGGCACAGCAGCATAGCTAAATGCAAGCATAAAAACAACGAAGCCTGCCAATAAAAATGCATGTATATTTTTTTTTTGTTGCATATCAGAATTTCAAAAAAGTTACAAAATAGAATATAATTACCAGTAAAAATAATGCCAGACCTAATGCTATATTTTTTTTTTTTTTGTTATCCATAATTAGAGCAGGAAAGAATCGACCATCAAAATCGAAAAAATGAGGTACAAATACAAAATTGAAAACTTAAACAATTTTGGAGCATAAAAAGTTTTTGATGAGTCATTAGATTTAAAGATTTTAAATGCTAAAAAACTAAAATAAATATTAAGGGCTATTGCTGTGAAGAAGTATAATTTCCCAGAATATCCAAAAAGAAAAGGGAAAATTGAGCATAGAAAAAGTAAAAGTGAATATATTAAGATTTGGTTTTTAGTAATTCTTTGGCCACAAACCACTGGCATCATGGGAACATTAGCTTTTGAATATTCGGTGTCCTTGTACAAAGCTAATGCCCAAAAATGTGGTGGCGTCCATATAAAGATAATGAGAAATAGGAAGAACGGTAAAATAGAGATTTCACCTGAAGCACATGCCCAACCAATCATTGGAGGAAAAGCTCCTGCGGCGCCCCCAATCACTATATTTTGAGGAGTTCTTCTCTTAAGCCAAATAGTATAAATGAAAACATAAAAAAAAATTGAAAAACCTAGAAGAAATGCCGCAAAATAGTTGACCGACAGACCTAGTACAATTATAGAAATCAAAGAAAGTATTATCCCGAAACCAAGTGCATCGGCTGGAGAAATCTTTCCATTCGGTATTGGTCTTTTTTTTGTTCTATCCATCAACTTATCTATGTCCCTGTCAAACCACATATTAATTGCACCAGAAGCTCCAGCTCCCAAAGAAATACAAAAAATAGAAAGTACAAATAAAAATGGGTGTATTTCGTCAGGAGAGATGATCAATCCACATAGAGAAGTAAAAATAGCCAGTGCCATTACTCTCGGTTTCAGAAGCGCGATGTAGTCGGATACAGAACTTTGCGAATCCAGATAATTAACATTTTCGTTAACTGAGTTTATTTTCACAAAGCGTTCCTTTTAGCTAAAACAATCTTATTTAACTTTAGGCAGCTCGTCAAACGAGTGAAATGGAGGAGGCGAGCTTAGTTGCCATTCGTAAGTGGTTGCACCTTCTCCCCAAGGATTGCTTTTAGCTTTTCTTGATCTTACAAATGCTTCGATAATAACAAAGACAAAAAAGAATGCAGCAAAAACTGATATATATGCTCCTATAGAAGATACATAATTCCAACCAGCAAATGCGTCAGGATAATCAGGTATTCTTCTGGGCATACCAGCTAAACCGGAAAAATGCATAGGAAAGAAAGTTATGTTTACACCAATGAATGTTAACCAAAAGTGGATTTTGCCGAGAAATTCACTGTATTCTCTTCCAGACATTTTGCTAAACCAATAGTAGAACCCTGCATATATTGAGAACAAAGCACCCATAGACATCACATAGTGGAAATGAGCTACCACATAATAAGTATCATGAAGAGCTACATCAATACCAGTATTGGAAAGTACAACACCAGTCACGCCACCCAGCGTGAAAAGGAAAATCATTGCTAAAGCAAACAACATTGGAGTTTTAAATTCTATAGATCCCCCCCACATAGTTGCTATCCAGCTGAATATTTTAATACCTGTTGGTACTGCAATCACCATAGTCGCCGCCATAAAGTAGGCCCTTGTGTCAACATCTAAACCGGTTGTATACATGTGGTGTGCCCACACAACAAAACCAACAACCCCTATTGCAGCCATTGCATATGCCATTCCTAAGTAACCAAATATGGGTTTCTTTGAAAAAGTAGAAACGATATGACTTATCATTCCAAATCCAGGNAGAATTAATATGTAAACTTCAGGGTGGCCAAANAACCAGAAAAGATGTTGAAATAAAACCGGATCGCCTCCAAGTTCAGGGTTAAAGAATGCGGTTCCAAAATTTCTATCTGTTAACATCATTGTTATAGCTCCAGCAAGAACNGGTAAAGATAACAGTAGTAAGAAAGCTGTTATCAGAATGGACCAAGCAAATAGNGGCATTTTATGCATAGTCATACCTGGAGCTCTCATGTTGAAAATCGTGGTTATAAAATTGATAGCACCGAGGATTGAAGAAGCTCCAGCTAAATGCATTGAAAGTATAACCATGTCAACAGCGGGACCAGAGTGTCCTGAGGTCGATAGAGGTGCATACATTGTCCAGCCTGGTCCTGCACCACCTTCAACAAAAGCAGCACCAATGAGTAATAATATTGATGGGGGCAAAAGCCAAAAACTCAAGTTATTCATTCTCGGGAAAGCCATATCTGGCGCACCGATGAGCAATGGGACAAAGTAATTCCCAAAACCTCCAACCATGGCGGGCATGATCATAAAGAAAATCATCAGTAGACCGTGAGCTGTGATCCAAACATTATATTGTTGGTAATCGTCACCTAGAATTTGCATTCCTGGCTCAGCTAGTTCCATTCTAATTAAAAGAGAAAATACACCACCTAAAAGTCCTGCAATGATTGCAAATACGAGATACAATACACCAATGTCCTTATGATTGGTTGAAAAAAAATATCTCTTGAAAAAAGATGGTGCGTGGTCTGACATAATGAAATCCTTTCTATTTGTTAGCTATTATTTCTTTTTTGTTTAAAGCAAATTCTTTTTTTGCAGATTCTACCCAAGTTGCAAATTCTTCTTCTGAAACGGCCTTGATAGAAATTGGCATGAAACCATGACCTGGACCACACAATTCAGAGCATTGCCCATAATACATACCGGGTTCATCTATTCTAAAATATGTTTCGTTCAGCCTTCCAGGTATTGCATCGGTTTTAACACCTAATGAAGGGACAGCCCAAGAATGAATAACTCCAGCAGGATCGGAAGTTATTTGAATCTTAATATTTTTTTTTGTTGGAAGAACTAGTAAGTTGTCTGTTGTAAGAAGTCTTGGTTGACCTTCTTTTAATTCATCATCTTGAAGCATAATAGCATCAAAAGCAATATTGTCATGGTCGGGGTACTCGTAACCCCAAAGCCAAGTGTAACCAGTTGCTTTGATTGTCATATCTATATTAGTGAAATCGTTTTGATTATAAAGTAGTCTGAAGGATGGGATAGCTAAAACAACCAAAATTAAAGCAGGNATAACAGTCCAGGCTACTTCNAAAAGTGAATGGTGTGTTGTCTGCGATGGCGTTTTGTTTTTTTTTGCACTAAACCTCCAGCAAACGTAAGCCATAAGACCAAAGACAAATATNGTTATAAATGTGATAATCCAAAAAACTATATCATGAAGATCGATGAGCTGCTGCATTAAAGGAGAAGCTGCTTCCTGAAAACTCAATTGCCATTCATGTGGTTGGCCTTTTGGGTTAGCTTCGGCTTGGGTAAANTACAGGAAAAAGCTGAACAAAGNTATNAAATATAAATAAGTTTTTTTCATTGTTTTAATTTAAAAAATAATTAGATTTAATATAGTAATGATTGAATAAAAAACAAACATATTTTAACTAAACCCAGTAATTTGTAAAAGAACTATAAACTAAACAGATTTCATTTACAACCCTCTAGTTAGCTGCTAGAAATTTAAAGAGTTTAATTATGAAAAGAATAANCAAAAAATGGGATAATAAAAAAATTACTTCTCAAATAGCTGAGTTGTTAAACNATTATGATGATGGTGAATTGTTCGTTGAGGAGGTCTTCTCAGAAAATATTTCTTACGATGACAACAAAATAAAAAATGCAAGCTTTGACCAAGACAGAGGTTTTGGTATCAGAACAGTCCTTGGAGATTCTTCAAATTTTTTTCATAGTTCCAATTTAGATGAAGACTCGTTTAATTTTGGTGTGAAGTGTGTAAAAAAAGGATTAAAAACNCAGCCTATTAACAATAAACAAGGTTTTTCTAAAACTAACGAAATTCTTTATAGTAATGAAAATCCCTTGATGTCTTTCAATTTAGATCAAAAAATTTCACTCCTCGAAGACATNAATTCTTATGCTAGAGCTAAAGATCAATCTGTAAAACAAGTCTCAATAAGTCTTAATGCAAATTTTCAGAACGTTGAAATAACAAAAGATAATGGTACATTTTTCCATGACTTAAGACCATTGGTAAGACTTAATGTAAATATCTCCATTGAAAAGAATGGTAAAGTTGAAACCGGCTCATACGGTACAGGTGGTAGATTTTCTTATGATACAATTTTCAAAGAAAAAACTTGGAAATGTGCAGTCGATGATGCATTTATGCAAGCAAATGTAAAACTTATCGCAAAACAAGCTCCAGCTGGAGAGCAAACTGTAATTCTTGGTCCAGGTTGGCCGGGTATTCTTTTACACGAAGCGGTTGGTCACGGTTTAGAGGGTGATTTTAATAGAAAAAAAACATCAGCTTTTCACGATCTTGTTGGGCAAAAGGTAGCCTCGGATCAAATAACCGTGGTAGACGACGGAACAATACCAGACAGAAGAGGATCATTAACTATTGATGATGAAGGAACACCCTCACAAAACACGGTGCTCATAGAGAATGGAAAATTAAAGGGCTTTATGCAAGACAGACTTAATGCTAGATTAATGAAAACTAAACCAACAGGAAATGGTCGAAGACAAAGTTACTCTCACATTCCAATGCCAAGGATGACCAATACCTACATGCTATCTGGAAACTATCAGCATGATGAACTGATTGAGTCAACTAAAAAAGGCGTATACGCGACTCAATTTAGTGGTGGACAAGTTGACATTACATCAGGAAAGTTCGTGTTTAGTGCATCTGAAGCATATGAAATCATTGATGGAAAAATTGGGAAACCGTTAAAAGGTGCAACATTGATTGGTAATGGCCCAGAAATATTAAAAGAAGTTACTATGGTTGGTGATAATCTTGAGCTTGATAAGGGAATTGGAACATGCGGTAAAGACGGTCAAAGCGTCCCTGTTGGGGTTGGACAACCCAGCTTAAAAATAAGCAAACTTACCGTAGGTGGAACTTTATAACTTAAGATTGTAATTTTACATTATCTTTTTTTATCAAAAACTTCCTGCTCATACTTAATAAAATTTTTAATCATTGACTCCCAAAGTTCATTAACTAATGACTCAGGTAATCCTTTTTTTTTAGCCTCAAAAGATAATTTTTCCAAAATATATTTTATCCTCTCCTTATCGATAATCTGCTCTCTTGTTTTAAGNTTCACAACATTATCTACAAGACGTTTCCTTTCAGAAATGAGCTCTAGTATCTTCAAATCTACTGAGTCAATTTTATCCCTAATTTCTTCTATAGAATTAAATTTTTTCATCTAAATTTTGTGCGTTAAAATAATTGTTTTTATATAACATATCAATATTATGGTTCCATTTCTCTAGAAATAATTTTTTCCAAAAATCAGCTGGAGATCTTCCTGAATTAGCTATTTTTTTTAATGGAATTAGGAAGAAAGATTCATCTTTTTTACCTAATTTATGACCTCTTCTTTTTAGCCCTCTCTCAGATAAATCCAGAATTTTTGTGCAAAATTTTGCCATATTTTCTGAATCAGGGGTAGTTGATTTGAATCCTGAAATTCTAGAATTCTCATAAAAAGATTCTATTTCATTGAACTTCCATTTTTTAATCATTTCCCATACATCATCCAACACACCCTCATCATAAAAAATTCCAGTCCAAAATGCAGGTAAAGCACATACCCTCGACCAAGGTCCACCATCTGCAGATCTCAGTTCTAAAAAACTTTTTAATCTTACTTCTGGAAAAACTGTTGTTGCATGTAGTTTCCAATCTGACAAATCAGGTTCTAAATTATAAACTTTCTTGTCATTTCTGTTAATGTAATCCCTGAATGTGATGCCTGTTAAATCAATAAATTTTTTGTTTCTAATAATAAAATACATGGGAACATCCAGTAAATATTCGACGTACCTCTCAAAACAAAAATCTTTATCATAAATGAATGGAAGCAAACCACATCTATTTTTATCAGTTTTTGTCCAAATATGAGATCGATAGCTTAAATATCTAGTCAATTTCCCCCCGATAAAAGGTGAGTTTGCGTACAAAGCAATAATTAGTGGTTGTAATGACTGACCTACCCTAAATTTTTTTACCATATCGCTTTCAGAAGAGAAATCGAAATTTGCTTGAATGGTAGATGTTCGAAGCATCATATCAAGACCTTTGTCTCCCACCTTTGGCATGTACTCACACATAATTTTATACCTTTTTTTTGGAACAAATCTTAAGTCGCTTTTTTTCCATTTAGGAAGTGAACCCATCCCCATGAATTCCACATCCATCTCTTTACAAACCTGATCAAGTTCAGTTTGGTGCAGATTAACCTCCTTACAGGTTTCAAAAAGATTTTCTAGAGGAGCTCCTGAGAGTTCAATTTGGCCTCCCGGCTCTAAAGTTATTGAAGCTTTATTTCTCTCTAAAGAAACAATGTTTCCGTTTTCATAAATTTTCTTCCATTTAAATTTTTCACTAAGATTTTTGAGTATTTGTTCGATCTCTTCAAAAACTAGTGGCCTCAAATCTTTTTTTCTAAAACCAAATTTTTCGTGCTCTGTCCCAATTTTCCATTTTTTTTTTTCTTTGCAACCTTCTAAGAAACATTTTATTAAATCTTCTTTATTCATAATAATTTTTCCTTCACTAAAGAAAGAGAAGAAATCGCAGCTGTATCGGCTTTCAATATATTTTCACCAAGACTAACATTATAAAACTTTAAATCACGAAAAAGAATTTTATCCTTTTCAGACCAACCACCAACGGGACCAATAAAAATTGCAACCTTTTTTTTCAAGGGTAAATCAATTATTTTTTTTCCCTTTCCTTTCTCATTACAAAAAATTATATCTCTTTCCCTATCCCAATCAGCTAACAAATCCTTTAATCCGGTTAAAACTCGAAATTCAGGTATTAACATAGAATTACTTTGCTCGACTGCCTCAATAATAATTTTATTACACCTTTCATAATTTAACTTATATCTCTCAGAAAACTCTGAAACAAATGGAATGATTTTTTTTACTCCAATTTCAGAAATTTTCTCCAAGAGATAATTAAAATTTTTTGATTTAATTAGACTAAAACAAATCCATATGTCTAAATTTTTTTTTTTGTTTTTCCTGTAAAAACTTTGAGGAATAATTAACAATTTTTTCTTGAAAGAAATTTTTGCTTTCCACTCCTCTTTTTCATTAAAAATATGTATTTCTTCCGAATCTTTTTTTCGCATTACTTGAACTAAATAATGCTGAATAGACCTGTTTGGTACAACTACCTCAGAAGTCTTAAAATTTACATCAAAATATAGTCTTATTTTTGTCATAATTTTTAAAGCTAAATCTGTGAAATACACTGATAACAAATAATCCTAAACAATTAAAATTATTTTTATTTTTAAGATTTCTTCTTTGTTTAATAAGAGTTAAGTATTTTAATTAATCCTTTTACAAATTTGTGTTAAAAATTACGAATGTTTAAAAGAATAATTCATAAATTAATGATTCTTTTAGAATTCGGAAGGTATAATTATCCAACTGGTGCCTTTTTACTTCTTTGGCCTTGTTTCTGGGGTGTTCTGTACCAACCAAATCCCAATGTACCAGTTTTAGGTACTCTATTTATTTTAACGATTGGAGCTTTTGTTATGAGAGGAGCAGGTTGTTGTATAAATGATTTATTTGATAGGGATATTGATAAGCTAGTGTCAAGAACAAAAAATAGGCCACTAGCACAGGAAAAAATTTCAATAAAAACAGCAATTTTGTTTACAATTTTTCAGTTACTGATTGGGCTTGTAATTGTTATTCAGTTTAGTGCAAAAGTGATTTTTTTAAGCTTTTTAATCATCCCCTTAGTTATTTCTTATCCTCTATTTAAACGTTTCACTAATTATCCCCAGGTAATCCTGGGAGTAGTATTTAACTGGGGTGTTTTTGTAGGATTTTTTTCTCAAAACCAATCACTAAACTTTGGTGTTACATGTCTTTACTTAGGTGGTGTTTTTTANACAATTGCATACGACACAATTTACGGCTTCCAGGACATATCTGATGACAAGAAAGTTGGAGTAAAATCCCTATCAATTCGAATTGAAAAAAATAAAAATAAATTCGTTTTAATACTTTTCTTAACAAGTGTTTTCTTTTTCATAATTTCTTTTTTTCAAAATGTTAACGGCAGTATATATTTCAAAATCTGTTCAAGCCTTACAATAATCCTAATTTTTACTATACAATTTTATGCTTTTTACAGAGAGGTATCTTTGAAAAGGATTTTTGATTCCAGTGTCATTACGGGAGGAATTATTTCTATTTTATTCGTGATTCAATATTATTTCTGAGGTCTTATAACAAACCTTACAAAGCAATTATCAACATTTTCCCATGAAAGCTTATCCCACTTTTTCTTCGCCTCGGTGTAAGAATTGAATGGACCAAATTTTTTTAAATTNTCTCCATCCTTGAGTTTTTCAAATTTAGTNTTCTTGTAAGTTCCGCCTATAACCCAATAACTCATGATCAAAATGTTTCTTTACCTTGTAATTATAAGAAATTTAAATATAAATTATTATCTTATGGATAAAAATTTACTAGAAGAAATTTTAAAAAAACTAAAAAAAAAGGGATGTGATGAATCTGATGTTGTTTACTCAGAAATATTAACTAAAAGCTCTTGTTCAAGGTTAGGAAAAATTGAAAATAATGAGACATCAGAAATAAGAGAAATTGGAATAAGAACAATTAAAGATAAAAAGCAATCGATTATTTCAACAACCAACTTAGAANCTGANAATATCTCTAATCTAACTGANAAATTAGTTGANATGGTTAAAGTTGTTCCGGAAAATGAATNTTGTGGTCTTGCCGAAGAAAATCAAATTAAAAATTTTACTGCTGACGCTCATTCAAAGTTGGAACTTTTTGATGAGTTTGAACCATCAGTTGAAATAATTAGTGAGAAGGTTCTTGAACTTGAAAATAGTGCTTTAGANAATAAAAAAATAATTAATTCTGAAGGTGCTGAAATTGCTTTTTCAAAAAGTAAAACAATTTTAATGGGTTCTAATGGTTTTATAAATGAAGTAAATAAAACTCATAGTGATTTTATAGTTGCAGTCTTAGCTGGAAACTCAAAATCTATGGAAAGAGCTTATGAATATAAGTCAAAGGTTTTTTTTAGTGATTTGGGTGATATGCAACAAATTGGAAAAAAGGTTTCAATAGATGCTGAAAGGAAACTTAATTCCAGAAAAATAAAGACATGTAAGTGTAACGTAATTTATGATTCTAAGGTTTCATCGAGCCTTCTAAGTAACTTATTCAATGCATGTAACGCACCCATAATCATAAGAGGAACAAGCTTCTTAAAAGATAAAAAAAATTCTAAAGTTTTTGATGAGAAAATTAATATCATTGATGATCCANTAATGAAAAATAGACTGAGGTCTCGTCTAGTAGATAGTGAAGGTATTGCAACTAAAAAAAAATACCTTATTGAGAAAGGATCTCTTAATTTTTTTTATAACAGTCTTGTATCTGCTCGACAGCTAAATGAAGAACCCTCTGGGCATGCTTCCCGTTCAGCATCATCAATTCCAGGAGCATCTTACTCAAATCTTTATCTTGAAGCTGGGAATATTTCAAAAGATAAGCTGATTACTTCCTTAAAAAATGGTTTATTAATCACAGAACTCATGGGNAGCTCAATAAATTATTCGAATGGAGATTATAGTAGAGGTGCTTCAGGATTTTGGATTGAAAATGGAAACNTNTCATATCCTGTATCTGAAGTAACAATAGCTGGAAACTTAAAAGATATATTCAAAAATTTAACAGTTGCTGATGACCTTGAATTTAACCATGGGGTAAATGCTCCTTCAATTCTAGTAGAAAATTTAACCCTTGGTGGTATTTAATTGACTCCGCACTTTCAAAGTGACGATCTAGTGAAACTTTCTAAGATTGCAATTTTTGAGGCAGGTGAAATTGCAAAAAAACTCAAAAAAGAATTATCGATTTCATATAAATCAAAAAATCAGCCTGTAACAAATGCTGATCTTCAAATAAATGAATTTCTTCGTAAATATTTTTTTAAAATCACTCCTGAATTTGGATGGTTATCTGAAGAATCTATTGATAATAAATCCCGTTACAAGTCTGAGCCATTTTGGTGTTTAGATCCAATTGATGGAACAAGATCATTCATAAACGGTAAACCTGAATATACTATTTCACTTGCTTTGATAGAGCAAAAAAAACCGGTTTTGGGTATGATTTTAAATCCTGAAACTAAAGAGTTTTTTTTCGCAAAAAAAAATTTTGGATCATTTTGTAATGAAAAAAAAATATATGTTAATAAAAAAAGTATTAATAACATTGATAATATTGCTATAAGTAGTTCTGAGTCAAAAAAACTTCTTGAATATGATAATTTTAATATAAAGAAGGTTGTAAAGATGGGTTCCATTGCTTATAAAATTGCTCTTGTCGCGAAAGGGAAAATTGATCTAGCAATAAGTTTTACAAAAAAAAATGATTGGGATATCGCTGCTGCTGAATTAATAATAAAAGAAGCAGGAGGACAGATAGAAGAAATAGATGGAAGAAAAATTGTTTTCAATAGTAGTGATCTAAGAATAAATTCTGTTATAGCTTCTAATAAAACAATTATTCCAGAAATAAAAAAAAAAATGCTAGGTAAATAATGTCTTATGACAATTCAACATTAAAAATAATAAAAAGACTTTTTTATAAATACATCATAAAACATAAACTAAAGTTAGTAATTTCTCTAATATGTATGACATTGGTAGCGGCTGCAACTGCACTAAATGCATGGATGATGCAACCAGTTCTTGATGATATATTCATTAACAAGGATAAAAGTCTTATTTTCATAATCCCCATAGTCATTTTTGGGGTAGCAGTTATAAAGGGTATAGCTGCTTACTATCAATCTATCTTAATGAGTTTCGTCGGCTACAGAATGGTAGCTGAACTACAAAATGATATGTTAAAGTCTTTGTTAAGATGTGATATTTCATATTTTAGTAAAACAAACTCCGGAACTTTAGTTTCAAGATTTCTTGCTGATGTGGGCTCCTTATCAAGAGGTGTTCATAACGTCATCATCAATATAGTTAAGGATAGTCTAACATTTATCTTTTTAGTCGGTGTAATGTTTTTTCATGACTTCAAGTTAGCTCTTGTTGCTATAATTGTTTTCCCACTGGCAATTTATCCAATATCCAGGATTGGAAAACGGTTAAGAAAGATCTCAAAAAATACTCAAGTTGGATTCGGAAAGCTTACCAAAAAACTTACCGAATCATTGCAAGGAATAAAAACAATTAAATCTTTTAATGCTGAGAAAATTGAAGAAGAAAAAATTGGAGCTGAAATTGATAACATATTTAACTTAACTTATAAATCAAGCAGAGTTAATTCTATCTCCAGACCANTAATGGAAACTATTGGTGGAATTGCAATAGCATCAATTATTTTCGTTGGAGGAAGTCAAGTTATATCTGGAAACACTACACCAGGAACTTTCTTTTCTTTTTTAACAGCTTTGTTAATGGCATATCAGCCAGTAAAATCATTAGCTAGTTTAAATGCGACTCTTCAAATGGCTATGGCTTCATCCGANAGAGTTTTTAGTATAATAGATACTAAACCCAAAATTTTAGAAAAATTTGATAACAAAGATAATCTTTTAAAAGATGGGCTACCTTATAACATTGCTATTTCCAANGTTAATTTCAAATATGATTCCTCAAAATCTAAGAATCTTAAAAATATCAATTTAGAAATAAATAAAGGAGAAAAAGTTGCATTAGTTGGTTACTCAGGGGCAGGAAAAACTACTCTTTTAAATCTTTTACCAAGATTCTTTGAACCTCAAAATGGGAACATATTAATTGGTGGTATTAATATAAAAGATTTAAGTTTTGAATTTTTAAGAGGGTATTTTTCGCTTGTGAGTCAAGATATTGTATTGTTTGATGATACACTGAAATATAATATNNCATACGGAATTAAAAATGTGTCTACAAANAAATTAGTTGAAGTATGCAAAGAAGCCAACTGCATGGAATTCATAAATAANTTCCCAAATAAATTTAACGAANCTGTTGGTGAAAANGGTGTGAAATTATCTGGNGGNCAAAAACAAAGAGTAGCAATAGCAAGAGCTTTCCTAAAAAATTCACCTTTCCTTCTTTTAGATGAGGCAACATCTGCATTAGATTCAAAAGCCGAAAAAAAAATTCATCTTGCACTAGAAACATTAATGAAAAATAAAACTTCATTAATAATAGCTCATAGATTGTCTACAATCATTGATGCAGATAAAATTGTTTTAATTCATAATGGTGAGATAAATAATATTGGTAGACATAATACACTGATAAAAAATTCTAAGATTTATAAAAACCTTTATGAATTACAATTTAAAAAACAAAATGTTAAAAAAAATTCTTAAATCAAACTATACACAAGTTCTTATTGGATGGATGATTTCATTATACATTAAGTTATGCTTTCATACTTCTCTNTGGTATGTAAAAAATAATCTCTCAATTGAGAAAACTCTTGCAAGAAGGAAAAAAATCCTAGTTTGTTTCTGGCATAATAGAATGCTTATGGCTCCCTTTTGCTGGAATTATAGAGAAAGTTTTAAAATGCTTATTTCTGAACATAGTGATGGTAGAATAATATCAAATGCTGTTTCACATCTTGGAATTGGGACAATCACTGGTTCATCAAATAAAAAAAAAATTTCTTCAGTAAAAAAAATACTAGAGGAATTAAATAATAGAAATGTCGTAGGTATTACCCCTGATGGACCAAGGGGACCAAAAGAACGTTTNAAGGATGGGATAATGTCAATTCAAAAAAAAACAGATTCGATAATAATTCCTCTAAGTTATTCAGCAAGATTTAAGATAAAGTTAGNCTCNTGGGATAATTTTATTTTAATTTTTCCATTCAATAAATTTGTTGCTGTATGGGGTAATCCTATTAAATATGATAAATCAAAAGACTCTATTTACAATCTAAACGTAATAGAAAGAGAAATGGCACGAGTTACCAAACTTTCTGATAATTTATCCAAATAGATGATTTTAAAAATATATAAATATGTCTCAAATTATTTTGTAGTTTTTATTTTTATTTATTTTCTTTTAAGGTTATTNACATCAAAAGAAACAATAAGTAGCATTCAAGGAAAGTTCAATTTTCTTCAGAAAACAAAAAGGCCTGAAGGAAAGCTTTTTTGGATAAATGGTGTAAGCATTGGAGAAGCAAAGTCAGGGATAATTGTTGCTGATTTAATAAAAAAAAAATATCCTAAATCAACAATTCTTTTTAGCACCTCTACAATTTCTTCATATAATCTAATCAAAAAACTAAATAAAAATATAGTTCTAATATATTCCCCTCTGGATGTTAATTTTATAATTAAAAGATTTATAAACAAATGGAAACCTGATCTCACAATTTTCATGGAATCAGAAATTTGGCCAAATATTATAAATGAAATTAAAAATTATGGTAAAAAATACATTATACTAAATGGGAGAATCTCACAAAAATCATACGATGTTTGGAAAAAACTTAGTTTTTTCTCAAAAAAAATTTTTCCATCTATTTATTTGTGTGCTGCTCAAGATAGTTTATCAAAAAGGAGATTTCAAAGTTTAGGTATAAGAGATGTAAGATTATCCTCAAATCTTAAGTTTTTATCTGATAGACTTACCTATAAAAAATCTGACTATGAATCTTTAAAATCTCAACTTAAAAATAAAAAAATAGTTTCGTTATTCAGTAGTCATAAAGATGAAGAATTATTTTTGATTGATTGCTTTAATTTATTAAAAAAAAAAAACCTTTTTTTTGTAATAATCCCGAGACACCCTAAAAAATTAGACAGAATCAAATCTAATCTTGAAAGCAATAAAATAAAATATTCAATCAGATCAACTAAAACGAAAATTCCCAAAGATCATGGGTTTTATATTGTTGATAGTTTTGGTGAACTAGGCCTTTTTTTTAAGCTTTCGCATATCTCAGTCGTTGGAGGATCATTGAAAAATTCGGGTGGTCATAACCCTATGGAGACAAACAGTTTTAACTGTGCTCTGATTTTTGGAAAATATATGCAAAATTTTAAAGATATAGAGGAAAAAATTATTAAAACAAAGTCAGGTTATAAAATTAAAGATAGTACAGAGCTAGCAACTAAAATTTTAATGTTATTAGAAAATGAAAAGATAAGAAAAAAGACAATTAAAAATTTTAAAGAATTATGTTTTAGAGAGTCAGAAAAAGCATATTCAATAATAAAAAATATGGTTAATTTATAATGTTTAAAACTCCAAATTTTTGGAAGAAAAAAGGGATTCTAAGCTTTATTTTTCTCCCAATATCGTACTTATATTATCTCGGACATATTTTTAACTCTAAATTTAGAAAAGAAATTACAATTGATATTCCAGTAATATGTGTAGGAAATTTGGTTGTTGGCGGTTCAGGTAAAACCCCACTGGTAATTAAAATAAGGGAGATACTTTCAAAAAAGTATAAAAAAATTTTTGTTTTAACTAGAGGGTATGGAGGGGTTAAAAAAGGACCCTTAATTGTAAATAAAACTTATAAATATGAGGAGGTTGGTGATGAGTCATTACTTCATCATCAGCATGGAAACACGTGCATGTCTAAAAACAAAATTTATGGAGGATTATTTTGTGTAAAAAATGGAGCAGACCTCCTTATTCTTGACGATGGGCTTCAAAGTATTAATTTGAAAAAAAATGTATCAATTTTAGTTGTAGATTTGAATTATAAATTTGGGAACCGAAGAATCTTCCCAGCAGGCCCTTTACGAGAAAAAATTGGGAATGTAAATAAAAAGTATGAAATAATTGTATGTATAGGAAAAAGTAAAAAGAAATTTGATGAAATTAATGTTGATGATAATAAAGTTATTTATGCAGAAAAAAGTATCATCTTAAAAGAACTTAAAAACAAAAAAATTCTTGCTTTCTCTGGACTAGGAAATAATCTTAATTTCTTAAACTTACTCAAAAAACAAAAACTTGAAATTGTAAGATTTCTTCAATTTCCCGACCACCATAATTATTCCATTAAAGAAATCAAAAATATCTTAAAAATTGCTAATAAAGAGAAATTATCTGTAGTCACGACAGAAAAGGATTATTTAAAGATACCATCAAGTCTGCAAATAAAAATCAATGTCGCCAAACTAAGTATAAAAATAGAAAATGAAAAAAAATTTCTAGAACTTTTACTTGGAGGCCTGTTTTAAAAAAAACTTGATTCTACGAGAGAAAGCGGATCAACAGGTTTGTTTAAAAGGTAAACGCCCCAATGTAAGTGTGGACCCGTTGCTCTCCCTGACATACCTACTTCACCGACAAGGTCTCCTAAATCTAATTGTTGACCTTCCCGAACAAAAATCTCCTTCATATGTGCAAAGATAGAAATCAGACCCAATCCGTGGTCTAAAATTACGGTATTACCTGTGAAAAACATATTTTTAGAAACAAGTTTTACAACTCCTTTAGATGGAGAGATAATTGGAGCTCCCTCTTTTTGTGCAATGTCAATTCCATTATGAGGGCTTCTTGGCTTTGAATTCAATATTCTTTGACTTCCAAAAAATCCAGATAATCTTCCATTTACAGGTAAAATAAATTGATCAGAAAAAAGTTTTTGTTTCTTTCCCATTTTTTTCGATTTATTTATTTTAGACCTGTCACTTTTTATTTTAAGAAGATCATCTTTGGATGGATCGACCTTCTTTTGGGGAAGACCTTTGATATTCTCAATTTTATATTTTTTGTTCAACACTTTAAATTTCCTCTTCTTCCCATTATGAGAAATTGAAACTGAATCATTATATTTCCTACCAAAAGCATATATAAAAACCCCCTCATCAAATATTTCTATTTTTTTATTATCTACTTCTAATTCATCATTTTTTTTTACTTTTCCAGTAATCAACCCACCTTCACAAAAGCAGCCAAATATTTTCGGGAAATCGTCGGCCTTCATTGAATTTGAAAGAAGTATGATCACTAAAAACAAAACGTTTTTCATTAAATTTTTCTCACATTTATTTTGTTTTTAAAAAACTCTATTTCTAGTTCCTCTTCATTACTAATTTTTGTGGCATCTGAAACAATTTTATCTTTTGTTTTAACGAGTGCAAAACCCCTTTTAAGAGTTTTTCTATGTGAAATTAAAGAAAGTTCTTTTTTTTTTGAATTAAAATTCATTTTTTTTTTTTCAATAAATCCCTGAAGCTCTTTAAAAAGATTCTTATGTGAAAGAAGCAAATTATTTCTTAAAACTTTTACAGTATTTAAAAAACTATCTGAATTTAGTTTTTTTACTACATCTAAATATCGCATTTTTTTTTCTAAAAAGGTTTGATTAAGTAATCCATCTATTTTCTGGCCAAACAAATCAAGATGTTGGAAATATTTATTCAATATAATATCAAACTTCGGTAGTCTTGAGAAAATATAATCTAATGATTTATTTTTTTCGTCAAAATTTTTTAAAAATGTTTTATTCATTTGCAAAAACTTTTCATTTATCCTTGCTAGTATTTCTTTTCTATCAGGGAAAATCATTTCAGCGGCAGCTGTAGGAGTTGGAGACCTCAAGTCAGCTACAAAATCACAAAGTGTAATATCTGTTTCATGTCCTACCGCCGACACTATTGGAATTCTTGATTTGAATATTGCTCTGACTAATATTTCATCATTAAAAGACATCAAATCCTCAAGGCTCCCGCCACCCCTTGCCAAAATAATCACATCTACTTTTTCTTTATTTTCTTGTGTAGACAAATTATTGAAAAATGAAATTCCTTTACAAATTTCTTCAACACATTTTTCACCCTGAACTTTTGCAGGAAAAAGAATGAGTTTTGATGGAAATCTATCCTCTACCCTATGAATAATATCTTTTAACACGGCTCCTGTTTCTGAAGTTATGATTCCTACTACTTGTGGAAATTGTGGAATAGTTTTTTTATAATCTTGGTTAAAAAGTCCTTCCTTTAATAATTTTTTCTTTCTTTCTTCTAAAATTTTTAAAATTGCACCTTCCCCTATATATTCTACTTGCTCAACAATTAATTGATACTTCGATTGAGGTGAGTATGTCGTAACTCTCCCTTTTATTTGAACTGAAGCTCCTTCAGTAATTTGATTTTCTAGCAATGGAACTGTTGATCTCCAACAAATGGAAGAAATTACACTTTCTTCATCTTTAAGCGTAAAATAAATGTGGCCAGAGGAATGTTTTTTCAGTTGAGAAATTTCTCCTGTTACATTTACTAAACCTATAGTACCTTCAATTATATTTTTTATAGATTTATTTAACTCTGTTACTGTATATTTAGATATGTTGGACAAATTTTTCATTACTATACTTAACATTGAATATCATAAAAAAGGATTTTATTCTTGAATATTTTAGTTTTAGGAAGTGGGGGAAGAGAACATGCAATATGCTGGAAGATAAAAAAATCTGAAAGATGTAAAAATCTATATTGCATTCCAGGCAATGGTGGTATTGAAGATATAGCTATTTGTGAGAAGGTTGATAAGATTGACAAGTCTGTAATATTGAAATTTTGCGTTGAAAAAGAAATTGATTTAGTAGTGATTGGGCCTGAGAATTATCTAGCAGACGGAATAAGTGATTTTTTAATAAAAAACGGCTTCAATACTTTTGGTCCAACTAAGCTGGCCTCTAAACTAGAATCATCTAAACTTTTTTCAAAATTATTTTTGAATAAATATAAAATACCAACAGCTAAGTTTAAGGAATTTATTAGTGCAAAAAAAGCAAAAGAATTTTTAAAATCAAAAAGTTTTCCTCTTGTTATAAAAGCCGATGGTCTTGCAGCTGGCAAAGGTGTTATTATTTGTAATAATTATGATGAGGGAGTTTTTGCTATCAATGAAATTATGATAAATAAAAAATTCGGTAGTGCTGGAAAAAAAATAATAATAGAAGATTTCTTGAAAGGATTTGAAATAAGTTATTTTGTATTTGTTGATAATAATTCTTTTTTACCTCTGGGTTACGCACTAGACCATAAAAAAGCATATGATAATGACAAGGGGCCAAATACAGGTGGTATGGGATGTTTTACTCCCTCAAAAAAGATTAATCACAACATAGAAAAGCTTATTTTAGAAAAAATTGTAAAAAAAACAATCACTGGGATAAAAAATGAAAAACTTAATTTTAAAGGTATTCTTTTTTTTGGACTTATGATCAAAGATGAAAAGCCTTATGTGATTGAATATAATGTTAGGTTTGGCGATCCTGAATGCCAGACACTTTTGAGAACATTAGAAACTGACTTGTTAGAAATAATTATTGCTACAACTAACAATAATCTCTCCAATTTACATCTAAAAAAAAGTAACGATTCTGTTGTTTGTATCGTTTTAGCGTCAAATGGTTATCCTGNTGATTACAATAAAAATAAATTGATAGAAAATATTGATAAAGCCTGCTCCATTGATGGAATTAAGATATTTCACTCAGGAACAACTAAAAAATCGTCTAAATTTTTTTCATCAGGTGGAAGAGTATTATCAATAACATCTAAAAGTCATACTATTGAATCAGCTAGAAAAAGAGCATACGAAGCAGTTAAAATAATAAATTGGAAGCATGGCTTTTTCAGAAGAGACATTGGAATTAAAAACGATTAATTATCTCAATTTTTTAAAAAATTTCTTCAATAGTTCAGAACATTTTTGTTCGTGAATACCTCCATAAAACTGATATCCGTTAGACTCGGAATGATAGTTATGTTTCTTTTCTTTGAGTATTTGAAGACTTTCTGAGTAGGCACCAAAGAATACTTTCTTTATTCCAGAATATATAATAGCCGCTTCACACATTTGACAAGGCTGAAGAGTAACATAAAGTGAGTAGCCTGAGAGTTTCGTGGTTTTTAACTTTTGACATGCCTTTCTAATTGCAACAATCTCAGCGTGTGCAGTAGGATCATTATTTTTGAAAGTAGAATTTACAGCAGAACTTATTACAACTCCTTTTGAATTTACGATGACACACCCTACAGGAACCTCATCATTATTTGATGATTTTGATGCTTGTTGTAGAGCGTATTTCATAATCTGCTCATCAAAATTTTTCAATTAACACCTCATCGCCAGAAATTACATTTTTGAGTTCTTTTAACGGGTAATCAGTTTTCCCCCAAACATTACACATATCTGCCAGTCGAATTTCTTCATTAATTGAAATAGGTGTTTTACCAAAACCAATCGCAATTGCTGGACCTTTTGGCCAATAAACAATTTCACCAAGTTCAATAACATTTTTCGCTGAAGGTTCAACATCTGTATGAATATTTACAAAAAAGTAGATTTCTTCACCCCATGTACTNACTTTAGATTTCAAAGGTAATTNTTTCCAAATNTTCTCAGCTGTCNGATTTTCGTTAAGTGTTATTATAATGTTATGATTTTTTATTCTTATTTTACATTTTTTTTTCATATAATAAGTTATCATAAACTTTTAATTTTAAAATAATTATGAAAAACTCTATAGTAGGTATTACCGTTGATGAAGGAACAAATCAAAATTACTCAAATTTTCCATGGTTTGCTATAAGAAGTAACTACGCTACATCAGTCGATAAAGCAGGTGGTGTATCAATTTTCCTTCCCCAGAATTTAGAAAAAATTCCAGTTTATTTAGAAATGATTGATGCTCTTGTAGTAACTGGGGGAGATTTTGATATCAACCCTAAGTTATACGGTGAAGAAATCAATTCATCAAAAGTCAAATTAAAAACTGAAAGAACAGCTTTTGAGTTTGAAATAACAAAAAAAGCCATAGAAAGAGAAGTGCCGATTCTTGGAATTTGTGGAGGACAACAATTACTAAATGTTGTTATGGGTGGATCATTAATTCAACATATACCAGATGAAGTCAAGACTACAATCAAACATGAGCAGGAAAACCCAAGAAATCAACCAAGTCACGAAGTTGTAATTAAAAAAGGAACTAAACTCCACAGAATAACAAAAACTGATTCTATGTTTGTTAACTCTGCTCATCATCAAGCTGTTAAAAAACTAGGTAAAAATCTCGTTGTTAATTCTCTATCTAATGACGGAATAATAGAAGGGTTTGAACATATTGGCCATAGATTTTGTCTAGGAATACAATGGCATCCTGAGTTCCTTATTGATGAAAAAGATATTGAAATATTCAAGGCATTAGTTAGATCAACTAGAAAATAAATTGAAAAATAAATTAATAAGAATTTCTAAAATTATTTCCCATTCAGGTTTTACCTCAAGAAGAGAAGCCGAGGATCTCATACGAAAAGGTAAGGTAAAAATAAATGGAAAAATTTTTACAGAATTTTTTATAAAAAATAATTTGATAAAAAAAATTGAGGTTTCAGGAAAAATTATTAAAAAATCTAAAACTAAAGTTTGGTTATTCAATAAGCCGTCAGGATATGTATCATCAAATAAAGAGCAAAAAGACCAAAAAAGTTTATTCAGATTAATACCAAAGGAAATTCCAAGAGTTGTGAGTGTAGGAAGGTTGGATATAAAATCTCAAGGGCTTCTTTTGTTAACTACAAATCCCTCATTTTCGACTTTCCTTGAAAACCCAATTAATAAAATAAAAAGAAATTATATTGTTGAAGTAAAAGGTGAGATTCCCAGAGAGTTTGAGTCTTCAAAAAATCAAACCTTTATCATAGATGGAATAATTTATAGTAATGTAAAAATACAAATACAAGGAAAGATAAAAGATAAAATAATTATTTATATTGAGTTAGTTGAAGGGAAAAACAGAGAGATAAGAAAAATAATGAGTTTTTTTGGTTTAAAAATTTATCTCTTAAAAAGGGTGAGTTTTGGGCCATTTTGCCTCGGTAATCTAAAACCAAGAAGCTTAGAAGAAATTAATAACAAAAAAATAAAAAAGTATATGGATAAATTAGGCTTTAGTGATGAGAATAATATCTGGTAAATTTAAGGGAATCAAATTAATTTCGCCATCATCCAATCAAATCAGACCAACCAGTGACAGGGGGAAAGAAACTATTTTCAATGTCTTGAATTCTATTTTTATAAAAAGAAAAATAAATTTAAGTGAGTTAGTTGTTCTTGACTGCTTTTGTGGGAGTGGTTCTTTGGGAGTTGAATCAATATCACGTGGCGCCAAAACTGTTTATTTTCTTGATTCATGCAAAATGGCACTCGAAATATCAAGAAAAAATTGTGAATTAATAAATTCATTAAAAAGTTCAAATTTTCTTAAATTTGATTTTGCAAGTACTTCTAAAATATCTATAAAAGCTAACCTTTTTTTTTTAGATGCTCCTTATAATAAATTTAATATTAAAAGTATAATTGAAAACTTATATTTAAAAGGACTTATAAAAAACAAAAGTATAGGAGTTGTTGAATTATCACATCAAGAGAAGGAAGTAAATTTTGAGGGATTTGAAATTATCAATATAAAAAAAGTTTCACAATCAAAGTTTATATTTTTAGAAAAAAAATAGTTCTTATTTTCTTCCAAATAACTTCTCAATATCTTTGAGTTTAAGCTCAACATATGTTGGTCTTCCATGATTGCATTGAGCTGAAAAAGGGGTTTCTTCAATTTTCCTTAAAAGATCGTTCATCTCATCAACCTGTAATTCTCTACCTGCCCTTATTGATCCATGACATGACATTCTTGAACAAATTGAATCGATTTGCTTTTCAATTCTTTTAGTATTTTTATTTTCAATCAATTCATCTATTACATCGAGAGCAAGTTTCTTAACATCACAGTCAGTTAAGATATAAGGAATCTCTCTAACAATTACTGAGGAATTCCCAAACTGATCCATTTCAAGTCCATATCTTGAAGAGATCTTATATAAACCTTTTAAATTATCTAGTATAATTTTTTCTAAATCAATTATTACTGGGATTAATAATATCTGTGTCTTGACATCTTTATTGTAATAATCTTTTTTAAGTTTCTCATAAACTATTCTTTCATGTGCGGCGTGCTGATCAACAATGATTATCCCTGTCTTTGTCTCAGAAATAACATAAGTATTATGAAACTGACTTCTTGCAAAGCCCAATGGATAGATTTTATCTTCTTCAGAACTTTTTTTTAAAAAAAATTTACTTTCAGGATTTTGAAAATACCCTTGATTATAGGACTTTTCTTTCAAAGTAAGTTCTTTTTGATAACTAAAGTTTGAGTTAATTTTACTTACAGCCTTTCTTGTATTCAATGTGTTTGTTCTTAGCCCCGACTTTGAAAAGGTCTCATTGAAAGTTCTTATAATCAATGATCTAAGATGGTTTATACTTTGAAATCTTACTTCACTTTTGGCTGGGTGAACATTGATATCGACTTCACTAGGAGGGCATTCAATGAATAGTATTAATTGAGGATACCTATCAAATGATATTAGATCTCTGTAAGCAAGTCTAAAAATCACGTTAATTGATTTGTCGTTTATCACCCTTCCATTCACATAAACGAATTGATTATTATTATTAGAGTGATTGAATGTTGGTAATCCTATCAAACCTCTCAGCCTGAAATTATCTACCGTTTCATCTAGTTTAAGCGTATTCTCAACGAATTCTTTTCCTAAAACTTCTGAAACTCTATTTTCTAATGATTGAAAATAAGATTCTTTATGTATTGGATTTGTCTTAATTATTTCCTTACCATTCATTAGCAAAGAAAACTCAATTCTGTGATAAGACAAGGCTAGTTTCTGTATTGTTCTCTTAATTAATAGGGATTCATAATTTTCACTTTTCAAAAACTTTAGCCGTGCTGGTGTATAAAAAAATAAATTTTTTACGGAAACTTGAGTTCCCTTTGACTGGTTAACAGGCCTTATTTTTTTTAAATTNCCTGATGATATTTCAATCATTATTCCATCTTGATCANACTTATCATTTGATTGNATAGTCATCTCAGAAACTGAAGCAATGGAAGGCAAGGCTTCCCCTCTAAAACCTAATGTTTTTATATTACTAAAATTTTCTATTGAAAGTTTTGATGTCGCATGTCTTTTTAATGCAAGTTCAAGATCTTTTTGAGAAAGCCCATGTCCATTATCACTTACTCTTATTTCTGTTTTTCCACCATTTCTTACATGAACTTTAATTTTTGTTGCAGATGCATCAATACTATTTTCAACTAATTCTTTAACAGCAGACGAAGGCCTTTCCAGGACTTCACCTGCAGCAATTTTATTGATGAGGTTATCACTTAAAACTTTAATTTGATTCATTGTTGTAAAAGATTTTTAGTTATTTTTTTTCCTTCTTCAACAGCAGGCTGACTGAAAGGATCTACATCAATTAAATAGCAGCAAAAAATTGTCTCAATTAAAAAAAACATAATTAATGCACCTATTGTTCTTTCACTAATGTTATTAAGTTCAAAAAACCTAATAGGAAGTTTGTGCTTTCTGATAGTCATAATCGTAGCTTTCATTTCATAATAAAGAAGTAGATCAAGATTTTTTTTATGTAAAATTTCGAAAATATTATTCTTACCAAAACTACAATCAATTTTAGTCTTAGTTTTTTTTTTTTTATGTCCAATTATTGTAAAAAACTTATCTTTTGGACCATCTAAAAATAACTGTAGTTGGCTATGCTGATCCACCGTTCCAACTGCTGTTAAAGGTGTAGAACCTCTATTATTTTTACCGATACTTTCGGCCCACAACTGTCTGAACCAAAGAGAAAAGTTTATCAAACGATCAACATAAGGCATTATCACGCAAATATTTACATCCTTTTCCATTAACGAAACCTGCGCTAATGAACTTAAGAAATATTGATCAAAGTACTTACCATCATTTTTTGTAATTTCATTTAAGAAATATTTTGCACCATATGATAAATCTGTGATTTTTAACCCGACTATTGATGCAGGAAGAAGGCCAACAACAGATAATACAGAGAACCTTCCACCGATGCCTGAACAATGTTCAATAAATTCAAAATTTTCTTGCTCTTGTATAGCCTTAAGAGTACTTTTCTTGTTTTCTGTAATAATTAAGAATTTTGTAAAAAAATTATTTTTTTTTATGTGATCTCTTATATAAAAAAATTGTGCAAGCGTTTCTATTGTTTCTCCAGATTTTGAAATCACAACAATTGCTGTTCTATTAAAATCTATTTTAGAAATCAACTCATCAATGGAACCTAAATCAATATTTTCGATGAAAAAAATATTTGGAGATTTCCCAGTTATAGATTTTTCTTTCAACGAAACTAATGTTTTACCACCTAAGCTTGAGCCACCAGTGCCCAGAAAAATTACATTTTTAAATTTTCTTAATTTACCTCCAATGGTTTCAATTTCTTTAATATTTTTTTTATTTAAAACATTTATAAAGTCATGAAATTTTGAACTAACCTCGTTTAAAAGTTTTTCTTTTACGGAAAGATATTTTTTTTTATCCGATCTACTTATGCACTCTTCTAAATTATAAAGTGTCTGAGAAAAATACATTTAACTATTCACCTGGCTTCTTTCCTACTATAACAAAAAACAAACTATCACTATTAAATAATTCACCCGCAACCTTATTCACTTGCTTTAAAGAAATCTTATCAATCATTTTATCTCTTGAAGAAAAATAGTCATTGCCCAACTCATAATACTGAACAACCTTTAATAAACTTGCTATTGAAAGCGTATTCGTAAAATTACGCGAGAATGACCCCTTAAAAAATGTTTTGGCGTCTTTAAACTCTTTCTTTGTCACGCCTTTCTTTGAAACTTTGTCCCACTCTTCAATTACTTTTCTTAATGTTTCATCAACATTTTCATTTCTCGTTTGAAAAAATCCTAATACTAATCCATCATTCTTTAGTGGAAGTAGATAACTTCTGATTGAATATACTAAACCATTTTTTTCTCTTATTTCTTTATACAACCTTGACTGAAAACTTCCGCCACCAAGGATATAATTAGCAATTCTAGCCGCAAAATAATTATCATCCTGTCTTTTCAAGCCTCGTTGACCAAACACAACTGATGATTGAGGTGTGTCATAATCAATAAATTTCTTTCCTTTTTTAAAGTTCTCAAGTGAGGTTTTTTTAATATTTTTTTTTCTAGGTAAATCCCCGAAGACATAATCTATATATTTTTTTACATTTACTTCAGAAATATCCCCAGAAACCCCAATCACAAGAGTATTAAGATTAAAATGATCCCTGAAAGAATCCTTTATATCCTTTCTAGAAATTTTTTTTAATGAATTAAGTGTTCCCTTTTTTTTTCTTGAAAACTTTTCATCAAGAAAAAACTCTCCGTTAAAAATGTCTGATGCGATAGTTGGAACATTCGAAGCATCAATCTTTATGCTAGCTTCTATTTGTTTTTTTACTTTGGAAATTTCTTTTTGATTAAATAAAGGTACATTGACTGTTTCTTGTAAAAGCCAAAAACCTCTTTGTAACTGACTCGAAACAACTTGGAATGTGCCATCTATCTTTTCTCTATCTGTGGTGAAAAAGATTTTTGTACCTGATTCTTTTAAAGCAAGTTTGTATTCAAGTGAAGAAAAGTTTTGTGTTCCCTCGTCTAACAAAGAAGTCATCAAATTAGTAGTTCCTTCTTTATTTGTTGGATCTAAAACCATTCCACCGTCGAAAGAAAAACTCATACTGACTAAAGGGATTGTATTATCTTGAACAAACCAAAACTTAATTCCTTTTTCTGTTTCTAATTCCTTGAAATCAATAGCATGAATATTTATACAAAAAAAAGTAATAAAAACAAAACAAAGAAACCTCATTTTTTGAGTTCTCCGATCACATAATTTTTATTATTTTGAAATTCTTCTAACGCTCTTTGAACATCAGCAACGGATATTTCTTTTAGTACTCGATTCCAGTCTAAAACATCTTCTACCTTGAGACCTGATTTAATCGCTTCACCTATAATTTGCGCTGGATTTAGTATACCATCTAACTCATAAATTGAATCAAAAAGGTACTTCTTCTTTTCAATTTCAAATCTTTTCTTATTTAACCCTTTTTTAATAATCGATTGTATTTCTGATTGAACAATATCATTGATTTTTTCAATCTCAATTTCATCGTTTGGAATAACATAGAAGTATATTAAACCACTTCCCTTAGCCAAACCCTGATAATATCCTCCAATAGCTGAGAATATTTTTTTTTTATTCACCAATTGCTCATAAAGAAGACTTGAACTNCCCGAAGATAAAATCTTAAGCCCAATATCCAAAGCGAGTCCATCTTTTATTGAGTCNCTGTAAGATTTAACTCTATAAAACTTTTTCCAGATTGNCTGTTTTACATTAGAGTTTTCAAGCTTAACGTTTACTTTAGTTTTTAACTCTGGATCCAGAACTCTTTCGTCAATTATTTTAGTTCCTTTTTTATTTCTTCCAAAATATCTTTTGGCATAAACTTTTGCAGTTGCAAGGTCAATATCACCAGATAATATTAATGTAGCATTATTTGGAACATAATATTTTTTATAAAANTCAATTACATCTGAATAATCTAATTTTTCAATCTCATGCCTCCAACCTATTATTGGACGTCCATAATAATGATTTGGAAATAAAATACTTTTCATTGACTCNTCCAGTTGTGATGATGGGTCACTTTCNATTCTTTGAAATCTTTCCTCNAAAATTACTTTNTTNTCAATTTNGACATTTTCNTTTGTAAGNGTTAANTTAATCATCCTATCTGCTTCCATTTCCATTATTTTTTTTAGTTCTGATTTTGGGAAAACTTGATAATACGCTGTATAATCGTAGCTTGTGAATGCGTTTTCGGAACCGCCAATACGAGAAATAAAGTTTGAGTAATAACTTTCAGGAAATTTTTTTGTACCCTTGAACATCAAATGTTCCATGAAATGTGCTAACCCACTTTTTCCATTATCCTCGACACCAGATCCAAAATTATACCAAATCATTTGGGCTATTACAGGAGCACGTTTGTTTTCAATGACTATTACATCTAATCCATTATTTAATTTAAATCTTTGAGGGTTAAGAGAAAGCTCATCCCTAGCATCCAAAGAATTAAACATAAATACGAATGAAATCAGAAAAACTAATTTCATTATTCAAGAATCGGAAGCTGGTCCAATGTATTAATTTCGGTTTGCTTTGGTTGAGAGAAGTTTTCGTTTANAGGTGAAAATTGGTTATTTTGCTCTGGTTGTTGAAATGAAAAAACATTATTTTCGGGTACATATCTTCTTGAAAAATTGTAACCTTTATCATAAACGGGTCTATAATAGAGATTACCTTTTCTGAAACTATCAATATACTGCCCATATACCCACTCACCAATTGTAAATTTTTTATTTTCTTTAAACTTTTCCAAAGAATCCGATGGTGTGTTTGANGATGGNATATTAATCTTNGGTGCTAAATAATTTGTTATTCTTGGAGAAGCTGATTGTACTGCGTTAGGATATNTGTATTGTTCGATTGCAATTGTATCTTGGGGTTGAACCTCTCTTCTGACGGTTTGTTGGCTTAAAGGAGTGTTGAAATCTGGTGGAAGTATTAAGTCAGGAGTTTCTATTACAATATTATTATCCATTTCAGGCTTCATAAGACCTGATATCTCCTTGAAAGTTTCACATGATGAGATTGCAAGTAGAGATATTGTAAGAGTTAGAAAACTTAATCTAGTCATAGTCATCGCAAGCAAACTCACCGGTTGCATAATTTTCTACGACTCTAACACAATTATTTTGAATACCAAACAATTCCATTTCTTCTTCACGAGAGAGCATTTTAGGAAGCCTTTTTTGGGGCATNCTTTCAATTATTGGCTGTTCAGTTAATANTGAGTTTTGTGGTTGATTTAAATTGTTGTAGTAAGAATAAGGAACCACCGGAGATGCCTGGTCAATTGAGTATTGAGGGAATGGCGGAGGTGGCGGAGCTAGCAGTGGAGTTCCATTTGGTCCGACATAATAATATTGTCTAGCACTTCTGTAAATTGGATCGTAATATTGTTGAGGTTGAGGTTGTTCTTGTTGGATAGATTGGGACTGATAGGGAATTTGTTGCTCGATCATCTGATTTTGCAAATCTTGATCAGGCAGGGCGTATTCTGGAACTTCTACGGCCTCTTCAATTATGATTGCCTCACTTTGTTCTGGTTCNTCTTCTTCCCAAAAATTTACAGTATCATAAATATAATCTCCCGCNGAAGAAATAGAATCCCATGTTGAATCCATAGTGCTTTCTAAGGTTTCACAAGAACACAATATTATGCCTGCTAAAAAAGCNCAAATATTGTTAGAAANATTTTTAAGTTTCATTTGTTANTACTATATATAGTGTCTCAACANGTGAGATNTACAAANATTTTGTAAAACTCACTAAATATATNTAACATTAGTTTTTATATTTGCAAAGTATAAATATCAAATTTAATTTGATTTTTTAAAAAAAACTAACCAAAAATAAATCATTCCACCAACTGTAATCGAAGAGTCAGCGATATTAAATGATGGCCAATGATAATCGCCATAATAAATATCAATAAAATCAATTACATAACCATTTAACACCCTGTCAATCCCATTTCCTAATGCCCCACCTAGAATTAATGACAACGATATATACCCAACAAGATTTTTTGTCTCCTTAATCAAGTAAATTATGTAAAGTCCAATGAGGAATGAAAGAATTCCTAAATAAAATGATATATTTAAGTTAGAAAGAAAACCAAAACTTATTCCTCTATTTTCAACATAAACTAGGTTTAACCCACTAAAAATTTCAANTACAGACCCTAAATTTTGTTTATTATTGTATGCAACTATTTTTNATAACTGATCCAAAATTATGATTAAAAGAGTGATTTTTAAACAATAAATAAATTTTTTGGTTCTAAATATCATTAAGAACTTCTTCACATCGTTTGCAAATTTGACTTTCAGGAGACTTCTCAACTGAGATTTTCCAGCACCTCTCACACTTTGTTCCNTGGCTAACTTCTATTTTACAAAATATATTTTCGTTAATNAGTGATTTATCAAAACCTTTCTGTTCTTTTTTTACTAAAATAGCTTCTGATGCAATCAGTATTTCAGTCATATCCACTGACTCAAAAGTTTCTTTAAGTTCTGAATCCTTGATGTAAAACTTAGCTATCACCTCCATACTAGATTTTATTTCCTTAAGATTTCTTTTTTTTTCAACAAAATTCATAAAGGTATTTCTAATTTCAAAAATTCTTTTCCATTTTTCATCCAATTTTTTTTGTTTCCATTCAAGAGGCAGTTTCTTTTTTTTTAACAAATGACAGCTTTCAAGTGCATCAGTTTTAATTTCCGATCTCCAGCATTGCCAAGCCTCTTCAGTAGTAAAAGGAATAATTGGTGACAACCAGNTTATTAAACACTCAAAAACATAACTCATCACAGTTTTTGTAGATCTTACCTTAGTGGATTTTTTATTTTCGCAATATAGTGTATCTTTTCTGATATCNAAAAAAAAACTCGAGAGTTCATTGGAGCAAAAGCTTAAAACTATCTGAAAAGCTTTGTTGAAATTATAATATTCAAATTGCCTACTCAATTCTTCCTCTATCTGGAAAACCCTGTGAAGAATAAATTTTTCAATTTCAGGAAGTTTGNTGTGCTCTATTTTTAGATTCTCATTCCATTCATTTAAATTTCCTAATAGAAATCTAATTGTATTTCTAATTTTACGGTAACTTTCGGAATGTCTATTTAAGTTTTCATAACTTATTCGGATATCTTCGTGATAATTGGAATTAGCTACCCATATTCTCAAAATATCAGCACCATATCTATCTACAATTTCTTTAGGAGAAATCACATTACCTGATGATTTTGACATCTTTTTTCCTTTTTCATCTAGAACAAAACCATGGGTTAAGACTGATTTATAAGGACTTTTGTTATATATCCCACATGATTCTAACAGTGATGTTTGGAACCATCCCCTGTGTTGGTCAGAACCCTCTAAATAAAGATCAGCTTTTTCTTTTTCTCCATGATCTTTTAGCACGTAAACGTGACTTGAGCCAGAGTCAAACCAAACATCCAAAATTGAATTAACTTTCTCATATTCAGATGAGTTGTAGCCAGATGGTAAAAATTTTTCACAAGAATTTTCGAACCAGTAATCTACACCTTTATTCTCTAACAAAGAAATTATATTATTATTTAACTCATCATCAATAATTGGTTTTCCATCCTTTTTTGAAACTATTATAGTTATTGGAACACCCCAACTTCTTTGTCTTGAGACACACCAATCAGGACGATCTTTNACCATTGCATGAATNCTGTTCTTACTATTCCTTGGAATCCATTCAACTAAATCAATTTCTTTTAGTGCTTTAGACCTCAGATTTTTTTTCTCCATTGAAATGAACCATTGAGAGGTTGCACGATAAATTAAAGGAGCTTTTGATCTCCACGAATGAGGATAACTATGTTTATATTTATTATTGCTTATCAAGCATTTAGAATCTTTCAACTTGTCAATGACTAATTCCTCAGCTTTAAAGATATGCTTCCCATTAAAAATAGGAATAGANTTNTCGAACTGACCTCTTTCATTAACTGTAGATTCGTTACCAAGTTTATTTTTTTTNCCAACTAAGAAATCTTCTTCACCATGATTAGGAGCAATGTGAACAAAACCTGAGCCAGTTTCGTCGGTTACATGATTACTTTCATACAAATGAACCTTGTAATTATAACCTTCCTCATGTAATGGATGTTTGCAAATTAAGTTAGCTAAAAATTGTGTATCAATTTCTTTTACTATTGAGTATTTGATATTACCGTGATTTTTTACAAAGTCGGTAACTAAATCTGCTGTTATCANCAATTTCTCATTTCTTTTCAGATTAAATTCTTTTTTTTCTTCNTCAATTTCAATCATCAAATATTTTAAGTTTGAGGAAAAAGCTATTGCTTTATTGCATGGGATTGTCCAAGGAGTGGTAGTCCAAATGACGACAGAGAGGTTTTCACTNGTTTTATGNACAGGAAACTTAACATAAATCGAGTTTGAANTTTTTTCATGATATTCAATCTCTGCTTCCGCCAATGCTGTTTGTTCGACAACTGACCACATAACAGGTTTAAATCCCAAATAGAGTTCTCCAGATTTGAGAAATTTTAATAATTCTTTAATTATTGATATCTCCGCCTCAGGAGTCATGGTAAGGTAAATTTGCTCCCAATCTGTTTGAAGTCCAAATCTCTCAAATTGATTCTTTTGTTCATTAACCCAGAATTCAGCAAATTTTCTACATTCATTTCTAAATTCTTTTAAATCAACTTGAGTTTTTTCTTTACCAACTTTTTTAAATTTTTCTTCTACTTTCCATTCTATTGGCAGACCATGACAATCCCATCCAGGAATATAATTAACATCAAATGANCTTTGTGATTTAGTTCTACATATGAAATCCTTGAGGATTTTGTTCAATGCGTGCCCAAGGTGCAAGTCACCATTAGCGTAAGGTGGTCCGTCATGCAAAATNAATTTTTCTTCTTTTTCATTTTTNTTTTTTAATTTTTTATAAATATTTTTTTCTTTCCAGAACTTTATCCAATTACTCTCTGTTAATGAAAGGTTTGCTTTCATAGAAAAACTAGTGGAAGGCAAATTAATAGTTTTTGAAAAATTTNTCATCTTTTATAACTTTGATATCCTTTATAATCTGATCTTTTAATTTCTCAACTGATTCAAATTTTTTTTCCTCTCTTATAAATTTTAAAAAATTAATTCTAAGTCTTTTCCCGTAAATATCTTTTTTAAAATTGAAAATATGTACCTCTAAAATCGGATTTGTTTTATGAAAAGTCGGCTTAATTCCATAATTGGCAATTCCTAAGTATTTTCTTATATTAGATTGGAGTAAAAATACCTCAACCATGTATACCCCTCTCAACAAGTTACAAAAGTTATTAACTTTCAGATTTGCAGTATTAAATCCAAATTTCCTTGCTCTTTTATCGCCCTGAATAACTCTTGAAACAATTGACCAGTCTCTGGAAAGAATTTTGTTAACTTTATCTAGTTTACCATTCCTCAAAAAAAACCTAGTTTGTGAGGAAGATATTTCGAATTTATCTTTCTTAAATTCTGGAATTTCTGTAAATTCAAATTCCTTTGATTTTTCAGAGATTTTTCTCATTAAATTCACATTTCCTTTTTGCTTATTTCCAAAAACAAAATCAAAACCTGTAACTACGTGGTTAATTTTTAGTAACTTGACTAGATATTTTTCAATGAATTGTTCCGCGCTTATTTTTACAAAGTTTGAATTAAAATTTATACTNACAATAAAATCAACTTTCATTTTTCTCAACAATTCAAATTTTAATCTAAAAGGAGTAAGCCTAAAGAATTCATATTCTTTTCGGAAAAAACATTTGGGATGAGGTTCAAATGTTAGCACACCAAGCTTCAAATTTTTGTTTCTAGAGATTATTTTTGCTTTATTAATNACCTCTTGATGNCCAATATGAACNCCATCGAAATTNCCNATCGCTAAGACAGAATTAAAAAAAATTTCAGGAATTTTGAAGGATCTGAAAATTTGCATTTACTCGATTATATCTTTTTGTGACCTAATCATTATTTCAGCTTCACCAGTAAGTATTTTATCTTCTTTCTTAAAACATTCTGTTAAAAGTTTAACTCTTTTTTTTTTTGCATCTAATGCAATTACCCTGACCTTTACATTAATTGTGTCACCAATAAAAACTGGTGCCAAGAATTTTAAAGTTTGATTCAAGTAGATACTTCCAGGACCCGGAAGTTTAGTTGCAATTACTGTTGAGATGAAACTTGCTGTCAAAAAACCATGTGCTATTATTTTTCTAAAAACTGTTTTCTTTGCAAAACCNTCATTCGTATGAACTGGGTTATCATCACCCGACACCATGGCAAATTGCTGTATATCATCTTTTGTGATTTTTCTTATTAATTCAGCTGTCTGATCTAACTTGACATCCTCAATAAAAAGACCATGGAGTTCTTTAAAACTCTTTTCATCCATAGAATTACAATAAAATTATATTTTCAAAAGTAAACAATAATTAGCAAAACAGTTTTTACAAATCAAGTAATGCATCCGAAAACTCTCTAGCCTTAAACTCGATAAGATCTTCTTTAGTTTCTCCAGTTCCAATATATAAAATTGGAATTTTGAGAAGATCAGCAATTGGAACAAGAACGCCACCTTTGGCTGTACCATCTAATTTTGTGATGATTAGACTATCTATATTACAAATGTCCTTAAAAACCTCCGATTGTTTTATTGAATTTTGACCGATATTTCCATCCAAAACTAAGCTTATGTGATGTGGATAATTATTGTCGATTTTTTTTATCACCCTTATTACCTTCGACAATTCATTCATGAGATCAGATTTATTGTGAAGTCTTCCTGCTGTATCAATAATCAAAATATCTAAATTATTTTTTTTTGCTGAGTTGATAGATTCGTAAGCAAGTGCTGCTGGATCTGAGTTTTTTTTTGCTGAGAAAAAACTTGATTTTGTTCTTTGTGACCACTCTTGTAACTGCTCTGTTGCTGCCGCCCTGAAAGTATCAGCAGCAACCAAACCAACTTTTTTTCCTTGGCTTACAAATTTATGAGCGATCTTGCCAACTGTTGCAGTTTTTCCAACACCATTAACACCAACTATCATAAAAATATACGGTGCGTTATTTACCAAAAGTTTTTCTTCTAGAGGGTTTAAAAGCAAGTCTATCTTTTTTTTTATAACTTTTTTAACTTCAATAATTGAGGTTTCTATTAATTTTGATTTTTTTAATTCTTCAACAATTTCATTAGAAAATTTGACTCCAAGGTCTGAAGAAATTAAATGTTCTTCAATTTGATCAAGAGTTTTTTCATCAATTTTTTTCCCTTTGATAACTTTTGTGAGACCATCTGAAATCTTCTTTGAGGATTTTGAAAGCCCTGATTTAAGTTTCTTTATCCATCCAAAAACCATTTTATACCTCGGCAATTAAGTAATCATCCTTAATACCAATGATTTTTACTTGAATTATTTCTCCAACTAATTCTTTAAAGATTTCTTTTTGAATAATTTTAACCTTGAAAAAATCATCTGTGTAGCTTTTGTTGTCAGATTCATACAGTATACTTACTGATTTCCCTACTTTCTTTTTCATTCTTTCTTTCAACAATTTTTTGAAAAATGACTTGGCTNTTTCTATTCTTTCAAAAACTTTTTTCCNACTAACCTGTGGCATTTTTGAAGCTGGCGTNCCAGTCTTAGGAGAAAAGGGGAAAAAATGAACATTNGTAAAATTGCACTNTTCAATTAAATCNANNGAATTATTNAAGTTATCATCTGTTTCNGTTGGAAAACCAACAATTAAATCCGCACCAAANGTAAANTGAGGCCTAGCTTGTTTCAAAACCTGACACAANTCGATTATTTTCTCTCGGTTATGCCTCCTTTTCATTCTTTTTAAAATTAAGTTATCACCTGATTGAAGTGAAAAATGTAAATGTGGCATCAACTTTTCTTCTGATTTTAAAATTTCAAGTAGATCATCATCAATTTCTGCTGGATCGATGGAGGATAACCGCAATCTCTTAACCAACTTGTTAGTCTTGAAAAGTCGTTTTAAAATACTTCCAATTTTAGGCTTTCCTATTAGGTCTTCTCCATAGGAAGTTATATCGACCCCAGTCAAAGTTATCTCCTTATAACCCTGGGCAATTATATCATCTACTCTTTGCAAAATTTCTTCTGTAGGAAGGCTTACAGCGTCACCTCTNCCAAATGGTATGATACAAAATGTACATCGATGGTTGCAACCCTGTTGAACTTGAAGCGTTGATCTTGTTCTGTTTTTTGAAAACTTTGGAAGAGCCGGAAATTCATAATCATTTGTTGAGGGTTTATTAAAGTTTTGTTCATAAGAAGTTGGTTTTGTTTTATGTTTGTTATCGATAATTCTAGAAACATATTCTAAGTTTTTAAAAGTATCATTTTCAACTTGACTCGCACAACCGGTTACTATTATTTCGTGATCAGGAAATTTTCGAGCAGCCCGTCTTATTTCTCTTAAAGATTTCTGAACTGCCTGATTTGTAACTGCACACGTATTAATAACAATTTTATTTTTTAAATTTTTTTCCGAAAGTATATTTTCAATCACTTCAGACTCGAAATAATTAAGTCTACAACCTAGATTTATTACTTTTGAGGTGTTTTTACTCATTTAAATTACTATTTCTCCTTCATAAACTTTTATTGCATTTCCTGTTATTAAAATATGATTATCATTTTTAATTTCAACAGAGAGCTTTCCACCTTTCATAATTGCAACAGCTTTTTGATTTATCAAATCCATTTTATATGCAGCAACAAATCCAGCTGAAGCACCAGTTCCGCATGCACTTGTAAGACCTACACCTCTTTCAAAAGTATTCAATGAAAAAGTTTCTTTTGATTCTATTTTTACACTGCTAATGTTTACTCCCTCAGGAAACAAAGGTCCATTGATGATTACTTTTGAATCATTAATTAATTTTTTTGAATCAAGTTTTTCAACAAAAAAAATTAGATGAGGGTTTCCCATATTCAAAGCAAATCCTCCTTTTAAATAGTCTAACTTTATTCCTAAATCTAAATTATCTATATTATGGTTAAGAGGAATCTCTTTCCAATTAAATTTTGGAATTCCNAGATCTACGCAAATATTTTTATCGTCAATGTATTCAACGTCAATGAGCCCTGAATCAGTTTCAACTAAGCAATTTAGCTCTGCCTTTCTTTCATAATGAAGTTTTCCAATACACCTCAGTGCATTTCCGCATGTTTCTGCTCTAGTGCCATCAGAATTATAGAAGACCGCAGAGTAATCAGAAATCTTTTCAGTGCTTTCAGATAATATNACNAGNAAATCGCAACCTATTCCAACTTTTCTATCACATAGAAATTTTATTTTTTCTTCNGAAAAATTAGAATTTTTGGAAAATATAATTACGAAATCATTTCCAAGTCCATGCATTTTATAAAATTTAATCATTTTTAAATAAAATAACTTTAAGGATTAAATGTTTTTTGGTATAAAAACAATACAAATTTCAGTCAGTCCACGAGTTTCGTGCACTGGCTTTTTTTGTTTATACAAAATATTTAAGNTATGTTTGAAAATCTANCTGAGAAAATATCTGGTGCTTTTAANAAATTAAAAAGCAAAGGTATTGTTGACGAGTCATCTCTTAATGAAGCACTACGNGAAATCCGTGTNGCACTTCTGGAGTCAGATGTTTCCATAAGCATTGCTAAAGAATTCATCGAACAAGTTCGCGATAAAGCTATCGGACAGGATGTTATCAAAAGTGTCACACCTGCGCAGATGGTCATAAAAATAGTAAACGATGAACTAACCAGGTTGTTAGGCTCAGAAAATAGTGAACTAAAAGTNGACGGCAAATCTCCNGTNTTGATTCTNATGGTTGGTCTTCAAGGATCAGGAAAAACTACTTCTTCAGCTAAGATTGCAAAATGGATAGAAATAAATACAAAGAAAAAAGTGATGATGGCATCNATTGATATCTATCGACCTGCTGCTCAAGAACAATTAATTACTTTAGGAAATGATAATAACATCCTAACATTACCAAAACAAACAAAAAAGACAGCCATCCAAATTGCTAAAATAGCTTTTGAAGAAGCTAAGTCTAATTCAGTTGAAGTTTTAATTATTGATAGTGCTGGAAGAAATCATGTTGATAAAAAAATGATGAATGAGATTAGCCAAATATCTAAAGAGTTTAAATTNACGGAAATATTGCTGGTATCTGACTCAATGACTGGACAAGATGCAGTGAACACTGCAAAAAGCTTTTCAGAAAAAATAAACCTTACAGGTTTAGTCCTTACTAGAATTGATGGTGACAGTAGAGGTGGAGCAGCACTCTCGATGAAATATACCACGAANAAACCCATTAAATTTATCGGGATCGGAGAAAAAATTAATGACCTTGAAATTTTNCATCCAGACAGAATAGCAAGTCGAATCTTGGGTATGGGAGATGTTGTTTCGTTAGTTGAAAAAGCGGCAAAAGAATTTGATAAAGAGGATGCTGAAAAACTTCAAAAGAAAATGTTAAAAGGAAGGTTTTCATTAACTGATTACTCTAAGCAATTAGATCAGATATCNAATATGGGTGGAATTAAAGGTTTCCTAAAATACCTTCCTGGGCTATCTGGTATCAAAGATAAAGTTGAAGAATCCATGGAAAAAAATGATATTTTTAAAAAACAACGCGCAATAATAAGCTCTATGACAAAAAAGGAAAAAAATTTTCCTGATATTATCAAGGCTTCTAGAAAGCTCAGAATTTCAAAAGGCTCAGGAACAAACGTTCAGGATGTAAACAAACTACTAAAACAATTTAAGAAAATGAGTCAAATGATGAAAAAAATGGGTAAAGATAAAAACTTAGAGAATATGATGAAATCCGGACAAATTAACGATATTCAATCACTTATGGATAAAAATAAATTATTTTAAAACTATGAAAGGAGACTAAAAATGAGTGTTGCGTTAAGATTATCACGAGGAGGGTCAAAAAAAAGGCCTTTCTTCAGAATCGTTGCTGCTGATATCAGAGCACCAAGAGATGGAAGATATCTTGAAAAATTAGGAACATACAATCCAATGAAAGAAAAAGATGATCCAGAGAGAGTTTCTTTAAATACTGACAGAATTAAATATTGGTTATCAGTTGGNGCAAAACCTNCAGAAAGAGTNCAAAAATTTTTAGCTANTGANGGGTTGGCTGAAAAACCAAAAATTTATCCNCAAACAAAAAAAGATAAACCTAAAAAGAAAACTTTAGAAAANNTTAAAGCTAAAGAGGANAAGAANAAGGCTAAATCAGAAATGGAAAANGCNGCTACNAAAGCNGAAGNNCAAGNAGAACCNATCAAACAAGAAGAAAGTNCTAAACCACAAGAAGAATCCAAAACCTCTGAAATAACGCAAAAAGAAAATACAGAATCTGCTGAAGGTAATGAAACAAGTCCTCCGTCAGAACAATCAAAAACTGATGAAAATTCTGTCAATACTTCAAATG
>PARN01000004.1 GCA_002711515.1 Rickettsiales bacterium | reverse complement strand
TAAAGTCAGACGGGGACACTATTCCATTTCATCCCTACTACACTGTGAAAGATTACCTTGGGTTAGGTGTTTATTTAATAGTTTTCGCAGCTTTAGTCTTCTTTGCTCCAAATTTTTTAGGTCATCCTGATAATTACATTCCTGCAAACCCATTACAGACACCGGCACACATTGTGCCTGAATGGTATTTTCTTCCTTTTTACGCAGTCCTAAGGGCTGTACCTGATAAGTTAATGGGTGTTTTATTAATGTTTGCTGCGGTTGCAATATTGTTTGTCCTCCCTTGGTTAGATAGACATAAAGTAAGGAGTGCTGCTTTCAGACCCTTTTATAAACAATTCTATTGGTTATTTTTCATAAATTGTATGGTACTGGGTTGGGTTGGTGCAATGCCGGCAGAAGGTATATATGTTTTAATATCAAGAATTGCTACATTCTATTATTTCGCTTTTTTCCTTATCATCATGCCCTTGCTTTCAAAATTTGAAAAGGTAGGTGAACTTCCATCAAGTATTTCATCTGCAATTTTATCTGAAAAATTTGAGAAGGAATCTGAAGTTTATGTTAAATAAAAATTGGATAATTTTATTATTCACATTAACAACATTCTTTAGTTCGAAACACTTGGTTGCAGCCTCAGGCCAAGTTGAATTAATGCAACAGAAGTGGCCATTCGACGGAATATTTGGGAGATTTGATGATGGATCTCTTAAAAGAGGGTTTCAAGTTTACCGTGAAGTTTGTGCAGGTTGTCACGGCATAAGACACATCGCCTACAGAGATCTTAAGGATATCGGATTTTCCCCTGACGAGGTGAAAATCATTGCAGCAGAATACGAGATCATAGATGGACCGAATGATGAAGGAGAAATGTTTGAAAGAGAGGCAAAACCAAGTGATAAGTTTGTAGGTCCTTACATGAATGATAAAGAAGCGAGAGTTGCAAATAATGGTTCATATCCTCCAGATCTCTCTCTAATTGTAAAAGCACGAGCAGGAGGCGCAAACTACATTTATAGTCTTCTTAACGGTTATAAAGATTATCCTGAAAACTTTGAAGCAAGTGAAGGAATGTACTACAACGAATTCTATCCAGGTTATCAAATTGCAATGCCATCACCAATAATGGATGATATTGTAGAATTTGATGATGGAACAGAAGCAACATTGTCACAAATTTCCAGGGACGTTACGTCTTTTCTTGCATGGACAGCAGAGCCTGAATTAGAAGAACGAAAAAGTCTGGGGGTGAAAACTCTTTTCTTTTTAATACTGTTAACGATAATGCTTTTAGGAGTAAAAAGGAAAATTTGGAAAGATGTGGAATAATCTTCATGAAAAAAATTGATATTGCTTTTATCGGTGGCAGTGGACTCTATAAAGTACCTAATCTAAAAAAAATAACATGGAAATCAACAAAGCCCAAATTCGGAACACCTTCTTCAGATATATGTGTTGGGGAATTAAATCAGAAAAGAGTAGCCTTCTTACCAAGACATGGACTTAACCATAATATATCGCCTAGTTTTATAAATTATAGAGCTAACATTGAGGCTCTGAAGATTCTTGGTGTGGAATGTATTATTTCAATTTCTGCAGTGGGAAGTCTAAGAGAGGATTTCAAACCAGGAGATTTTGTTCTAGTTGACCAATTTATAGATAAGACACATGCAAGAGAGAAATCATTTTTTGATAATGACCTTGTTATTCATGTCCCCATGTCAAGTCCTGTTTGTATTAAACTTAAAGAGAAAAGTGCATCAACTTTAAAAAAACTTAAGATTAAATTTCATTCATCAGGAACTTATATTTGCATTGAAGGCCCACAATTTTCAACACTTGCTGAGTCTAATCTTTATCGTTCTTGGGGTTGTGATGTAATTGGAATGACTAATATGCCTGAGGCAAAACTAGCAAGAGAAGCAGGAATTTGTTACTCTACTATATCCATGGTAACAGATTTTGATTGTTGGCATCCAAAACATGATAGCGTTACCATTGATCAAATTGTGCAAACACTCAATGATAATTCTACTAAAGCATTTAATTTTATAGATGAGTTCTGCAAGAGTTTTGATTATAGTTGTGAGGAAAAAATTAAAAATATTGCTAAAAACTCAGCGATAACAAATTTTTCAAAAGTTAAAATAAAAACAAAAAATAAACTTCAGAATATTATAAAAATTCCATGAAAGTAGGTAAGAAAAAATTCTCCTCGATTTGGTTTGAAAATAATAAGTTATATATCATTGATCAGACACTACTTCCTTTCAAATTTAAAATAAAAACCTTAAAAACTCTTGATGATTTTTGCTTTGCAATAAAAAATATGATGGTTAGAGGAGCACCACTAATTGGGGTTACTGGAGCATTTGCTTTGGCTTTAGAGGTTAAAAGGAATCCCAAAAAACAAAATATATATTATGCAGTCAAAAAAATTTTAAAAACTAGACCAACAGCAGTAAATTTAAGTTGGGCACTCAAAAAAATTCAAGAAAAAATTTTGAATGTAGAATCAAATTTAAGACCCAAAACTGCAATGATGATGGCTGAGGAAATTAGATCCAACGATATAGATAGTTGCAAACGAATAGGGAAGTTTGGTTATGAATTAATAAAAAAGATTTACGTAAAAAAGAAAAAAAAAATAAATATCTTAACTCATTGTAATGCAGGATGGTTGGCAACCGTTGATTGGGGAACAGCTCTATCACCAATTTTTTATGCTCATAAGAAAGGTATACCCCTTCATATATGGGTTGATGAGACAAGACCAAGAAATCAGGGCGCACTCCTAACTTCATGGGAATTAAAAAATGAGAATGTTCCTCATACTGTCATCGTTGACAATGCAGGGGGTCATCTAATGCAAAATAGTCTTGTTGATTTATGTTTGGTTGGAAGTGATAGAACAACAATTAATGGAGATGTTTGCAATAAAATAGGCACTTATTTGAAAGCTTTATCAGCGTATGAAAACAAAATACCCTTCTTTGTTGCATTACCAACCTCCACTATCGATGAAAATATTACTAACAGCAATGAAATTCCAATAGAAACTAGAAGTGGAGATGAATTATCAAAACTTTTTTTCAAAAAATCAAATAGGCTCGAACAAGGTGAAATTTTTGTCAAGGGAACTCAAACTTTTAATCCATCATTTGATGTAACTCCTTCTAGATTCGTCTCCAAACTTATTACTGAAAATGGCATCTGTGATTCAAATAAAAGATCAATAAAAAAAATTTTACACCCAAATGATTGACAAACTTAAAAACGAGATTATCAAGAATAGTAAAATTCTTACTAGTGCTGGCTTCAATATTGGTTCCGAAGGAAACTTAAGTATAAAAGTAAAAGACAAGATTATTATCACACCATCAGGAATAAATTATGAGGATTTGAACATAAACAAAATTTCAGAGGTTGATTTGGATGGATATCAAATAAATAACAATAAACCCTCTAGTGAAATAAAAATGCACATACAAATTTATAAAAGTAGAAAGGAAATAAATTCAATAGTTCATTGCCATTCTGTATGGGCTTCAATTATTTCATGTTTAAGAGAGACTATAACTTCCTTTCATTACATGGTTGCAGAGTTTGGAGGAGATGATATCAAATGTTCAAAATATGCTACATTTGGAAGTTTAGAATTAGCAAAATATATTGTCCAAGCTTCCACTAAAAGAAAAGGATGTTTAATTGCTAATCATGGACAAGTGTGCTTTGGAAAAAATATTAAGGAGGCATTAAACTTATCTTTTGCACTTGAAAAGTTATCTAAAGAATTTTATTTCTGTTTAATTTCTGGAAAATTAAAAAGGATATCAAAATCCAAAATGAAGGAAGCAATAAGTTTATTTGGTAAATATAAATCTATGTATTAAATCTAAAAGTAATAATGTCTCCATCTTTCACAATATAATCCTTCCCCTCAAATTTCAATTTTCCATTATCTTTGCAATTTTGTTCACCATTATAGTTTAAAAAATCCTCTAGGCTAATAACTTCGGCTTTTATAAATCCTCTTTTAAAATCTGTATGAATTTTTGCACCGGCATCTGGAGCTTTGGTTCCTTTTTTACAAGACCAGGCTTTTGACTCTTTTGGACCTGAAGTAAAGAAAGTAATTAAATCTAGAAGTCCATAGCCTTCTTCGATAAGCCTGGATAATGATGTTTGTTCCATATTNAGAGACAATANAAATTCTTGTTTCTCATTTTCATCAATTATCTGAGATATTTCAGCTTCGATTGCTGCCGATATATTNATTGACCTACATTTTTTTTTTTTGTGCAANATAACTTACTTCTTTACTTAATNTATTACCACTTTNAATTGAATTTTCGTCTACATTACAGACATATATTAATGGTTTTTGTGTTAAAAAATTATAGCTATNAAGTATTCCACGTGTAGTATTATCAAAATCATTTTCTTTCAAAAAGGAACCTGNNCTCAANATTTCCCATCCTTTTTCTAATGAATTGATTAATTGTTCATCATCCTTNTTACCTTTATTTTTTTTTCTTAAATTTTCTAGAATATTCTCTATTTTNGATAAATCAGCTAAAAGTAATTCAGTTTCAATNACTTCAATATCATTAGTTGGAGAAAGATNATCATCTACGTGAGTAATATTATTGTCATTGAAACACCTTACGAGNTGAATTAATGCATCAACTTCGTATAAATTTGATAGAAATTTATTACCTAAGCCTTCGCCTTTACTTGCACCTTTAACAAGCCCAGCAATATCNACAAATTCTANTTGATTATAAATAGTCTTCTCAGAGTTTGATATTTTTGATATCTGCGTCAGCCTTTTGTCTTTTACTTCTACTTTACCAACATTAGGCTCAATNGTNCAAAATGGATAGTTTGCTGATTCAGCATTTTGCGTCGAAGTTAATGCATTAAATAAAGTAGATTTTCCTACATTGGGTAAACCAAGTATTCCACAATTAAATCCCATCTTCTTTTTCCTTAAATTTTTTTAGAAGTGAAAATTTTTTTTCAATTATTAATTTAAAATCTTCTGAAAATATCTGTTTAAAATCTTCAATTTTTTTTAACTCATCTTCTGAAAATTTTTCTAAAACAAACTTTTCAGGTTTGATAGTATGTTCTTTCAAAGATGAATTTTTTATGCCAAATTTAATTCTTATAAATTCGTCACCTATCATCTCAATTATATTCTTTATTCCGTTATGACCACCATGTCCACCTTTAGTNTTGATTTTNATTTTACAAAAATCCATATCTAGATCATCATGAATTACAATTAAGTTTTCAGAAATATTTATTTTATANAAATCTACTATTTTCTTTAAAGCTCTTCCACTTAGGTTCATATAAGTCAATGGTTTGAATAANATAATATTTTTACCCNTGATCTTCTTTTTTGAACATAACCCTTCAAATTTAGAAACATATTTATNAAAATGATGGTTTTGTTGAATTGAATCTATTATCTCAAAACCAATATTGTGTCTTGTATGAAAAAAAGATCTGTCTGGATTTCCAAGTCCAACAATTAGAATCATAATTTGATTNAACAAATGTTATTCGGAACTAGTTTCTTTTTTTTCATCTTTTTTNTCAGGACTTTCCGCTGGTTCTTTNGTAGCTTGNGTTTGATCTACTGNTTTTGACTCTTCCTCAGTTGCTTCTGTTTCATCTTGCTTAACTTCCTCTTCAACTTTCATTACCGTTGGTGGAGCAACTGTTGCGATTGTGAAGTCTCTGTCAGTAATTGTAGGTTTCACATCACCTTCAAGATTAATCGAACTTATATTNATACTATCGCCGATTTCCAATCCATCTAAATTTGCTTCAAGAAACTCTGGAATTTTTGAAACTGGTGTTTTTAATTCAACCTCGTGTCTTACGATATTTAANACNCCGCCTTGCTTAAGCCCTGGACAATTGTTATCGTTGATAAACTTCACAGGAACATTCAAAGTAACCATAGTGTTTTCACCTACCCTTAAAAAATCTATATGAAGAATACTTTCTTTAACAGGATGAAGTTGAATATCTTTTGGAAGAACGTTTAAAGTTTCATTACCAATCTTTAATTCACATTGTTTAGAAAAGAAACTAGGATCTTGAATCTTGACTTTTAGGGTTTTTTCGTCCAAGACAATTAAGATAGGATTCTTTTTTTCTCCATAAATTATCCCCGGAATTTCATTTTTTTGCCGAAGTGCCCTTGAACCGCCTGTTCCTTGTNACTCTCTTTTTTTTACTGATAATTGATTAACNTCTTTCATATAACTATCTCATACTATGCAAATAGGCTTGAAACNGACCTATTTTCGGTTATTCTTCCAATTGCCTCNCCAATTAAAGGTGCAATTGATATTTGTTCTATTTTTTTTGACTTTTTTACATCATCTCGGGCAAGAATGCTATCAGTAATTATCATTTTATCAATAGGAGAATCATTAATTCGTTCTATTGCTGGATCTGACAAAACTCCATGTGTTATGTATGCAAAAACAGANTTAGCATTTTTATTTNTAAGTGCTTTAGCTGCATTTGTAAGTGTTCCTGCTGTATCACAAATATCATCGATGAGAATACAGTCTTTATTACCAATTTCACCAATAATATTTACTACTTCGGATACGCTTGCTTTTTCTCTTCTTTTGTCAATGATTGCAAGATCGCAATCAACTCTTTTTGCAATAGCTCTAGCTCTTACAACACCTCCAACATCAGGTGAAATGATAACTGGATCCTTACCAGAAAACTTTTTCTTAATATCATCTATGAAAACAGGTGCAGCAAANAAATTATCNGTAGGNATATCAAAGAATCCCTGTATTTGTCCNGCGTGAAGATCTACCATTAATGCTCTGTCAGCCCCAGCAACGCTAATAAGGTTTGCTACTAATTTTGCTGAAATAGGCGTTCTAGGCCCAGACTTTCTATCTTGACGTGCATAACCATAATAAGGCATTATAGCTGCGATTCTTTTCGCTGATCCTCTTTTTAAAGCGTCAATAGTTATAAGTAATTCCATAACATGATCATTGGCAGGAAATGAAGTAGATTGCATGACAAAAACGTCTTCTCCTCTAACATTTTCCTGAATTTCAACAAAAATCTCTTTGTCAGGAAATTTTTTTATTACTGCGTCTACTAGTGGCACTTTTAGATATCTCGCAACATCTTCTGCAAGTTGAATATTACTATTTCCAGACACTATTTTCATAAAATATTCTCACCTATCTTTTATACCAACTAAACTAATTTGCCTACCACAATATTTAATTCCTTTTTTTAAATAATATCTATAACTAAAATATTTTTTTGGGTTGCTAAAAGTATCCTCTTTAGAGATCTTGTAGTTTTTGATTCCTAGCTGATTGATTTTTGATTCTATTAGTTTAGAAAAATTAAAAAACTTTTTTTCTTTTTTCTGTTCAATAAAGTTTTCAGGAATTAATTTTGACTTTTCCATTAATTTTATAAAATCCTCCTTGATTTCAAATGAATATGTCATCAAATGAGGACCAACAATAAATACCAAATTTTTTTTTATTTCTCCATTTTGGATTAATTTTTTGACTGCATTTTCAATTATGTTGCTGAAAACCCCTTTCCATCCTGCATGCACAATACCAAAATACTTTTCTCCCAAAATCACTATAGGAGCACAGTCAGCAGTCAATACTCCGAGAACAATATTTTTTTTTTTTGATATTAAACCATCTACTGTATATGTCTTATCTATCTTTTTAATGTTTATTACTTTATTGGAGTGAATTTGATTCATTAAGACTATATTTGAAGTTCTGATCTTTTTCTTTACTAAACCTAAGTTATGATTTACGTTTTTTGCTAAATCCTTACTGGTTTTTGAACAATTTAAACTTCTAAATTCACCCTTACTTATACCACCGTTCCTTGAAAGGAAACAAAATTTGAATTGTTTATATGTTTTTATCATTGTCACGTATTGAAAGCATTTAAAGTTAACTTTTTTTTTGATACAAAAATGCACTTAATTAAATTCCCCATACCCTCGGGATCCGTCAATCTTATGAACTGCTCATTTAGTTTGTTTTTCATATAGCTTGAGCTGGCATATTTTAGTAGTAAATCTAACCTTTCGTTTATACCGTTATAATACAGAAACTTTTTTTGAAAAATTGGTCCATAAAATTGTAATTTGTATTTTTTTGAAATCATCATGATTCTTTTAAAATCAATATGATATGTAATGTCAGATTCAAAAGGAAAATCTAATATTCCACATTTTCTTTTTTTATAAATAGCTTGAATAGTTTCAACTCTTTTTTTGATAAATGGTCCATAATCAAAAATCAGGACTCCTCCACCATAATTTCTTATGTGTTTAAATATTTTTTTTAAATAAAGATCCATGCTAGGCGAGTATTCAATAATATCATTTTCTTTAATATCATTATAATCAAAATCAGAATTTAACTCATAGTTTCTAAAAACTTCAGAAAATTTTTTATTTTTGTAAATGATTCTTTTTTCATAAAATTTGTCTTTTATTTTTTTTATTTGATTAAATGGTAAGGCATCAAAAAACTCATTACAAATAAAGAAAGTAGGTTTTTTCTCAATTCGAAATTTATTTGACTTTGAGATAAATATCTTTTTTAAATACTGAAATTGATCCAATCTTAGTAGATTTGATTTTTCGTGAAGAAAATAATTTATTTTCTGATTTGTTAGCTTTTCCAAAGATCTTGAAATATCACTTGCTAATGTTCCATTTCCTGGACCTAATTCAAAAATATTTGTTAATTCTATCTTTTTTGTAAGTAAAATGAAGAAAAATGCAATACATTCTCCAAACATTTGACTTACTTCAGGTGATGTAATGAAATCATTACCAATCTTATTTTTTTGATAGTAACCATATTCCTTATGATATAAACACATATTTATAAATCGACTCAACGATATTGTATCCATTTTATCCAAGAATTTTTTAATTTTTTCCATATTTTATAAATATTATACCTGCTAGAAACATGGGGATAGAAAGGACCTGTCCCATAGAAAGATTTAAGAAAATCAGTCCAAGTTGTTGATCTGGTTCTCTGAAGAACTCAATAGAAAATCTAACAATCGAGTAGTTTATCAAAAATATCGAATAGAAATTCACTTTATTACTCAATTTAAATTTGATGAGGATTTGAAATATTATAAATATCATCAATCCTTCACAAAAGGCTTCATATAGTTGACTAGGATGTCTTAAAAGATCACCAGATTCAAATAAAACACCCCAGTTTTGATTAGTCGGTTTTCCAACTAATTCGCCATTAATAAAGTTCGCAACTCTACCTAGAAAAATTCCAATTGGGGAACATAAAGCAACTAAATTAACTAATTCTGCAGCATATATTTTCTTTTTTTTTGAAAATAAAAAAACTGATAATAATAGACCAACCAGCCCTCCGTGAAACGACATACCACCTTTCCAGATTTTTATGATATCTAGTAAATTACTAGAGTAGAATTCTAGGTTATAAAATAAAACATAGCCTAGCCTTCCCCCAATAATTACACCAATTATTGCCCAGGAAATAAAATCATCCATGATGTTGATGTTAAGATTAATAATTCCTTTTTTTATCAGATTCTTCGTATAGAATATGCTAAATACAAACCCTAAAATATATGCTAAAGAATACCAATAAATGTTAACTCCAATGATATTTATTGCTATAGGATTCAGGTTATGGATAAAGATTATATCACTCATTGTTTAAATAATTTCGGATATAGTCAGAGATTCCTTCCTCAAGACTGGTGAATTTTTCTTTATATCCATATTTTCTTAATTTGCTAATATTAGCTTTAGTATAATACTGATATTGATTTCGGATGCTACTAGGCGTATCAATATATTTAATTTTGGAATTAAAATTACAGTTAAGAAAAACAGCCTTAGCAATATCGTTAAAACTTCTTGGTTTGCCGCTGCCAACATTAAAAAGTCCGTTAACTTCCTTATTTTTGATAAACCAATTGATAACTTTTACAACGTCTTTTACATATATAAAGTCACGAAGCTGTTCTCCGTTTTTATAATCAGGATGATGAGACTTGAACAAGGTAACCTGAGATTTTCTCTTAACTGTTTGGTAGATTTTAAGAATAATACTTCTCATATCGTTTTTATGAAACTCATTAGGACCAAATACGTTAAAAAATTTTAAGCCTACACACTGGGAAGGAGAAAATCCTTGTTTTTTTTTGGTATAGACGAATTTATCAAAAATATGTTTTGACCAACCATAAGGGTTCAATGGAAAAAGATTTGACAAATACTTGCGCGATTCATTATCATCAAATTTATTGATACCACTTCCATATGTTGCAGCTGAGGATGCATACACTAATCTTTTTTTATTAATAGTGCACCAATTCCATATAAAAATAGACAAATCAATATTATTTTTGATTATTAGGTCAAGATTATTTTCAACGGTTGATGTTACGGCTCCAAGATGAACAATTATCTCAATTTTATTTTTATTTTGTTCAAGAAAGTTATCCAGATCTTTCGGATCAATCTTTAAAATTTCATTNGAGGAAAAATAATCTTCATTTTTTTTATTTTTACCGTCAACTGTAGCTAATGACATATTTTTTTTCTGAAACAAAAAATTTATCAGGTTTGAACCAATAAACCCAGCACCTCCAGTAATTACAATCATTATTCTTCAGATAAAATTATTATAAGTTTTCTTATAGCCCTATGATAAGATTTTTAAAACAAGAAAGCTAATTAAGTAAGTAAAAAATACAAAACCTATTATATTAAACCAATATTTCTTCTTTTTATTAATATTATTTTTCAATGATTTATGAAACCATATCAACCAGATCATAAAAAATAGAAAGTAAAATATAAGTAAAAAAATAATTATATAATCTTTCAGCATTGACTACATCTTGTGTTTATTTAATGTTTAACTACTATTTGTTGTTGTTAAATCAAGTATTCTATATTACTATGTTGTTGTGAATTACGACAGTCAAAAAAAAATAATCACTTACCAAAATCCTATCGATTACATCGAAGATCTTGTCTATAAATATGATTTAGATTCTTTTAGGGNTTCAGAAAACGATTTAAGCCTGAAATATAAAGGGTTATGGAACAGTTATGATATAANTNTAAGTTGGGATGATAANAATAAAATNATTAATTTAGTAAGCTATTATNATATTTCNAAAAAAAATAAGATAGGAAGAAAAATTTATTCGCTTATTTCATGCGTAAATGAAAAAATAAACCTTGGGTACTTTAATTTTTCATCAAAGCTAAATACTGTATTTTTTAAATATCATATATCTGTNAAAGGCCATTATTATTTATCAAAAGAACAAATAGAAAATTGTTTGGATGTAGTAACGAAGGAATGTGACAGGTTCTTTCCCGTTTTTTATTTGTTTTTTTGTAAAAAACAAGACCCAAACTTTGNNTTAAAACAATCTTTGATTGATACTCATGGCGAGGCATGAGTAACTCTTTGATAATAGGATCTGGAAATCTTGGGAAAATAATTATTGATGGTTTTGGTAGATCAAAAAAACCACTAATTGTTTATGATAAAGATCAAAAGTCTTTTGATTCTTTAAAAAAAAATAAATATCAAGATATTAGATTTGCAAGTAATTTAAATTTAATTAACTGGGAAAATATAAAATATTTAATGATTTGTGTAAAACCCAAGGATATAGAAGGTCTTATAGATGAAATAAAGAATTTAGTTAAAAAAAATACTTTAATAATATCTTTTGTTGCAGGTTTGCGTTTAGAAAAAATCAATAAATTATTTTCAGAAAACTTTAAGATAGTAAGATTAATGCCGAATATACTTTTGCAAGTTGACAAAAGTGCTACCGCTGCATTTAAAAACTTTAGAAAAAAGATGTTTACTAAACAATTTGAAAAAGATTTTCATTTTCTCGGAAAACTAAGATGGTTACAAAGAGAAGAAGATCTAAATTTTTTTACTGCATTGTATGGTGGTGGACCAGCATATTTAGCCTTTTTTTTAAAATGTTTACAAGATATTTCTGTAAAAAAAGGGTTAAAAAAAAATATCTCTCAGGAAATGATATTATCACTTTTAATTGGAACCAGTAAATTTATTGAACATAATAGGCTTAGTCTAGCTGAATTAATCAAGATAGTTTCAAGTAAGGGCGGAACCACTGAAGAAGCAATTAAATTTTTAAAAAAAAATAATTTGTTTTTAAATTTCCTGGAAAAAGCAATGAAAAATGCAGAAGAAAAATCTAAAACTTTGTCGAAAACTTGACTANTACGAGCGTAATTTTATTGAAAAATTTGATCCTTTCAATTTTTTAGAATCTGACAGTTCNATCCTACCATTAAGTGTTTTAACCAACTCATTTGCAATACTTAGTCCTAGCCCAGTACCTGAATGGTTAAGGTTTCTTGAATTATCAATTTTATAAAAAGGTTTAAAAATTTTTCTTTTCTGGCCTTCAGGTATTCCAGGCCCGTCATCATCAATATCTATTTTTAGAATAGAAGAGTTTAGAGAGGAAGTNACNATAATATTTTCACTATATCTTGAAGCATTTTCACATAAATTCAGAATTATTCTGTGAAGACAGTTTTTATCAGTTTTAAAAAAAATTTTGGTTTTATAAATTATTTTTGTTTTTTTTTTTAGGTGTTTTGAATTAGAAACAACATCTTTTATGAGGCTTATTATATTAATTTCATCAAATCGATTTACTGATATTTTTTCCGAGTAATCCAAATATTCTCTCAAAAATGTCTGCATTGTCATTATATCTTTTTTGATATCTTTGATTTCATTTTGATCATCAATGAGTTCCAGTCTAAGTTTTATTCTNGTTAATATTGTTCCAAGGTCATGCGAAATTCCAGATAGAAAATNTGTTTTTTGAGAGATGTAGTCATTTATTCTTTGTTTCATTTTTATAAAAGCACTTCCTGCAGATCTAATCTCCAAAGCACCCTCTGGCTTGAACTTAGATACTTTTTTCCTTCCATTACCAAATTCCTCTGCTGATTTTGCTAATCTTTGAATTGCCCTAATCTGAATTCTTAAGAAAAGAAAAGCGATAAACGTTAAAAATAGTGACGATGTGATAATCCACAAAAATAAAATTATCGGTGTTTCACTGTATAAATATTTCTTAGGGAAAATTAAAAATATATATTTGTCATCAATTTTCTGGTAAAATTTTATGGAATCTTCTTCAAATTCAAGTACAATATCCTCTCCGATCCTACTAATAATACTCTCTTCAATTTTCTTTTTAAGAAAATATTTTCTCTCATTTTCTAAATCTAATTCTTTTAAAATGAAAAAACTTATATTTAGTCTTGCAGATATTTCTCTTGCTCGATTAATACCATTTTTTTCGTATTCGTTTTTAATTAAATTAATTTGATTGCTNGCTATATTAGAAAATCGCGTTACAATTTTCTCCCAATGTCTATCAAAAAAAAATATAACAGCAATACATTGTGTGAAAATTAATGGAAGAAGAAAAATCAATAAAAGCCTAGGTAATAACTTTTTTGGAAGAAACCTTTTAATAAACTTAGTCATATTCACTTACTAATTTATAACCTTTACCCCTGACNGTTTTTAGAAACGTNATATTATTTGTGGAAGTTATTTTTTTTCTCAGGCGTGTAACCAAAACATCTACTGATCTCAAATTAACATCGATACTAAGTTTGCTCGCAATCTTTTCTCTGGAAACTTCTTTGTTCATATTTTTTAAAAAAATTTCAAGAAGTTCTTCTTCTTTTGAGGTTAATTTTATATTTTGATTATTTTTTTTTAGCTCTTTTGTTGTCTCATCATAAATAAATTCTCCAAATAATTTTTTTGCTAGATTTTTAGATTTATTGATTCGTGGGTTAAGAAGTTTTTTAATCCTCAAAATTAATTCCATAGGTTCAAATGGTTTAATCAAATAATCATCACAACCGAATGCATATGATTCTGTTTTTTTATTTAATTGATTGTTAGCTGTTAACATTAAAATAGGAGTATTGATGTTTTTTTTTCTAAATTTTTCTAAAAATTTGATCCCATTAATTTTTGGCATCATTATATCAAGTATTATGAGATCGAATATAAACATATCAACGAGCTTTTCGCCTTCATGTCCGTTTTTCGCAAGGGAAACGGTGAAGTTATGTTTTTGAAGAAAAATTTTAAGTAGTTCTCTTATTTTGTTATCGTCGTCTACACAAAGTATATGCAACTGGTTTTCAACTAACATATAAAATTAAAGATCAAAGTATTTATTTATGTTCTATCAATGTTATAATCTATGGATTCTAACCTATAAGAAAAATTATGCAAATAGTACCTTTTGATTCTCGTGATGGTTTGATATGGATTGATGGCACATATGTAAAATGGAATGATGCCAAATGTCATGTGCTCAATCACGGCTTACACTACGCTAGCTGCGTGTTTGAGGGTTTAAGAGTTTATGAGGGTAAAATCTTTAAATTGACCGAGCATACAGAGAGATTATTTAAATCAGCAGAAATATTAGATTTAAAAATTCCTTTTGATTCAACTGAAATTATCTCGATATCAAATGAAATTGTTAAAAAACAAAATATAATCAACGGATATATTCGACCAGTAGTTTGGAGGGGTAGTGAAATTATGGCAATTTCAGCAAAATCTTCGACCACACATATTGCTATTGCGACCTGGGAGTGGCCATCGTATTTTTCTCCTGAAGGTATTTTAGATGGAATACGACTTACGGTTGCTGACTGGGTTCGTCCTTCTCCTGAAAGTGCACCTACTGACAGTAAAGCAGCAGGGCTTTATATGATCTGTTCTTTAAGTAAACACAAGGCAGAGTCGAAAGGCTTTGATGATGCTCTTATGCTTGATTACAGAAATTACATAGCTGAAGCTACAGGTGCGAATATTTTTTTTGTAAAAGAAAATGCACTTTTTACTCCAAAACCTGATTGTTTCTTAAATGGAATTACACGTCAGACAGTCATAGGTTTAGCTAAAAAACTTAATATTGAGTTTTATGAGGATCACTTTGACTTAAAATTTCTAGAAGATTGTGATGAAGTTTTCCTAACAGGTACTGCCGTAGAAATCACACCTGTAAGTTGTATTGATAAGTACAAATTTAAAATTGGAAAAATTACTAAAATGTTAATTGAAGAGTTCCAAAAAGAGGTTTTAATTTAATTCTTTTATCTTTAAATGTCCTCGCTTTTTACCCAAGACGAATGATTTGAATAATACTCCTTTTTCCAGAAAGTTATCTTAAATTTGAACCACTCAATTAGGTTTTGTACGAAAAAAAAACTTTCCTTTCTGTGTTTGCTCGCCGAAAGAATAAATATTATATTTTCACCTGGTAATAATCTTCCAAATCTATGGATTATGAGAAAATCATCTATTTGAAATTTTTTTATTGTTTGTTTGATAATTTTATCTGTTTGTATTTTTGCCATTTTTTCGTAAAACTCAATTTGTATATTCTTTATTTGCTCGTTATCACGAGTTTCTCTAACTTTTCCAAGAAAAGAGAAGATTGCACCAGATTTATTGTTTTTATTTGAAAAGTTTTCTNTTATTTCACCNACGTCAAACTTATTTTCCTGAAAAATGATTATTTTAACCTCCTGTTACCGGGGGAAAAAATGCTACTTCATCTTTATCATTCACGATTCCTTCAAGATTAGTATATTCGCAATTAATAGCAAATTTGAGGTTNCCAATTTTTTCAAAAGCATTTCTATATTTTGCATCCTTTTTTTTAAGAAGTAAAATAAGGTCTTTAATAGAAATTTCACTTTTTAAATTTAATTTTTCCTCGGACTTTCCAATTAAATCTCGAAGCTGAGCAAAATAAAGTATTTTCAATTTAACATATCCTCGTATCTAAAAAATTTAAGTAATGTACCTTTTCTAATATTCCTTTTTTTTTCATCGATTTCTATTATTCCATCTGACTTGCTGATAGAACTAATAATTCCCGATCCGGTTGTTGGATATTTTGTTAAAAATTGTTTTTTATTTAAGACCTCGAGTTTTCCTCTCAGCCATTCTTTTCTCCCTAATTTTTTTTTCATTTCAAAATTAGCCGGGAGCACCCTTTCAATAATAGGCTTTACATTATTTCCAGATTTTTTTTTGACATAATCAATGACAATCATAAAAAAAGTTACTATTGCAGCTACTGGGTTTCCAGGTAAGCCTATAAAGGGTTTATCTTTAATACTTCCAAAAGCAAATGGTCTACCTGGTTTTATTGCTAATCTCCAAAATTGTATTTTACCAAATTTTGAGAGAGTTTGGCCTATTTTGTCAACCTTACTAGACGAGATTCCACCAGAGGTAACGATTAAATCCGAGTTTTTAAGGACTGAATAAATTTTTTTCTTAGTTTTAGTTAAATTATCTTCGATTACACCCAAATCTTTCACATCACATCCGATTTTTCTAAACATAGTTACTAAGGTAAGTTTATTTGCATCATATATAGTATATTTAGACTTAGTTTTTTTATTAATTTCATTGCCAGTAGAAAAAATACTTACCCTAAGTTTTTTATAAACTCTAACTTTTTTTAAACCCATTGATGATAATTGTGCAAGATCTACAGCTCTAATTTTAGTGCCTTTACAAAAAACTTTGTCTTTTTTTTTAATATCTTCAGCTTTTTTTCTAATATTTGAAAAAAGTTCTGGTTGAACTTTTAATTTTAACAGTTTTTTTTTTACATCACAGTCTTCTTCCATAATTATAGTATCTGTTTTGTTATTATCTAACAAATATGCACCTGTATATATTTTGATTGATTCACCTTCTTTTACCTCTTTATCAAACGGTTTTCCTGGAAGAGACTCACCAATGACTCTAAATTTATTTATTTTTTTCCTCAAACAAATTGATCTTAATGCAAANCCGTCAACAGCAGCATTATTGTATTCAGGAATATTCACTTTGGAGAAAATATCTTCAGCTAAAACTCTATTTTCTAGATCTTCAAGATTAATATATTCTGTTTTTAATTTATTTTTTATACTAGAAATCATCTTTTTCTTTGCAATATCGACAGAAAGCAGACTAATTTTTGGATCCTTTTTTAACATTTTTTTAAATACTTAAGAATGAACATACAGATTTTCTCAGTATCTTTAAATTTGAATTTTGGGAGCTTAGTTGTTAGCATGTCATCTTCGTCGTTTAAAACTACTCCTTTAATATATTTGTCATTTAAGTGAATAAATGGCTTTCTGATTGAGGATCTNGTAACTTCAATTTTCGGAATTTTTTCATTTTTTAAGCCCTCAATCAATATTATCTCATTTTTCTTTGATAATTTTTGGAGTATTTCATCTAGTAAAATTTTTTTTTTTTGAAAAGAACTTATTATCGCAAATTTATTTTCATTGAATATTACAACCTCGTTTGAACCCGATTTTAAATGATTGAAACTATCTTTCCCCTCTTTATCAATCTCAAAATTATGGTGGGAGTGCTTTACAGAAGCACAGGTAATATTCCTTTTTTTTAAAGCTTTTATAAGCCTACATATAAGATGGGTTTTCCCGCTACCGCTCCAACCAACAATTCCGAAAACTTTATTCATTTGAACAATTTCATATTTTTTTTAAAGTAAATATACCCAGTGTAAATTGTGAATATAGAAGCTAAAGTTAATCCAAAATTGCCTGTATAAAGTANGAATCCTGTCGCAAAATTATCTGAAACGATTAAAAATCCAAGAGAAGACATTTGAATTAAAGTTTTCCACTTTGACAATTTGGTAACAATTAAGCTTTCAGAAGAATCCCAGAAAAAATCTCGTAAACCAGAAACTAAAATTTCCCTTATTATAATTATTAACGTTGGGTAAACAAAAAATCCTGAAATTTTGTCGTTATCGAGAAGAATTATAAGCATTGCGACAACAAGTATTTTATCAGCAATAGGATCCAGAAATCTGCCAAAGTTTGATTCAATTTCAAGTTTTCTTGCTAAATATCCGTCTAAAAAATCAGATAGNCATGCAATAACGTAGAAACCCAGTGCTAACCAGCTGTAATAGGGNTTATTTATTTCCATACATATTATTATAACTGGAATGAAAATAATTCTTANCACAGTCAGGATATTAGGAATATTATTTTTATTAAACAATTTTATTAAACTCCTTATAAATTTTCTCTGCAATTTCGTTTCCAATTCCAGGAACTTTTTTGAGATCTTTTATACTAGCAGTTTTTATATTTTCTATCGAGCCAAAGTATAATAATAAGTTAGATTTTGTTTCTTTTCCAATTCCAAAAACATTATCAAAAATAGATGAATTTATCTTCTTGAGACGTCGTTTTTTTTGTGAAGTAATAGCNAATCTGTGTGCTTCATCTCTTAATCTTTGAAGAAAAAACAATTCTTTATCATTTTTACTAAAAATGTATTTTCCAATTTTATTTGAGTAGATCGTCTCGTTGCCAGCGTTTCTTTTTTTTCCTTTAGCGATACTTATAAAATCTATATTATTTATTTTTTTTTCTTTGAAAATTTTGTTGGCAATATTTAATTGACCCTTTCCACCGTCAATTATAACCAAGTCTGGTAGTTCTTTTTTCCAATCTTCATCTAAATTAAATCTTCTATTTAAGACTTGTTGTAGCATCAAATAGTCATCATTCGAAGTTTCTGTAGAAGTTTTAATATTAAATTTTCTNTAACAAGACTTTTGGAAGTTATTATTNTTAAAAACAACCATGGCACCAACAGGGTTTGATCCATTGAAATGACTATTATCATATACTTCTATTCTTTTTGGAATATTTTCTAGGTTCAGTTTATTGGATATACTTGTAAGTATTACGTTATTTTGTTCAATTATTCTATTTTTTTCGTTGATTCCTGCCTTTATATTTTCTTCAACAATTTTTAGTAATTCTAATTTTTTACCAATTTTGGGTCTTTTTATGGTTACTTTTATATCTGAGCTTTGGTAAATAATTGACTTTATAAATTTAATTTCTTTTAAGTCCTGATTGATNAGAATTTGATTTGGAGGCAAATTATTAGTGTAATAAAAAATTAAGAATTGAGTCAAGATTGTGTTAGGTTCATCTAAAAAAAGATTAGAAAGAATAAATTCTTTATGACCGAGGTTTTTTCCGGCTCTGTAAAAGAAAACTTGTATACATACTTGATCATAACGATTATATAAGAAAACAACATCAAAGTTTTGCTTTGTATTAAGATCAGAATATTGTTCAAAAGAAATTTTTGAGATTGCTTTAATTCTATCTCTGATTATGGCTGCTTCTTCAAAATTTTGATTNTTGCTNTCACTTTTCATTTTATCAATTAAGTCTTTTTTGATTTCTGTATTTTTACCTTTTAAGAATAAGATTGCATTTTTTACTAGTNTAGAATACTTCTTGTTATCTATCAAACTAACGCAAGGTGCACTGCATCTTTTTATTTGGAATAAGATACAAGCTCTTTTTCTTGATTTAAAAATATTATCTGAGCAGCTTCTCAAAAGAAATGCTCTTTCAAGCTGTCTAATGACNTCATCAACATGGTTTGAATTGGCAAAAGGACCAAAATATACATCATTTTTATTTTGTTTTCCTCTGAATTTTCTAATTCTTGGCCATTCATCACTTTTACTTATGCAGATATATGGATAACTTTTATCGTCCATTAACCTAATGTTGAAACGTGGTTTTAACTCTTTTATTAGATTGTTTTCTAAAATAAATGAATCTAGTTCGGTGTGCGTTTTTATAAACTCAAGTGATTCAGTCATACTCACTAATGTTTTAATTCTTGTAGTTTGTTTAACGCTGTTGACGTAAGAGGAAATTCTTTTTTTTAAGTTTTTAGCTTTTCCAACATAAAGAACACCACCTTCATCATCAAGAAATTTGTAAATGCCAGAACCATTTGGAAATGATTTAGTGGCTTGCTTCAGCACTTTCATTCCTTTATGGTAGTCATATTTATCTTTTTTTAGCATTATATTTCTTCTAAACCATTGCTTTTATTATAAAAAATTGTACGAAAAATTCTATCCACTATTTCTGTGGATAAAACTGTTGGTAAACTTTGAGTTTTTTTATTAATGATAATCTTTCTCTGACTTTGCTGTAAATTGATTAAAAATTAATCAATTTTGCAAATTATTGATTTCATTGGTTATTTTTTATTTTTTCAGCTCCTTTTTTTTTAAATTNATGATTTTTAAAAAATTATTAATTTTTTTTAAGTAATTATTTATTTTGTTAACAACTTACTGAATATTAGTCAGTAGTAAAAACCTTTGATTTGGTATGTGCCCAGCCAAGGCTTTGACCTGAATCTATTGTTAAAACTTCTCCAGTCACGGATTTATTATTAATCAGGTAATTGATTGCNAAGTTAATTTCATNAAGATCAACCTTTCTCATTAGNGGAGTNCGNTTAACTTGATTTNNAAATTGNTGTAAANTCTGATTTTTACTTTTAAGAGTTGGNCCAGGTGATATNCCATTTACCCTAATATTTGGNGCAACAAGTGAAGCAATNCTTTTTGTCATTGTATANAGTGCTGATTTACTTATTGTATANGAAGAAAAATAAGGTGTTATATTTTTTACTCTTTGGTCAATAATATTGATAATTAGTCCTTTTATATTTTTTGATTGATTTATAAAATTTTTCGATAAAAAAAACGGAGCTTTTAAATTTACATTCATATGTAAATCAAATATTTCGGAATTTGAATTTTTTATGGTATCAAATTCAAAAGCGGAAGCATTGTTAATTAATAAATCTATAGTTCCAAAATTTTTTTTTATTTGATGAAATAGATTATCAAAATTTCCTTCATTGAAATCGGATTTAATAGAATAAAATTGAACGTTATATTTTTTTGCAACTTTTTCCAATTCAACAACTTTTTTTTNTGATTTGTTAAATTGGATTGCAATATCAATCCCTTTTGAAGCTAAATACTTTGAAATTGAAAAGCCAATTCTTTGAGCACCACCGGTTATAAATGCTTTTTTATATTTTTTCACTAATCCCTAATTCCTTTTTTTCTATTAATTTAATCCTATCTCTAATTTTNGCTGCTTTTTCGAAGTCTANATTNTCTGCATAATCGTTCATTTTTCTTCTAAGTTTATCAACGGATTCTTTNATATTCTCTAGCTTGTATAATTTTGTTTCATTATCAANATCATTTTCAGAAATATTATCTTCAATTTTCCTGGTNGTAGATTTAGGTTCAATATTATTTACTTTGTTAAATTTTATTTGTTTNATTCTTCTCCTACTTGTTTCTTCAATTGCNTCAGAAATTGATTTGGTTTGATGATCAGCATAGAGTATAGCCCTTCCACTTATATTCCTTGCTGCTCTACCGATTGTTTGAATTAAAGAAACTTGAGACCTTAAGTAACCNTCTTTATCTGCATCAAGAATAGCAACGAGTCCACATTCTGGTATGTCTAGTCCTTCCCTTAAAAGATTAATTCCTACAAGTACGTCAAAATCACCAAGTCTCAGATTTTTTATTAGTTCTATTCTTTCAAGCGTTTCAATATCTGAATGCATATATCTGGCATTAACATCATTTTCGTTAAGATAATCTGTAATTTTTTCAGCATCCTTTTTTGTTAAAGTTGTTATTAAGACCCTGAGTTTTTTTTTTTTTAAGCCTTTTACATTCTTCTATCACATCTTCGATTTGATTAGATGCTTTTCTTATTTCGCANATTGGATCTACCAAACCTGTTGGACGAACAATTTGCTCTACAAAAATTCCATTGGATTGATTNAATTCGTAGTCACTTGGTGTAGCTGACACAAAAATTGTCTGTCCTTTAAAGCTCTCCCACTCTTCAAACATTAATGGTCTATTATCTTTACAAGATGGCAGTCTAAACCCATGATCTGATAAAGTTTCTTTTCTAGATCTATCACCTTTAAACATACCTTTAATTTGAGGAATAGTAACATGAGATTCATCAACAAATAAAATACAATCTTTTGGCAAATATTCAAATAATGTAGGAGGNGGTTCTCCCTCTCTTCTTCCAGATAAATGACGTGAATAATTTTCAATGCCTGAGCAACTTCCAGTTGCTGCAATCATTTCTAAATCAAAAGTTGTCCTCTGTTCAATTCTCTGTGCTTCTATAAAAAGTTTTTTTGATTCGAAGTATTTTACCCTTTCTTTAAGCTCTATTTGTATTTGGTCTATTGCTTTTTTTAACGATGGTTTAGGTGTGACATAATGACTGTTTGCATATATTGTAACTTCATCAAGACTTTTTGATATTTTNCCTAAAAAAGGGTCAAACTCATCTATTGATTCAATATTATCTCCAAAAAAAGATATTCTCCATGATTTATCTTCAAGGTGAGATGGAAAAATTTCAAGAAAATCACCTCTGTTTCTAAATGTTCCTCTGGAATGAATTTGATCATTTCTTTTGTATTGCAATTCCACTAATTTTTTCTTTAAAAGATCAATTTCAAATATTGAGTTTTTTTTAATCTTAAACGTCATAGAAGAATAGGACTGGACTGAACCAATACCATATATACATGAAACACTAGCAACAACAATCGTATCTCTTCTTTCTAAAAGTGCTCGNGTTGCAGAATGTCTCATCCTATCGATTTGCTCATTAATAGAAGATTCTTTCTCTATATAAGTATCAGTNCNNGGTACATAAGCCTCTGGNGTNTAGTAATCNTAGTATGATACAAAATATTCAACACAGTTTTCAGGAAAGAAGCTTTTCATTTCACTGTATAATTGAGCTGCAAGAATTTTGTTTGGAGCGAATACAAGTGCTGGTCTCTGCAAATCATGAATAATATTTGCCATAGTAAAAGTTTTTCCAGAACCTGTAACACCAAGGAGAACTTGATTGTTTTTATTTTCGTTTATACCTTTGATTAACTTTTTTATCGCTATGGGTTGGTCACCTGAGGCACTATAATCAGACACTAAAGTAAATTTTGACATATTATTTCCCAAAAAAAAAAAAATCTAATATATTTTTATTAAAGATCATATATAATTGAAAATTTGAAGTTTTAAATTCTTTTTCCACAATTAATGGCTTTAATTTCTAATAGATTATCAAGATTCAAACCCTCCCTGACGGTTAAAATCACNCAAAAAGCACGGGAAATGCGAGAAAAGGGAGAAAGAGTTATCAGTTTAAGCTCTGGTGAACCCGACTTTGACACTCCAGATCATATAAAAGAGTTTGCTATAGATTCAATAAATAAGGGTTTTACAAAATATACGCAGGTTGATGGAATAGATGAGTTAAAGCAGGCCATAGTAAATAAATTTAAAAATGAAAATAATCTGCATTATGAAAAAGAAGAAGTCACTGTTGGAGTCGGAGGTAAACATGTTATATATAACCTTTTTTTATCTACCCTTGATTATCCTGATGAAGTCATAATTCCAGCACCTTACTGGGTGTCTTATCCAGAAATTGTAAATTTATGTAAAGGAAAACCAGTTATAATAGATACAAATTTTAAAAATGGGTTTAAAATCACTCCCTATCAACTAGAGAAGAGTATTTCAGAAAATTCTAAATGGATAATAATTAATTCTCCATGTAACCCAACAGGTGCNGTTTATTCTGATTNNGAGTTAATGAAAATTTCTGAGGTTTTGATTAAGTATCCAAATATAAATATNTTATCAGACGATATTTATGAACATCTTATTTATAATAACAAGAAATTTGTAAGTATTTTAAATATTGAACCATCGCTAAAAAGCAGAACTTTTATTGTTAACGGCGTCTCAAAAGTTTTTTCAATGACAGGTTGGAGAATAGGATATGGTGCCGGAAATAAAGAAATAATAAAATCTATAGCCAAAATCCAGTCACAAAGTACCACCAACCCCTGTTCAATCAGCCAAATGGCCGCTAAATTTGCATTGGATAATGAGAAAAAATTTTTAATAGATTGGTTGAAAGAATTTGATCAAAGAAAAAATTTTTTAATTAATTATTTCAATTCAATAGATGGTTTTGAACCATTTATTCCTGAAGGTGCTTTTTATCTTTATGTTTCATGTAAAGGTTTTATTTCGAAAAGAGGAATAAACGGTCAATTAATAAAAAATGATTTTGATTTTGCAGAATATCTATTAATGAATGCTAAAGTCGCTGTTGTTCCAGGCTTAGCATTCGGGATGTCACCCTACTTTAGAATCTCCTATGCTACATCATTAAAAGATTTAAAAGACGCTTGTGAACAGATTTCAGCG
>PARN01000003.1 GCA_002711515.1 Rickettsiales bacterium | reverse complement strand
ACTTATAAAAAAGAAGAGTTTAGAGATAGTTTTTGCTAACGTCGATTTTCAAGTCCATTTTAAAAAAGGTATCAATTATTTGAGAAATAAGAAAATTGATATTTTTTTAAATGACAAATCACTTTTGAAAAGCAATCTAAATCTTTTAAATGAAAAAGTTGGTTTTTTTTCAATAAAGGAGATACCTCTTTTTAATGATAAATACTACGATATAAAATGTGTAATTCCAGAAAATGAATTTGACTTTATGATGCTTATTTTTAGTGAAACTGTTACAAGTAAAAGTAGTATTTCTAATGATTATTTAATTTTTGATGAAACTTTCTCAATTTTATCTCACGAGATTAATAATCCATTGAGTTCAATTAAAATGGCTGCACAATTAATTGAGAAAACTACAGCAGATGAGAATTTAGATTTAATTAATATTATCAAAAATGAAACTACAAGGATTTCAACGATACTAAATTCACTCTACTTTGTTGATCAAAAAGTTAATTATATGAATAAAAAGAAAGAAAATATTCATGAACTAATAAGATACTGTTTACTTAAAATCAAAAAAAAAAAAGATAAATTACAAATAATTGAAAACTTTGACCCTTCTTTACCTCCCATAGAGGTTGACAAAAACTCGATGATCCAGGTCTTCGATAATATTTTTATTAATTCCTTTGAGTCTTCAAATTTCTCAAACTTTTCTTACTTAAAAGTAACTACAGAATTTCTATTTGGTGAAACTATAATTATTCCAAATATAAAAAATTCTCTTAAAAAAAATTATATTTTAGTTACAATTGAGGATAACGGAAGTGGTATCAAGAAGAGTGATATAGAAAAAATCTTCATCCCCTTTTTTTCGACAAAAAAAAGAGGCTCAGGTGTTGGACTCTTTTTGGTTAAAAAAATAATTAATTATCATAATGGAGAAATATCAGTAAATTCAAATAATAAAATTACTACGATTAAACTAAAACTCCCATTGTAGAGGAAAAATAATGGAAAAAAACATTTTAATAATTGATGATGATTTTTCATTGAGACAAGTGTTGAGGAGAGCACTAAGTAATTCAAAGACACATTTAGTTGAAGTAGGATCAATATCTGAGGCTTGGGTTCTTATTGAAAAAGAAAGCTTTGATTTAATCATATGTGATGTAGTTTTACCTGATGGCGATGGTTTAGAACTAGTAAAAAAAGTTAAAAAGAAAAATTCCAAACAGCCTTTCATTATAATAAGTGCAAAAAGTAATCTTTTAACAGCAATTCACGCAAACCAATTGGATGTTTTTGAGTATCTTCCAAAACCACTTGATCTCAACGATTTAACTATTTCTGTTAACAAATGTTTCAAAAAAGAGAAAATCGTTTCACAATCTTTGGTTGATGACCAAAAATTACCTATGATAGGTACATCCTCGGCAATGCAACAAGTATATAAGGATATCGCTCGAATAACAAAAACTAATCATACAGTTCTTATTACAGGTGAATCTGGAACAGGAAAGGAACTTGTAGCACGTGCAATACATAGTTTTAGCTCAAGATCTAGTTATCCTTTTGTAGTAATAAATATGGCATCTCTGCCAAAAGATTTAATTGAAAGTGAATTATTTGGTTATGAAAAAGGAGCTTTCACTGGAGCAGAAAAAAGATCTATAGGATACTTTGAAAAGGCCAATTCAGGAACACTTTTTTTAGACGAAATTGGAGATATGCCAATTGAAATTCAAGCAAGATTACTTAGGGTATTACAATTTGGAGAATTTTCTAGGGTCGGTGGGAGAGATGTGATAGGTACTGATGTACGAATTATATCTGCTACAAATAAAAGTTTGGTTGATCTCATTGATCAAAGAATGTTTAGAGAAGATCTTTTCTATAGATTAAATGTAATTAATATTAATTTACCTCCATTAAGAGAAAGGGATAATGATATAGTTGATTTATCTAATCATTTTATTTCTATNTATTCTGATAATTTAAAAAAAATTGATGAATCAGGTCAAAAATTCCTAAAAAAATATGAATGGCCAGGTAATATAAGAGAGTTAGAAAATTTGATAAAAAGAGTTTGTGCTTTAGTTAACGAAAAAATAATAAATCACAGTCAATTAGAAGAACATATCGATAAAAAGAGAGGTGAAGATTTTAANAATAATTTTCATAATACAGGTGAAAATCTTAGTAACTCTATCAAGACATTTTTTGAAAATTTCTTTAATTCNCCTATNGATGAGAANTCAGAATTAAANCTNCATGAAAAGTTTATTACTGAAATTGAAAAACCGNTAATTATGAAGACTTTGAAATATTATAATGGAAATCAAATAAAATCAGCAAAATTACTTGGCATTAATAGAAATACTCTTCGNACAAAAATATTAAAATATAATATTCCTGGGAAATTTGGAAAAAAGTAATGCAAAGATTTCTTAAGAGAAAACCTTTNTCATTCAGTTTTCCGAATTTNTTNTTTTTATTGATTTTTTTCTCTTCATTGNTTTTAAGTCTAATAATTTTTCTTTCTTTATCTGGTAATATCTCAAANCTCGACCAAATCGAAGAAGTTTCAACATTATTATCAATCAATTATGNACTAATTATTATTTTAATTATTATTTCAATTCAAAAAATCGTAAAAATATTTGTTCAAAGAAAAATAAGGTCTAGATTTCGCATTCAATTCACATCCTTGTTTATAATTATCAGTTTCATTCCAACGACTTTGATAACAATATTTTCCTTAGTTTTTTTTGATCAAGGAATAAAAATCTGGTTTAATGATAAGATAAGTGAAGTTATTTCTGGTTCTATAAAGATTTCAGAGTCCTACTTTGATGAACATAAGAATTCAATAAAAAATGATATATTNTTNATTAACAGTGAGATTGAAAAAGAAGAAATTATTTACTTTACAGATAGAAGCAGATTAACCGAATTTTTAAATTATTTTATTGCAGTAAAAGATCTTGATGAAGCAATAATTTTTGAAAGTTCTGGACAATTATTAGCTAAAGTTGGAACTTTTTTGATNGAATCTGAGACAGCCCCTCCACTATGGACTTTTCTAATTGCTGATGAGGGAGATATTGCAATCTTTCCGAATAATGATCAAACAAAGGTAAGGGCACTAATNAAAATNAACAGAGCTATTCCAACTTATTTATTTATCGGAAAAAATGTTGATTCTAATGTGTTAGGAAGAGTTGAGTCAGTAAATGAAACCGCAAATGAATATGCTAACACAACAAATAGACTTGATAGTTTTCAGCTACAATTCAATAAACTGTTTCTTGCTATAAACTTTTTAATGATTTTATTGTCAACATGGTTTGGTTTAAAATTTTCAAATAAAATTGTACTTCCGATNATGAGTATAATTTCTGACTCAGAGAGAATTATAAAAGACAACTTCACTTCTAGAATTAATGTTATAAAAGGTAATAATGAGTTCAACTTTTTGTCTAAGGTTCTCAATAAAATGCTTGATCAGTTGAAAATTCAGCAAAATAAATTAGTTAAAGCCAAAGAGACTATCAATCTTAGAAGAAAATTTACTGAAAAAATAATTAATGAGGTAAGCAATGGAATGATTTATATTGATAGAAATAATAAAATATTACTCTTTAATAAAAGATCTGAAGAAATTTTTGGATCAACCCTAAAAAATAATTTTCTACAAATAAACTCAGAGATTACAAATTTTATAAATGATTTTAAAAATAAATCTCATAAAAATAAAGAAATTCAAATAAAATATATATCAAAAAGTAAATTGAAAATATTAAACTTCAAAATATCAAAAATCCTTGAAAAAAGAGAATTTAAAGGAATGATACTTAGTATTGATGATATCACCGAGCTTGTTTCAGCACAAAAACATGCTGCTTGGTCAAATATTGCAAGATATATGGCTCATGAAATTAAAAATCCTTTGACCCCAATAAAACTTTCAGCTCAAAGACTAGAAAGTTCAATTAAAAGTACTAAAAAGCCTAATGATGACTTTTACAGTAATTGTACCGAAACAATAATNAGACAAGTAAATAATATTGAAAACCTAGTCACAGAATTTTCAAATTTTGCGAGAATGCCAGAAAGCAAAATGAAACCTATAAATTTAATTGATCTTATTCAAACACAAATTAATTCTCAGAGAATTGCTAATAAACAGACAGAATTTGAATTTAAGTGTAATAAAAAAAATATAATAATTGAATGTGACTACAATCAAATAAGTCGATTATTTCTCAATGTTTTAAAAAACTCTGTTGAGTCAATTCAAAAAAGAAAAAAAAAGATAATTATTGAGATTGTTAATAAAAAAAAATTTGTATTAGTTAATATTGAAGATAATGGAAAAGGGTTTCCTGAAAATAGAGAAAAATTATTCGAGCCATATATTACCAACAAAATAAATGGTACTGGATTAGGACTTGCAATATGTAAAAAAATAGTTGAGGACCATGATGGTGAAATTTCACTTTTAGATAGCATTTCCCTGAAAGGAGCAATGGTTAGTATTAAATTAATTAAAAATATTAGGTAGTTATTATGAAGGAAAATAATGAAATTTTAATTATTGATGATGAAATAGATATATGTAAGCAAGTATCAGGATTATTAAATGATAAAGGTTTTTCTTCTAAATATAAATTTACGGCTGAAGATGGTTTGGAATTACTTAAATCAAAGAAGATTTCATTAGTTTTGTTAGACATTTGGTTAAATAATTCAAAGTTTGATGGGTTTCAAACATTAGAAAAAATAAGAAATATAGATGAAAATATTCCTGTAATAATGATAAGTGGTCACGGTAACATTGAGACAGCAGTCAATTCAATTAAAAAGGGTGCATATGATTTTGTAGAAAAGCCATTTGATGGAGAACTTCTTATTTTTAAAGTGAAGAAAGCATTAGAAAATTTTGATTTAAAAAATCAATTAATTATAAATAACTTAAATAGTAACTTAAAGTTTGTTGCGAAGTCTGAATCTTCAAAAAAACTTGAAAACAACTTGAAAAAAATAACTAAAACAGATTCATCGATACTACTTTTTGGTGAAAATGGAAGTGGAAAAGAATTTATTTCAAGAAAAATTCATAGTGAATCAAATAGATTTCAAAGGAATTTGAGAGTGTTTAACTTTAAAGCAGTAAATGAAAATGAGGTTGAGTCTTCGTTGTTTGGAAAAGATCAAAATCATACAACAGAATTTTCAGGTATTTTTGAACAGGTAGAAGGTGGAACTTTATTTTTTAAAAATATCGAAAAAATTTCAAAAAAAATTCAAGGAAAACTTCTTAGAGTCCTTCAGGAAAAAAAATACTATAAGGTAGGTGGAGTTTCGCCAAAGTTTACAAATTTTAGAATTCTTGCATCATCAATTTTTTCTTTAAATAAGTTGAGAAAGGATAAGATAATAAGGGATGATTTATTAAAGGTTATAAATTTTTACGAGATTTCAATACCATCTATTAGGGAAAGAACCTCAGACATTGATGAATTGATAAAAATTTTTATAGATGATTTCTTTAGTAAAAATAATTACTCAAAAAAGGATATTTCAAAAGANCTACTTACATTTTTTTCTACAATTAAATATATAAAGAATGTTTCACAATTAAAAAAATTCATTGAATGGAGTTTATTTATTTTATGTGATAACAATAAAGAATATTTTAATAAAGAAAGTTTGTTTGATTTGATTTCAGGAATCCTAGGTGTTGATAATAATTCTTCATATTCATCTAGAATTATGGATACTACACTTAAAATAGCTCGAGATAATTTTGAAAGAGATTATCTTAAACACAACTTATCAAAATTTAAAAATAACATTTCAAAGATGTCTTTCGAAATTGGAATGGATAGAACTGCATTGTACAGAAAACTCAAATCTATGAAAATTAATGTGGATTAACTAATATGAAAATTATAGTTTGTGGAGCTGGTGAAGTAGGAGCAAATATTGCTAGACAACTTGTCTATGAAGACAATGATGTAACAATTATTGATGAATCAGAAGTCCTTTTGAGATCTTTGAGTAAAACCATTGACTTAAAAAGTATATGTGGGAAGACGGTTTTACCAGAGATTTTAGAGAAAGCGGGGGCGGATGATGCGGATATTATAATTGCTGTATCAGAAAAAGATGAATCAAATATCCTTTCATGCGAACTAGCTAATCATCTTTTTAAAATTCCAATCAAGGTTGCAAGAATTAAAGAAACTGGGTACTTGAATCCTAAATATTATAAAAAGATTTTTGCTACTGATAAAATTAATGTCGATGCTATNATTTCACCAGAACTTGAAATTGCTAAAGCTATAATTAGAAAACTAAACACCCCAGGGGCTTTTGATTCATTTTTTTTAGGTAATAAAGTAGCTAGAGTTATTGGTCTTTCAATTGACGAGTCATGTCCTATTATCAATACACCTTTAAGGATGTTACCAGGAATCTTTTCAGGATTAGAAGTAAAAATACTATCAATTTTTAGAGAAAACGAAATTATTATCCCAAGCGGTCAAATTGAAATTTATCCCGGAGATGACATTTATATTTGTTTAAAAAATGATGATTTACTGAGAGCACTTAGAGTTTTTGGAATAAAGTCTGAAGAAAACAGAAGAATNGTCGTNGTAGGGGCTGGAAATGTNGGATTAAATTTAATAAAGATTATTGAAAATGATTTTCCTGATATTGGTTGTAAAATTATAGACAATGACTTAGAAAGAACAAAAACTATNGCTTCTCAGTTATCCGAACAAAATACGATATTATNTGGTGATGCACTCGATGCAAATATTTTAAAAGAAGCAGGAGCCTCTAATGCAGAAGCAATAATCTCAGTAACGGATGACGATGAAGTAAACATTTTTAGCTCACTTTTGGCAAAAGATCTAGGTTGTAAAAGGTCAATGGCAATAGTTAGTAATACAAATTACAGAAGGTTATCAAAAAAATTAGATTTAGATGTATTAATTAACCCTGGTAATATAACTACATCTGCAATTCTTCAATATGTTAGAAGAGGTAAAGTGAGAGAGGTTCACGACTTTGGAAATGAAAGAGGGGAAATCATGGAAATTGAAATTCTTCCTACCACAAAGTTTGCTGATAAAAAAATTGAGGATCTAACAATTCCTGAAGGTGTTGTGATTGGAGGAATAGTAAGAAATAAAGAATTGATTATTCCTGACAATAACACAATATTACTGGTTAATGANAAATTGATAATTTTTTCTGACCCATCTTCAATAAAAGATATTGAAAAGTATTCAGAAGTTAATATAGAATTTTTCTAATGGAAACTTATTACGTAAACGGTTCATACAAGCATAAGTCCACAGCAGTAATCTCTGTTGAAGACAGGGGGTTTAATTTTTCAGACGGAGTTTACGAAGTAGTTGCTTTTAAGAAGGAACGTTTATTGAACTTTTCTAAACATTTGAAGAGACTGAAAAAGTCCCTTCTTAACCTTCAGATCAAAAATCCATTTAAAAACATGAAATCANTAGAACTTATTATCTTAAATTTAGTTAAAATTAATAGACTAAAATCAGGATTTATTTATCTTCAAATTACAAGAGGTAATGCTAGAAGAGATCATTTGTTCCCTGCTAATATAAAACCAAACGTTGTAATTTTCTTGTTTCCTGAAAAAAAAAATTAAAAACTTACTCCAAGGTGTAAAAGTTGGTCTTTCAGAGGATATGAGATGGATGCGATGTGACGTTAAGTCAATTTCTTTACTACCAAATTTATTAGAAAAACAAAAAGCATTTGAGAAAGGTTTCTTTGAAATNTGGCAAATGCGAGGAAATTTTATTACTGAGGGTTCAACCTCGAATGCCTTTATTGTTGACTCTAATCAACAGATTCTTACACATCCAAAAAACAACTATATTCTGGGAGGAGTTACCAGAGATACAGTAATTGAACTTGCCAGAAATAATGGTATGGATGTTGTAGAGAAACCATTTTCAGTTTCTGATATACAAAAATGTAATGAAGCTTTTCTTACAAGTACTACCGTGGGCGTAATCCCCGTAATCAAAATCGATTCTTTAACGATTAACCAAATGAAAAAAGGGAGAGTTACCACTTTTTTAACTGATAAGTATAATAATTATCTGAGCAACCAAATTAATGAATAATAATGATATTATTGTAATTCATCCGTATCTTAAAACATCAAGAGGTGAAAAAGACTATTTCCTTAATGAGGCTGTGAATTTGGTAAAGGCTATAAATCTTAATTGTTTATATAGTGGCTATGTCGGGCTTGAAAAAATCAGTCCAAAAACTTACCTCAATGAGGGTTTTCTTTTAAAACTAAATCAAAGGAGAAATGATCTAAAAAGTGATTTAATTTTTCTAAATACAAATTTATCTCCCATACAACATAGAAATCTTGAAAAAAAATTAAGTTGTAAGATAATCGATAGAACGGGACTTATTTTAGAAATTTTTGGATCTAGAGCGAGGTCTAATGAAGGTAAACTAAGCGTAATGTTAGCTAGTCTACAATTTCAAAAAAGTAGACTTGTAAGATCATGGACACATTTGGAGAGGCAAAGAGGAGGGGCAGGCTTTATGGGAGGCCCTGGAGAAAAACAAATTGAGTCAGATAAACGTCAACTTACAGAGCAAATCAATAGATTAAAAAAGAAGATAAAAAATATTTCTTCAATTAGAAATATCCAAAGATATAGAAGAAAAAAAAATAAAATCCCTGTAATCTCATTGGTAGGCTATACGAATTCTGGAAAATCAACACTTTTCAATAAATTAACTAAATCAGATGTTTTATCTAAAAATATGTTATTTGCATCACTTGATTCAAAAATTAGTAAGTGTTTCCTTAATAATTTAAATGTTTTATTTATTGATACAGTAGGTTTTATAAGAGATTTGCCGACTACACTAATTGATTCATTCAAATCAACATTAGATGAGATAATATATTCCGATTTGATTCTTCATGTTAGAGATATTTCTAATGATTATTATTTAGAACATAAAAGAGAGGTTACAAAAACCTTGAATGAAATTGGAATAAGTAAAGATGACCCAAGAATTGTTGAAGTGATCAACAAAGTCGACTTAATTGATAATAACAGTAAATATCATAATCAAATCGAAGGTGAATCACTTTTTATATCTGCGTTGACAGGATTTGGAATCGAAAGACTTAAAAAATGTATCTCTGAAAACCCATTATTATTTACTAAAACTTTATCTAAGCAATCTAATTAAATTTGAGGTGTCTTCTTTACCAAAACCAAGATTAATTAACTTTTTGTAAGAATTCATTATCATTTTTGTTGTTGGAAGTTTTAAGTCGGTTTTTGAAATCTCATTTGAAATTAGTTTTAGATCTTTGAGCATTAATTTATTCATAAAACCAAAATTAAATTCTCCTTTCCACATTGTAGCTGCTCTATTTTCAAGTTGCCATGACTGCGCTGCACCTTTACTTATAACTTCTATTAGCTTATCAATATTTAGTTTTTTTCTTTTTGCAAAAGATAATCCCTCTGCTAATCCTTGTATAACTGCAGCTACACATATTTGATTAACCATTTTTGTTAATTGACCATTTCCTGATTTACCCATATAAATCGAAGATTTAGAATAAACATTAATGACCTTTTTTATAGATTGAAATTGCTTTTTATTCCCACCTATCATTATTGAAAGAGTTGCATTTTTTGCTCCAATTTCTCCACCACTTACTGGTGCATCGAAAAAGAAAGATTTTTTTTTTTTAAATTTCTTGTGTAATAATTTTGAAATAGTAACAGATGAAGTAGTATGATCAATAATTAGAGTGTTAGGTTTAACATTATCAAGAATCATGTTATTTGATATATAAATGTTCATCAGATCTTTATCATCTCCAACACAACTAATTATAATTTCAGAATTTCTTGTAAGTTCAGACAAACTTGAAAAAACTTGAAGATTTTTTGATTTTTTAAATTTCTTGATAAATAATTTTGTTTTTTTGGATTCTCTAGAAATAATGTTAACTTTATTTCCTTTGTTTATTAGGTGTTCAGCCATTGATCCACCCATGATTCCTAAACCGATGTATCCGATTCTTTTTTTCATTTTAAGATAAATTTTAAATCGTTTTCTTTTGTTATAACTTTAATTAAATGGTCTTCCTTCACATCACCATTTAGTATCATAAATGCAATTTTATCAGTTATATTTGATTGGATTACTCTTTTTAATGGCCTCGCACCATATGAAGCAGAATAACCTTCATTAATAAGCCATTCTTCAGCATCTTCATTTATTTTAATATTAATTTTTTTATTTTTTAAAAGCTTTTCTAAATGAGAAATTTGGATTTTTATTATTTTTTTTATTTCTTTTTTCGTAATTCTATTGAAGATAATTATTTCATCAATTCTATTAACAAACTCAGGTTTAAAAGTTTTTTTTACTTTGTCCAGAATTTTATCTTGAGTGAATACTTCAATTTTATCCTTCTGCTCTTCAGAAAAGTTTATAAATTCAGCTCCAATGTTTGATGTCATAATTATTATAGAGTTTTTAAAATTTATTACTCTTCCATGAGAATCTGTTAATCTTCCATCATCAAAAACTTGTAAAAGAAGATTAAATACATCACTGTGTGCTTTTTCAATCTCATCTAAAAGAATTACTTGATAGGGTTTTCTTCTAATAGCCTCAGTCAGAATGCCTGCGCTTTCATAACCAATATAACCTGGTGGTGATCCAATTAATTTTGAAACTGAATGTTTTTCCATATATTCTGACATATCAAGTCTAAAGAATGAATTTTTGTCATCAAATAAAAAAGTAGATAATGCCTTTGTAAGTTCTGTTTTACCAACTCCAGTCGGTCCAAGAAATAAAAAAATTCCGATGGGTCTATTTGGATCTTGAATACCTGCTCTAGATCTTAAAATAGCACTTGATATTTTTTGGATAGCTTCATCCTGTCCAATTACAATTTTTGAAAGTTCATTTTTCATGTTAACTAATTTAGTTTTTTCTCCTTCAAGCATTTTATCAATAGGAATCCCTGTTGATTTAGAAATAACTTGAGCAACCTCATTTGATGTGACGGATTTGGTTAAGATTTTACTTTCTTCTTTTTTTGACTCNAGTTTAGTTAGTTCTTTTTCTAANTTTGGAATAATTCCATAAGCAAGTTCTCCAGCGTTAGATAACTGTCCTTCTCTTTGAAGAATATTAAGTTTATTTTTATTGATTTCTATCTCAGACTTAAGCTTTTGAATTTTTTGGATTCTTTGCTTTTCATCATTCCATTTTTCATTAGAAACCTTAAATTTATCTTCTAAATNTTTAATCAAAGAAGCCAGATTCTCAAACCTTTCAATTGATTTTTTATCGTTATCTTTTTTTAAACTCTCATATTCGATCTTATATTGTAATAATTTTCTCTGAATTTGATCTAGGTCTTCAGGTTTAGAATCAATTTGCAGTCTAATTCTAGCCGCTGCTTCATCCATAAGGTCAATTGCCTTGTCTGGAAGAAATCTGTCATTTATATATCTTTTTGATAANTCAACTGCAGAAACAATTGCAGAATCAAGAATCTTTACACCATGATGAACNTCATATTTTTCTTTTAATCCTCTTAGAATTGAGATTGAATCATCTGTTGATGGTTCTTCGACTAGTATTTGTTGAAACCTTCTTGCCAAAGCAGCGTCTTTTTCAATATTTTCTCTATATTCATTCAAAGTTGTAGCACCAATACAGTGTAACTCACCTCTTGCTAATGCTGGCTTTAAGAGATTTGAAGCATCAAGTGATCCATCTGCTTTTCCTGCACCTACTAAAGTGTGTAATTCGTCTATAAATAATATTATTGAGTCTTGATTTTCAGAAACTTCTTTCAGTATTGATTTAAGTCTTTCTTCAAATTCTCCTCTGAATTTTGCTCCTGCGACAATTGAACCAAGATCTAATGATAAAATTTTTTTTTTTTTTAATGAGTCTGGTACATCGTCATTTATGATTCTTAGAGCTAGGCCTTCAACAATTGCGGTTTTTCCAACACCTGGTTCACCAATCAAAACCGGATTATTTTTGGTTCTTCTTGATAAAACCTGAATGCTTCTTCTAATCTCATCTTCTCTTCCAATAACTGGATCTAAATTTCCATCTTCAGCAAGTTTTGTAACATCAATAGAATATTTTTTTAAGCTTTCTGATTTAATATTTGAATTCTGATTATCTATTGTTTTACCTTTTCTGACTCGAAGTATAGCATTCTTAAACTTTTCTTTTTCTAAACCATTTTTTATTAGTAAATCATAAATTTCAAAATTAGAAAAATATAAAGTTGAGTATATTAAAATTTCTGGAGAAATAAAATTATCATTAAATTCTTCTTTTGAAATTAATGATTTATTAAAAATTTGTGAAAGCTCATCAGAAAAAAAAATATTTAAATTTTCCCCAACTATTTTTGGTTCGTTTGCTAAAAAATCTAACAACTGATTTCCTAAAGAAATAAGGTTAATATCACAGATCTTTAAGATTTCCTCTTGGTAATCATCAATATTTGATAAATATGATGAAATAAGATGTTGTGGTTTAATTTGTTGATGATTGGATTGAATTGTTTTATTCTGAGCGTGTTGAATAATAAATTTACTTTTATCGCTGAATAAATCGAAATTCATATCTCATTTTATTGTCTTATATTATTAAGTAAAAGGATTAATTGTGCCAAAAAAACAGAAAATGCCACTTGAAGGAATTGTAGTACTTGATCTTACAAATGTCTTGTCTGGACCCTACGCTACATTAATTTTATCTGATTTAGGAGCAAATGTAATCAAAGTTGAGAAACCATTAGGTGATGATTCNAGAAAATATGGTCCATTCATTAAAAAAAGATCTGGATATTTTTTGTCTTTGAATAGAGGAAAAAAGAGTATTGTTTTGGATTTGCAAAATAAGAAAGACAAGCTACTTTTTGAAAAATTACTTAAAAAGTCAGACGTTTTAATTGATAATTATAAGCCTGGCACTCTCGAGAAATTTGGATTTGGTTGGAAAAAAATTTCATCTAATTATCCTAATTTAATTCACGCTAAAATAAGTGGTTTTGGTGAATCTGGTCCATTNAGAAACAANCCTGCTTATGATGTAATTGTTCAAGCAATGGGTGGTATAATGAGTATTACTGGAAAAAGAAAAAATGAATTTGTCAGAGTAGGCACCTCAATTGGCGATATTATCGCAGGAATGTTTGCAGTAATCGGGATTCTTTCACAATTAATTTATAGAAATAAAATCAAAAAAGGCTCTAAATTAGACTTAAGTATGCTTGATTGTCAGGTTGCAATACTTGAAAATGCAATTGCAAGATATTCNATTGAAAAAAGAATTCCAGTTCCGCTTGGAACAGATCATCCGACAATATCACCATTTGGTTCGTTCAGAACCAAAGATAGTTCNATTGTAATTGCAATTGGCAATAANAAACTTTTTGAAAACTTCTGTAAAGTAATCGGAGATGTTAAGATGAGTGAGATGAAGATATTTGCGGATAATAAAAGTAGAAATATAAACATAATTAAACTTAGAAANAGAATTCAAGCGACTTTAAAAAAGAAAAAGACAAAGTATTGGACTACAGTGCTTTCAAAAAANAACATACCTAACTCAACAATAAATAATATAGAAGAAGTAGTAAATAATAATCAAATTAAATCTAGAAACATGATTAAGGATTACAAATACAACGGCATTGAGGATTTAAAGGTTTCTGCAAGCCCATTTAAGTTTAGTTTTAGTAATAAAACTTCTAATGTAGAAAAAGCTCCAGATTTAGATGAAAATAGGGATGAAATACTTAAGTATTTTAATCTTATCTAACCCCATGGCCCTTTTTTATTTTTCAAGAAAACAGACTTATTTTCGTAGGACTTCTTAACACCAGTTAACATTGTGTAGAAATAGCCAAATACAAAGCCACCAATGTGTGCTAACCATGCTACTGATGATTCAACATTTGACAGATTCAGGAATTGATAAATAAACCATACTATGAGCAAAATAAAAGCTGGTACTCTAATCGTAAAAAAAATAAAGAATGGTACAAGTACTAATATTTTAGCTTTTGGAAAAAGATACAAGTATGAACCTAATACACCTGCAATTGCTCCTGACGCCCCAATCATCGGAATATCAGAATTTATATTTAATAAAGCTTGTGAAAAACAAGCGAAGATGCCGCTTACTAAATAAAATCTAAAGAATCTAAATCTACCCATTTTATCTTCGACATTATCGGCAAAAATCCATAGGTAAAGCATATTTCCAAGGAAATGCATCCAGCCTCCATGAATAAAAATAGAAGTGATTAAAGTTAAGACTGGTGTGAAAGTAGGAAAAGATAAATCCTTAAATAGACTGGCTGGTTTGAAACCAAAATAATAAATGAAACTTGAGTTATCAGTTAATGATATTTGAAAGAAGAATACTAAAGTACATAAAATAAGAATTACTAGTCTTACGTGACTTTTATTTTTTACTGGATTATCATCATACAAAGGAATCATTTTAATAGTTTAATTTTATCATTTTAGATTTTCCAGTTACAAAAACTTCATTGCAATTAGCTTTTATGATTTGTTTTTTTTTTAAATCTTCTATGTTTAAACCACCAGTATAAGTTCCAAATGCAGGTAAAATACAATACTGGTCAGATAAAACAAAACATTTGTAACTAAATTTCATTTTGTTGACTTTGATTGAAACCTTGGGATGATAGTGACCCGAAAATTCAAAACTTTTGTTGTTATTAACTTGTTTTTTTATATGTCTATAAGTGAAGTTTCCAGTTTTATGATTGTTAAGAAAAATCCCATTTATCAGGTTTTTGTGATAAATAGTTTGATCGTGATTACCAAGAACCCAAATGAAATCTATTTCTTTAGTAAGTTTTTGTAATAAGCTTAGATCCTGATAATGAATATTCATTAGAATACGTGTATTATCAAAACTATCGCCAAGTGAAATAACTTTTTTAATTTTATACTTTATAATACAATCGAAGAGCCTTTCGATAGTATCCTTAAAATCATAGGGAGGAAGGAGTTCAGAATTTTTGGCAAAACCGCTACCTTTTCCAAGGTGAAGATCAGATACAAGAAGTGTACTTTTTTCTGGCCTGACAACGACACCGCTTATATCAAAAATGAAGTTATTATTATAAATTTTTTTTTCTATTGATTTCATTATAGAAGTTCACTTATTTTAACTTTTTCTTTCTCATTAATTATAATTCTGGAGAATTCAGAAATTTGGTCAAGTTCAACAAATTGATAATTAATTTCTTTGAGTTTATGAAACTGACTTTTTTTAAGAAAATGATTTTGTATTTCCTCCTGAGTTATTTTTAAAATAATATGTTCAGGGTCGTATTTCATAAGAGTATCAAATAAGATATCGCAATTAACAAATTTTTTTTTAAATTTCTTTTCAATTGAGTTTTTATTGACTAAACCACTGATAAAAGCAACTTCCTTAAATATTTTTTTAGCAATAAGTGAATTAAGAAAATCAATATTCTTAAATTCTTGTGCGAAAAAATCATCTAATATACTAACTTTTATCTCTGTTTTATGCATAAAGAAAATACAAACCGAATATTCATTTGCGTAATAGTTAATAGGGTCGATATTGAGATTCTTTAGAAAATTTATTAATAGATTAGATATTGTTTGGTTTGTTTCTCTACCCATAAATGAATGAAAACATAAATACTCTCCGTCAGTTAGACTAAACTTTTCAATAATTATGCAATTATTAGAAGGTAAAATTGATTTTTTTTTCTGTGAATTTATAAAATTACATATTGTTGGTGGTAAATCTTTTCTATTAAAGATTTTAATAATTTCTTGAGATAGATTCGAAGTAATCGACATTGTACCTCCCCAATATACTGGTACTTTTTTTGATTTTTTTTTTACGGAATCAACTATTATTTCATCTGAATTTAGTTTGATACATTTGAAAGTATCTCCAGAAAATATAAAAGATTCACCAATTTTGATTGAATTAAAAAAAGAATCTTCAACTAGTCCTATGAGTCTTCCTTTTTTATCAATTATTTTAATATCAGTAGAATCAATTATTGTTCCTATATTGATAAGAATATTTCGTCTGACTTTATTATCTTTAATTTTGTACGTTCCATTTAGATTCTTTACTAACTTTTTCCATTTATCATATCTATTGAGTATATAGCCTCCATTACAAATAAACTGTAGAATCGAATTAAACTCTTGCAATTCAATATCTTTGTAGGCGTACGTGGATTTTATTTCTTTTAATATGATGTCAGGAGAAAAGGAATCTCTACAAGCTCTTATGAGTAAATATTGACACAATACATCTTTTGAACCTTTTTTTTCAGTGAGTTCATCGAAAGATCCTTTTTCAACTAATTTTTTACAAGCTAAACATTCAAGGTACTCTAACTTGTTAGTAGGAACAAGATAAGAGATAGACTGCCCTTTGATATCATGATTTGACCTNCCTGCTCTTTGAATGAGCCTATTTACGCTTTTTGGGGTTCCTATATTAATTACATTATCAATGTTTTTCCAGTCAATACCGAGTTCTAATGATGAGGTGCATATAAGGCTATCAAATTTATTAAGAACAAAACCTCTTTCATTTGATTGTCTCACACTTCTTGAAAGTGAACCGTGATGGATTCCTAGCCTCAGTTGAGGGTAAGATTTTTGAAGCTCATTAAACAAAATTTCTGACTGTGCCCTAGTATTAACAAATATGAGAGATTTTTTATTTTTAAGAATCTTAATAATACTATTAAAATCAAATGAGAAATAATGTCCAGATGTAGGAAGATTCTTGACTGGTAAAATTTCAATATTAATTTTTTTTTTATCTTGATTTTTTATAGTTATTACTTTCTCTTTACATGAAATCCAACTCTTAAGATAACTCAAATTCTGTGAGATTGCTGAGCAACCAATAATTTTAATATTTGGGTTGATTTTCTGAAGAAAGGAAAGACAAAGTACTAACAAATCTCCTCTTTTAGAATTTATTAAATCATTTAGTTCATCGATTACTATATATGAAACTTTATCTAGAAGTTTGCTAGATTTTGGATTTGCAACTAATAAAGCAAGTGANTCTGGTGTTGTGAGTGTAATGTGAGGTGGATTATTAATTTGTTTGATTTTTTTATGGTAAGTTTCATCACTTGTTCTTTTCTCAACTATTAAGTCAAGGCATAATTCCTTTAAAATATTTTTAAGATTTTTTTCAAGATCATTGATGAGTGACCTTATTGGAGAAATATAAAATACACGACAATTNATATCCTGCAATGANTTGATAATTATTGGAAAAAAAGAAGTNATAGTCTTTCCAGTACCAGTTGAGGATAAAAGAAGGAAACGTTTATTTTTATCATTGAAAAATTGTTCTAAAAAACTGATTTGATATTCAAGTAGACTCCATTTTCTACATTTGAAATAATTTGAAAGTTGTGTTGGAATTGAAAAATATTGCATTTCAGAGATTATTTGTAACTTTATATAAATAATTAAATATATTATGAAAACAACATTATTAGAAAAAAAGAAAGAAGGTTTATATTTTAAACCTGGAAATTTTTTTATAGACCCAATCTATCCTGTCGAAAATGCACTTATAACTCATGCTCATGCAGATCACGCCAGACCAAANAATACAAATATTCTTGCAAGTAAAGAGACTATTGATGTAATGAAACTAAGATATGGTGAAAGATATTGTAAAACTTTTCAAATAGCAGAATTAAATAAATTAATAAATATAAATGGACTAAGANTAAANTTTGTTCCATCAGGTCATATTTTAGGTAGTTGTCAAATATTAGTTGAGTATAAAGGTTATAAAGTCCTNATTTCTGGTGATTATAAACGNACATTAGATAAGACATGTAAAACTTATCAGGTGGAGAAGTGTCATGCTTTTATAACAGAGGCCACGTTTGGACTTCCTATTTTTAGACATCCCGATAGCAAAATAGAGATAAATAAGCTAATAAGTTCAATTGAAAAAAACTCAAACTCGATTCATTTAATTGGAGTTTACGCATTAGGAAAATGTCAACGAATAATTTCATTATTAAGACAAAATGGTTATGACAAAAGAATTTATTTACATGGAGCATTAGTAAGACTTTGTGAATACTATAAAAATCAAGGCATTAATCTTGGAAGCCTCGAAAATATATCAAATTATAGGGATATTTCGAACGGTATAGTTTTGTGTCCCCCAAGTGCTCTTAATGATAGATGGTCTCAAAAGTTTAAAAATCTAATTAAAGGGTATGTTTCTGGCTGGATGAATGTGAGGCAAAGAATAAAACAGAAAAATATTCAACTTCCNATTATAATTTCAGATCACTGTGATTGGTATGAGATTATTAATACAGTTAATGATATTAATCCTGAAGAAATACTAGTAACTCATGGAAGAGAAGAGGCNNTAGTCTATTATTTTAAAGAAAAGAACTATAAATGCAGTGCACTAAATTTATTAGGATATGAGGATGAGAATGATTAAGTTTTCAAAACTTCTAGATGAATTGCTTATAACACCTTCAACTAATCAAAAAGTAGTTTTACTTACAAATTACTTTAAGGAAGTAGAACAATCTGATAGAGGATGGGCATTATCCATTCTAAGCGGTCAAGTTAATAGAAGAGGTTTAACTAGTAATGATTTAAGAGGCTTGATAGAAGAAAAAGTTCCTAAAAGATTATTTGAATATTCTTATGATTACGTTGGTGACTTAGCCGAAACTATATCACTACTTTGGCCAAAGAATGATCCTAAAAAATTAGTTATAAAATTAACNGACTTGATGAAAGCTCTTGTTAATAAATCAAAAAAAAAGGAAGAATTATTATCNTTTCTCAATAATACACTAGATCGTTTAACAACAACTGAAAGATTTAGTATTCTTAAAATATTAACTGGAGGTATGAGAGTGGGGGTCTCTAACGGTTTGTTAAAGAAATCCTTATCAAAAATTGGATGTCGAAATTTAGATGATATTGATGAAAATTGGTATGCATTTGCACCACCATATTTTGATTTATTCTCATGGTTAAATGGAGGCTCTTTGCCAACTGGAATTAAAAAAGAAGAGTTATTTCACTCATTTATGTTAGCTAATAACTTTAATGAGAAAAACTTCTCGGAACTATCTGAAAACAATTANGTGGCTGAATATAAATGGGATGGAATCAGAGCCCAAATTATTTACTCTGATAAAACTAAAATATATTCTCGATCNGGAGACGATATTACTGAATCTTTTCCAGAATTGGGCTTAAAGAGTAAAAAAACAATGATTCTAGACGGAGAGTTAATTATAAAAAAAAATAATAAGATTCTTTCTTTTAATCATTTNCAGAAAAGGATTGGTAGGAAAGTATTAACAAAGAAAATTCTTCAGGAATACCCAATCCATCTCATTGCTTATGATATCATTTATCACGATGGTATTGACATACGTANATTTTCCTTTTGTAGAAGAAGAGAGATTTTAGAAAAAACAATTCGTCAAATTAAATCTGATAACATATCAATTTCTGAGATTATTAACTTTACCAATTGGGGTCAGCTTAGAGAGATAAGAAATACTCAAATGAATAACCATATTGAAGGAGTTATGATAAAAAATAAAAATAGTTTATATTTAAAAGGAAGATCTCCTAAAGGTTGGTACAAGTGGAAAAGAAACCCATATACATCCGATTTTATTTTAATATATGCACAACGTGGTCATGGAAAAAGNTCTTCATTCTATTCTGATTTTACATTTGGTTGCTGGTTAGATAATAATAAATCAAAACTTGTTCCAGTTGGTAAGGCTTATTCTGGTTTTACTAATGAAGAACTTAAAAAACTCGATAGGTGGGTTCGAAATAATACAATCGAAAGNTTTGGTCCTGTTAGATCTTTAAAGCCTGGTTTAGTAGTAGAAATAGCCTTTGAAAANATCAATACTTCCTCACGACATAAATCTGGGTTAGCATTAAGGTTTCCAAGATTTAGTAGAATTCGATGGGATAAACCCATAGATGAGGTATGTGTGCTTGATGAAGTAAAAAAATTAATAAATCAATCTTGAAAGTTCTACTTTTGTTCTTATACTACTTTAGTATAATGAAAAAATTATTNTCNNGAAAAAAACTAATTGTAAGTACAATAAATGCGGCTGCTGGATTTCCNTCTCCTGCTGAAAATTATATAGAAGAACGTTTAGATTTAAATAAACACTTAATTAAAAATATGGAAGCTACTTTTTTTGTTAGGGTTTGTGGAGAGTCTATGATGGGTGTAGGAATATACGATAATGATATATTAGTTGTAGATAAAGGCCTATTACCCTCTAACAAGTCAATTATAGTTGCCTCATTAGATGGTGAACTAGTGGTAAAGAGGTTTGTAAAAGATCNACTTGGAAATTGTTATTTAAAATCTGAAAATGTGAATTATCCAAAAATAAAGTTGAGCTCAGAAGTAGATACAATAATATGGGGGGTTGCCACTTACGTTATACATAACTTACTTTGATTTTATTATGATTGGACTTTTAGATTGTAATAATTTTTATGTTTCTTGTGAAAGATTATTTAACCCTAAGCTTTCAGGAAAACCAGTTGTTGTACTTTCAAATAATGATGGTTGTGTCATTTCTAGATCTAATGAAGCAAAGGAATTAGGTATAAAAATGGGTGAACCATTTTTTAAAATTAAGAATTTAATTAAAAAATTAGAGATTTCAGTATTATCTTCTAACTATTCTTTCTATGGCGATATTTCAGATAGAATTATGAGTATTTTAAGAAAAAATTTGCCTAATACTGAAGTTTACTCAATAGACGAAGCTTTTTTTTATTTGGATATAGTAACTGGAAGAGAAAATTTTTGTTTTGACTTAGCAAAAAAAATACTTAGATGGACTGGTATTCCAGTTAGTATAGGTCTTGCTAAAACTAAAACTCTTGCAAAAATTAGTAATAGAGTAATTAAAAAGAGAAAAGATTATCCTGACTTATCAATTGATTATAATAATGTATTGGAAACAAAGTCTGAAAAAGAATTGAACTATATTTTAAAGAATACAGATGTAGAAGATATTTGGGGTGTGGGTAGAGGTATATCAAGTTTTTTGTCTAACTGTGGAATAAGAAATGCTTTTGAACTAAAAGAAATTAATGACAGTTTTGCTAAAAAAGAAAAAGGGATTGTTCTTCAAAGAACGATTTTAGAGTTAAGAGGAATTTCATGTGATAATATAAAAAATGATTTAAAAGAAAAAAAGTCAATATGTGTTTCTAGATCCTTCGGAAAAAAACTTAATCTTCAAGATGATATAAGAAGTGCATTGATAGTCTATGTTCAAAAGGCTTCTTCTAAGATGAGAAGTCACAGACTTTTTTGTAAAACTATTACTATTTTTTTAAAAACCTCCAAGTATTGTAATAAAGTATACAAAAATTCAGAATCACATTCTTTATTAGAAGCAACAAATGATTCTAGGGTAATTTGGAAAATATCTGATAGACTTCTTAAGAAAATTTACCGAAAATCTTTTCTTTATAGCAAAGTAGGTATAATTTTATCTGACTTTTGTACTGGTAATAACATACAACAGAATTTGATATCAAATAGAAGAAGAGTAGAAGATTTAACAGATAGTAACCAGGATATCAAATTAATGGATGCTGTTGATTGTATTAATAGTAGGTTTGGTAACGGGAAACTGAGAATATCTTCAGACAAAAATGGTTTTTTTTATAAGAAAAACAAAGAGGTGAATTGGTTAATGAAATCTGATTATAGATCACCTTGCTATACTACTAACTGGTGTGATATACCAAAAGTTAAGGTATGAAAATGGATGAAAATGAACAAAAAAAATTAGCCTCTTCAATTGTACTAAAAGCAAGAGCAGAATGTAGAAGAAATAAAATTAACCCTTATATTGCTATAGGTGCTTTCATTGATGAGATAATAAGAGAACTTTCGACTCAAAATACGGATGATAAAATAAGTGACTTTTTAATAAGTATTGCTAATAAGGTTAAATCAGGAGTGTACAGAAGTAATAAATAGGGTTATCAGCTAGTTTTTGCTAATTCAACCAGTTTTTCTTGTAAATTTGTATCATGAGATAGTATTACAAAAGCTAAAATAATTTTTTTAACTGGATCTACTTCAAAAGAAAATTTATCAACAAATTGGTCAAGTTTTTTAGAAGATAATGAATTCCTTGTTAATTTTTGAAAAATTCTTTCACCTCGATTATATTCATCCTGAGTATTACATTTTAAGTAAAATTCGTCTATTTCAGACTTACCTATTGATGGATGCAGGTGTTCAAACATTATGTCTTTTCTATCAAGCACAATCGAATCTCTGTGCGATATCCAAGAATGAAAATTATCACAGTATACATGACTAAAATCTGGATGAAGAATATAACCTAGTTTTTCATATCTTTTTTTTGACAGAATAACAGTTTTAACCATATAAACTCTTGTATCTTTACTTTCTGTTCCATCACTAACATTTAAAACTAATTCTTCTGACCAGTCTGTACTTTCTAGAATTTTTGTATCCCATTTCTTCTCTGGAATTGTATCGTCAGTTGCAACTATTATACAATCATTCTTTACATATCTTGCTGCAATATTACATTTCTTAACTATACCAAAACTGAAAGGTTCATAAATGTTAATAATATTCTTGTTTTTTTCTATTCTTAGTTTAAGTTTTTCTGGATCTTCGGTATCGAAACAAGTTATATATTCAATTAATTCAGGTTTGTCAGCAGAATCTAGCCATTTTTTTCTAGTTTCAACTGCTAAAGCTGGTCTACAAGTTGGATGAATACAAGAGATTTTTTGCATACAGAAAAATCTGCAGATTTTATGCCAATAATAGTTTAAATTTCTAATTTAAAAATATATTTATGCTGTTTTTATGTTAATTTATAGATTGTAAAGTCATGAAAAATATTTTAGTTACTGGATGCGCAGGATTTATTGGAAGTCATCTTTGCGAAAAACTAGTAAACGAGAATTATAATGTCATCGGTCTAGATAATCTTAGCAATGGAAAAATCTCAAATTTGAAATCATTAAAGAAAGAAAATAAATTTGATTTTATAGAAATAGACATAAATGACGAAGAAAGATTAAATAAATATTTAATTAAAACCGACATGATTTTTCACCTTGCGGCTTTGGCTGATATTGTTCCATCGATAACAAATCCTAATATATATTTTGAATCAAATGTAAAAGGTACTTTCAATATCATGAAATTGTCGAGGGAACATTGTATTAAAAAAATAATTTACGCAGCATCTTCTTCATGTTACGGAATTCCAGACAAGTACCCAACTTCTGAAAACTCTTTGATATCGCCGTGTTATCCATATGCATTGACAAAACGTTTAGGTGAAGAAATTATAATCCACTTTGGGAAATTATTTAACATATCAACAATAAGTTTAAGACTATTTAATGTGTATGGGCCAAGAGCAAGAACTTCAGGAGCATATGGGGCAGTTTTTGGAGTTTTTCTTGCTCAAATGCTTGCAAAAAAACCTTTTACAGTTGTAGGTGATGGAGAACAAACTAGAGATTTTACTTACATTGATGACGTTGTGTCATCATTTTTGGAAATGACAAAAGATAGTATTCATAATCAAATTTTTAATATTGGTTCAGGTCAGACATATAGTATTAATTATTTGATTGAATTATTGGGAGGGGGGGAAAAAGTTTTTATTCCAGAAAGACCAGGCGAACCTAAATGTACATTTGCCGATATAAAAAAAATATTAAGAGAAACAAATTGGAAACCAATTATAAATTTTGAAACCGGAGTACAAAAACTACTCGAAAGTATCCATGACTTTAGAGATGCTCCGGTTTGGGACAAAGAATCAATAGAAAATGAAACAAAAGATTGGTTTAAATACTTAACATAAGTTAATTTATCTTGAGGAAGTATCTTATGAATTCAAAGAATACATTTGAAAGTTTTATTAAACAAAAAATTTATGACATGCACTCTCTTAATAAAATTTGTAAAGAGTTAAAAAAAAAAGAAAAAAAAATAATTTTATGTCATGGAACTTTTGATTTACTTCATGCAGGACATTTCAGGCATTTTCAAGATTCTAAAAATCTTGGTGATATTTTAATAGTTACATTAACGTCAGATAAGTTTGTTACAAAAGGACCTAGAAGGCCCGTGTTTAATCAATACCTTAGAGCAGAAATGATTGCTTCTCTTTCTTATGTGGATTTTGTATCAATAGTTGATGATCCATCAGCATTACCCTCAATTAAGAATATAAAACCAAATATTTATGTTAAAGGGAATGATTATAAAGACAAAAAAAAGGATCTTACAAAAAAAATTTTGATTGAAGAAAAGGAGGTTAAAAAATATGGTGGTAATCTTAAGTTTACAGATAACATAACATTTTCTTCGTCTTCACTAATTAATGAAAATTTTTTTTCATATGATAAAAAATTAAATAAAATTATTAATCATTATAAAGCTGAAGGCATTGATTATTTTCATAAACTAGTAAATAAAATTAAGAAACTCAAAGTAATGCTAATTGGTGATTCAATAATTGATGAGTATATCTATACTGATGCTTTGGGTAAATCAGCCAAAGAAAACATTTTAGCTACATTAAAAAAAGATTCACAAATTTTTGCTGGCGGTGTAATAGCAGCAGCAAATCATATTTCAGATTTCTGCAAAGAGGTTAGTTTAGTCACAGGTATTGGCGATAGATCTAATAATCATGAATATTTTATAAAAAAAAAACTCAAACGCAATGTAAAATTAGTTGACTTTAAATTAAAAGATAGGCCTACAACTAAAAAGACTAGATACATTGACTCTAGTTATATGAGTAAAATGTTTGAGGTATATGATATGAATGATATTCCTCTCGAAAAAACCGAAGAAACTAAGATATTAAAAAAAATCGAGAAGATTATTCCAAAAGTTGACATAGTAATTATTACAGACTTTGGACACGGGTTAATTACAAAAAAAATTATTGATAAAATTATAAAATCTAAAGTTTTTGTCGCTATAAATGCTCAAACAAACAGTGCAAATAGAGGTTTTAATTTAATTACCAAATATTCTAAAGCAGATTATATCTGTATTGATGAACCTGAATTCAGACTAGCAGCACATAATAAAACCTCTCCATTGAATGAGTTATTATCCACTGGTAATAATTTACCAAAATCGAAAGTTTTTATTGTAACAACTGGGAAAAATGGTTGTTTAATTAAAGCTAAAAGCAAAGTAATTAAAATACCTGCCTTCACAAATAAAGTTGTTGACACAATAGGTGCTGGAGATGCTTTTTTTGTAGTTTCAAGTCTTTTTGCATATTTAAATACTAATCCTATTGATATTGGATTCATTGGAAACGCATCAGGAGCAATTAAAGTCAATATTTTGGGTCATAGCTCAAGTATTGAAAAATCTCAGCTCTTAAGCTTTATAGAAACTGTAATAAAATAGAGTTTTGTCGTTAATAGTTTTGTTATGAAAGTTTTAGTAATAGGTGGAGGAGGATACGTCGGAAGTTTACTAGTCGAAAGACTTCTTGAATGTAAATACTCAGTAAAAGTGCTCGATCTTTTTTTATTTGAAAGTCCAGATATATTGTTTAATGACTATAATGATTCAGATTCTTTAAAAGTTATAAAAGGAGATGTCAGAGATGAGGATCTTTTAAAAAATATTATATCTACCGTAGATATAGTTATTCACCTTGCATGTATTTCTAATGATCCATCATTTGATCTTGACCCAAAACTTGGAAAAGCAATAAATTATGATTGCTTTTACCCACTTATTAAGATCTGTAAACAATATAATATTAAAAAGTTTATTTATGCGTCATCATCATCAGTTTATGGTTTAAAAGACGTATCAAACGTTACAGAAAATTTGTCTTTGGAACCTTTAACAGACTATTCAAAATATAAAGCTTTATGTGAAGATATTTTATTAAATGAGTCAGGAGATTCTGTCTGTTCTACTATTTTAAGACCTGCAACTGTTTGTGGATACAGTAAAAGAACAAGAATGGACGTAATTGTTAATATTCTAACTAATAATGCGTTCAATACAAGAAAACTAGTAATTCATGGAGGTTCACAGAAAAGACCAAATATACACATTGCAGATATGGTCAGGTCATACTTGTCTGTACTTAATTCAGAAGAAAAGTTGATTCGTGATCAAATTTTTAACGTTGGCTTCGAGAATCATAATTTATTAGAAATAGGAAAACTAGTAAAACGAATAGTTGGAAACGATGTACTAATTGAATTTGAAGAAACCAATGATTTAAGATCTTATCATATTTCTTCTGACAAAATTTCAAAACAGTTAAATTTTACTCCTAAATTTTCTATTAAAGATGCAGTTATGAGTTTAATAGATGCTTTCAATTCAAATTTATTAAAAAATAGCCTTGAAGACCCAAAGTATTTTAATATTAAAACAATGCAATTAACAAATTTAATATGAATGTTCTTGAAAAAAAAATTCTTAGAAGTCTTTTAAGAATCAGATTAGTAGAAACAGAAATTTCAAAGAAATATTCTGAACAGTTAATGCGTTGCCCAGTTCATCTATCTTTAGGACAAGAGGGTTGTGCAGTGGGTGTTTGTGAAACTTTGAGTGTAAAGGATCAAATTTACTCGTCACATAGAAGTCATAGTCATTATTTAGCTAAATCTGGTGATTTAAGAGCTATGTTATGCGAACTTTATGGAAAAAGCTCTGGTTGTTGTGGTGGAAGGGGAGGATCTATGCATTTAATGGATAAAAATGTTGGTATGATGTTGAGTATACCAATTGTGGCATCAGTGATTCCAATTGCAGTTGGAGCTGCTTTATCAATGAAATTAAAAAGAAAAAAACAAATTGTTGTTGTTTTCTTTGGAGACGCTGCATTAGAAGAAGGTGTTTATCACGAATCAGCAAATTTTGCATCTGTCCATGAACTTCCTATTCTTTTTGTTTGTGAAAATAATAAATATTCATGTTTTACAAATATAAAAGATAGACAACCATCTGAAGATTTTACAAGATTTGCTAAATGTCACAAAATTAAATCTCATAGAATGTTTGGTAACAATGTTATGAACATTTTTAATTTCACTAAAACTATTGTTAGTGATATGAAAAAAAATCCGTTGCCATTTTTTCTGCAACTCGACACCTACAGAAATGTTGAACACTGCGGGCCATATAATGATGACAAACTTAGTTATAGAAATAGTCAAGAAATTAATTACTGGACTAGAAGAGATCCAGTTAAATTATACATACAAAGTTTAATAAAAAATAACAAAATTTCTGACATTGAACTTAATAAACTAAAAGAAAAATTGAACAAAGAAATATCAGAAGCATTTATTTTCGCTGAGAATGATGATTTCCCAAAAATTAGTACTCTGAATAAATTTATTTATGCAAACTAGAAAAAGAATAATATCAGTATCTGAAGCAATTTTGGAGTCGACCGAACAATATTTAAAAAAATTTAATGATTGTATTGTCATCGGTGAAGGAATAAATGATCCAAAAGGAATATTTGGAACAACATTAAACTTATCCAAAAAATTTGGAAAAGCTAGAATCATTGAATCTCCAATATCGGAAAATGGAGTGACAGGAATTTCTATAGGTCTTTCAATGAATGATTTTAAGGTATTATTAGTTCATCAAAGAACAGAATTTGCATTACTTTCACTGGAACAAATTTTTAACAATGCTGCAAAAAGTTATTATGTTTCTAATGGATTATACAATGTTCCAATTGTTATCAGAATGATTATTGGAAGAGGTTGGGGACAAGGTCCTGCACATTCTCAGAGTTTAGAAACGGTTTTTTCTTACATTCCTGGCCTAAAGGTATTAATGCCTTCATCAGCATATGATGCTAAAGGAATGTTATGGAGTGCGTTAGAAGATCCTAATCCAGTTTTGATTATCGAACATAGATGGTTACATTATGTTAAAGGTGTTGTTCCAAAAAAACCATATAAAGTTAATATACATAGTCCTTCTATACTTACAAAAGGAGAAGATATTACTATTGTGGCAAATTCATATAATATTACAGAAGTCATTATTTGTTCGAAGATTATGAAGAAATTTGGAATTAATATTGAAATAATTGATCTAAGAGTACTTAGACCGCTAAATATAAAACCAATAATAAAGTCTTTAAAAAAAACAAAAAATCTATTAATTATTGAAACTGGTTATAAAAAATTAGGTATTGGATCAGAAATTATTTCCCAAATAAGTGAAACTGAATTAAAAAATTCTATAAAATCAATTTCAAGGATCGGATTGCCTGACCACCCAACTCCTTCGACAAGATCACTAGCGAAAAAGTACTATGGATCTTTGAAAGAAATTGCTGATAGAGTCATGAAACAAATAAAGGTTGAACTTGAATTGAAGAAAAAAATTACCAATTATCTAAGTGTCAACTTCTCACAAAAAGAAATTGATGTTCCAAACGCTGACTTTAAGGGGCCATTTTGATGAAAGTAAGGTACTCATACTTGCCGCAACAATTTGCAGAAATTGACGATCTCCTCGTAAAAATTAAAGAATTTGTAAAAACTGGAGACTTTACTCTCGGGAGACCTTTAGAAGAATTTGAAAAAAAATTTGCTAAACTTATGAATTCTAAGTACGCAATAGGTGTGAACTCTGGAACAGATGCTATAAAGTTGTCTCTCAAGGCTCTTGGTGTTGGTTATGGTGATGAGGTTATAACAGCCTCAAATACTTTTATTGCAACAGTTGGTGCAATAAGTGAAATTGGTGCAAAACCAGTTTTAGTGGACTGTGATGATACATTCTGTATGAACGTTGACTTAATTGAATCTGTAATTACAAAAAAAACAAAAGCAATTGTTCCTGTTCATTTTACCGGTTACATGACGAATATGGAGAAACTCAAAAAAATTGCAAATAAATATAAACTGTTAATCATAGAAGATGCCTGCCAATCAATACTTGCATCTCAAAATAATAAAATAGCGGGAACTTGGGGTTCAACAGGTTGCTTTTCACTTCATCCTTTAAAGAATCTAAATGTTTGGTCTGACGGTGGAGTTATTATCACAAATGAAAAAAAAATTTATAAAAAACTTCAACTTTTAAGGAACCATGGTTTGAAAAATAGAGATGAAATTGAAATACTTGGTTATAACTCAAGGTTAGATACTATTCAGGCGGTTGTTGGAAACTGGCTTATTCCGAAAACTATCGAGATTTCAAAAAAAAGAATTAAAAATGCAACTTATTATGACAAAGGTTTTAAAAATATAAAAGGTATAAGAATTCCTCCTCGTCCAGATAATATGAGATTAGTTTTCCATTTGTATATTGTTTTTGCAAAACAGAGAGATAAGCTACTTGAGTATTGTTTAAAAAGAGATATAGAAGCAAAGGTTCATTATCCTATTCCGCTTTATCGACAAAAAGCACTTAATAATTTATCATATAAAAAGGGAAGTTTTCCTGTAACTGATTTCCATTCAAAAAATATAATCACATTCCCTGTTGACCAACATCTTGAAAAAGCTCAATTGGATTATGTAATTCACACTGTAAAGGATTTTTATGAACAGAATAAGAAAAGTTAGGATTCCTTATGTTAACCTATCTGAACAGTTTCAAAAAGAAAAAAAAGCGTTAATCAAAGAAATTGAAAGAGTACTTTCAAGTGGAAAATATATACTCTCTGAAGAGGTAGAAAAGTTTGAGAAGGGGGTTTGTGATTATCTGAAAGTTAAGTATTGTGTTGGAGTTAATTCTGGAACAGATGCACTAATTCTTTCACTCTTGTCACTAAATATTGGATTTGGTGATGAAGTAATAACTCAAGCAAATAGTTATATTGCCACTGGAGCTGCAATAAGTGCTGTTGGTGCGAAACCAGTTTTTGTTGATGTTTTAAATGATCAAACAATGGATTCATCGCAAATTAAATCTGTTGTTAATAAGAGAACTAAGGCAATAATTCCAGTCCATCTTACTGGCAGAATGTGCGAGATGGACAAAATTTCAAAAATAGCTACAAAATATAATCTTAAAATAATCGAGGATTCTGCTCAGTCATTTGGTTCTACATTTAATAATAAATTTAGTGGTTGTTATGGAGATTGTTCGGCATTTTCAGCACATCCATTAAAAAATTTAAATGCATTGGGAGATGCGGGATTTATAACAACAAATAACAAACAAATTTTTAATTTCTTAAAATTAAAAAGAAATCACGGTCACATTAACAGAGATAACATAAAATTTTGGGGTACAGTTTCAAGGTTAGACGCAATTCAAGCAACAATTCTAAACTTTAGACTTAAAAAAATAGAAAGTATAATTTTACAAAGAATTAGAAATGCTAATTTATATTTGGATAATTTAAATAAAAAAAATTTTTATTATCCTCAGATTAGAAAAGAATCGAGAGATACTCATCATTTATTTGTTATTCAGGTAAAAAAGAGAGACGAATTGAAGAAGTTTTTATTAGAAAATAACATTGAATCTAATATTCATTATCCAATACCTATTCATAAACAGAAATTCTTTTTAAAAAAATACAAAAGAACAAGACTTCCAATTACTGAAAAACAGTCACAAAGTATTTTGAGTTTGCCAATAAATCAATTTCTTAAAAAATCTGATATAATGAATATATGCAGCAAGATTAATCTTTTTTACAAAGACGATAATTAGATGAAAGTTAAACTTAATTATGATAAAATTTTTAAAGAGTTTAATGAAAATCTTGTATATAAATTAAGAAAACACGGATCAGAAAATGCTTACCTTAATTTATGGGTACCTAATGAAGATTTTTTTAAAAGTTTTAAAAGCCTCTATTTATCTTTGAAAGATAATGGCGTATCGAGTTTTGATATTGAGGTAAATAAGAAAAATTTTATAAATTATACAAAAAAATCCATTGAAAGCTTTTTTGAAAAATTAAATGTAGTCGAGATGGATAATAGTTATTTACTATCGATTAATAAGA
>PARN01000002.1 GCA_002711515.1 Rickettsiales bacterium | reverse complement strand
TACAATTCGCTAAAACCCTTGGTGAGTGGTGCCGCTTGAGAGATTTGAACTCCCGACCCACTGATTACAAATCAGTTGCTCTACCAACTGAGCTAAAGCGGCATAATTATTTAATGACATAAAAATTAATTAATATCAACATTCTTTATTTTGNTGAATANTAATTACTTGGAGGCTCATAAGGCAATTNNTCAAACTCTTTATCAGGTTGTGAANTTTGATTCAATTCTTGTTTTTGATAAATGCTNCTTGGNGTACATTTCTTAAAAACTACTTGTGTAAANAATGACTCCTTACATTTTGNCCANGGTGGTATCTCTCTTCCCTTAGAAAACCAAAATGAACTTATCATTAAAATTGTAATTAAAACTACTATGATCCACATACTTCTTGACATAGCTATTTTAGATTAACGATATTACTTTTTTTCTGAGTTGGAATTTCGGACTTGATTTCATCAATAANGTTGGAATTTTTTTTAAAGTAAATAAGTTTAGGTTTATGTTTTCCTACTTCATCTTTATTTATTTCACAATAGGTGCATATTATTACTAAATCGTTTTCTTTTCCTTTGTAGGCGGCAGCTCCATTAAGAGTTATTTCACCTGAACCTCTTTCTGCTTTGATTGCATAAGTAACAAATCTTTCTCCATTTGAAAGGTTGTAGATATGAAGCATTTCATATTCNTTTATTGAAGCNGCCTCNAATAANTCCTCATCAATNGCACATGAGCCTTCATAATCTAAATGAACGCCAGTAATTTTTGCTCTATGAAGTTTNGATTTTAATAANTTNATTCGCATTNNNTATACTAAATACATATTGATAATAGATAATCAACAAAAAATATATTATGATAGCTAATTGATGAAATTAAGAAGATGGCAAGAGAAAGTAATCGATGAGTTTCCTGATATAATTAAGAATTATAGNAAATTTATTCTTAAAGCTCCAACTGGGGCTGGAAAGACCGTTCTTGCTAGCGAAATAATAAATAGATTTTATAAAAAAAAAAAGATTGTGGTGCTTTGCCATAGACTAGTGTTATTAGAACAATTAGAAAAAGGTCTATCAAGTAATCATAAAGTTAAAAAGTTAGGTTTATCAGAGGNCGGAAAACCATTCGATNGTTATGATGTTCTTATTTCAACTAATCTACGATCAAGAGATTTTTTGATGGAAGCAATAAAAAAGTGTGATTTGATGATTATTGATGAAGCACATAGAGTTTCCCCTAATGGACAGGCATATAAAGAATTATTGGATCAGTTTGAAAAAAACGCTAATGAAAACTCAAAACTTTTAGGATTAACTGCATCTCCTGAAAGAAGAACTGGTGATCAGAAAGATCAACTAGGACTTGCATTTGATGCAATTATTGATTGTGCGGATATTGAGGAGTTGATACGCGAGGGTGTTTTGGTTCCAGCAGAATATCAATCTTTTTTTATTCATGACCTTGAACTTGAAAATATGGATATTACGACAGGTGACTTTCCTATCGAGCAACTATCAAATGCAATAATAAAGTCCTCAATGATCGACTACGCATGTAAGATTTATAATCAGCAAAAAAAAAGGATTTCAGAAAGACCTATATCTGCCTGGTTTTGTCCAGATATTCTTGTAGCTGAAGAAACAAAAAGACAAGTTGCTAGTCATAATCTAAAAGTTGAGCTGATTACNGCAAAGACTCCAATTAAATCTCGTCTCGAGATCCTTGACCTTCATGAAAAAGGTGAAATTGAATGCTTAATTTCTGTTGGAGTTTTATCCGAAGGTTGGGATAACCCAAATTGTAATATTATTGTACATTTAAGACCAACACTTTCAAAGGTATTTTGGGGACAATCGGTTGGAAGAGGACTGCGCTCAGCGAATAACAAAAATAAATGTCTTGTAATAGATGTCAGTTCAAACTTTACAACATTTGGTCCGGTTGAAAAATTAACTTGGAAGTTATGGAATCATAGGAAATCATATCTTGAATTTAAGAATAGATTTAATTGGATAAGTAAACAGAATTACGTNGAGGATAGAGACTATACTTATTTATTATGTGAAGGCCTTAATGAGGATGGTAGAAGATGTTCTTTAGTTTATAAAAAAAAGCTTTTATCTGATGCATCTTGTCCAATATGCAATTCATATGCTTGTACAGACTTGTATAAAGATAATAAAATAGACAAACCCAAAAATGATAATAGCTTACATAAAGTATTTTTCGAAAGAGTTCCAAAAATTTTTTCAGATATGAATCATAATATTTGGAAAAATATGGAGGCGTCTGCATGGAGAGATGCGAATATTTACGAAAAACTTTTCTTAACATTTTGCTTGGCATTTGATTTTGTTTCAGGAGAATCAACTAATTCTGAAAATGAATTCTGGAATTTAACATTATCTGCAGAAAAAAAGGTAAGACAGTTCTTGTTTGAAAGAGAGATAACAATTCCTCAGCAAGAAGAGTTCATTTTTACAACATTGAGTGATGGTCTAAGTAGAGGTAGAGTAATAAGACCCGTACAAACAAATTATGGAGTATCGATTTGTGGTGAACATTTTTCAAAGAATCCAAGTGAGGTAAATGAAAGAAAATTTCAGAAAGCTTTACAAGTTATTGAAAGAATTGCAGCAATGGGTGTTACTAATACTGAAGAATTACCTTATTACAAAATAAACTAATTACTAGAAATCTGGGTCATATATGCAGATAAATGACACTCCACTGTTTCTTTTGTGTATTATGTTTGGTTCATCTCTTGATATTACTGGATATCTCAAATCGCAAATTTTTAAAATTAATCGATCACTTACAACTTTGATATCGTGAATAACGAGAATTTTATCTCCTTTATCACAGATTTTTAGTTTTTCCTCTATTTCATCATATGACTTAATAATTTTGGGTAAGCAGCTTTTTGCAAGAGTATTGTAATGAGGAACAAAAAACAGAAAGATGTTTAAGATCAGACAATATTTCACAATATTGCTGACACTTTCCCTAAATGCTTAGTAAGCTTCATATTTTCAGAGTAGTCTACAGGAACTCCAATTATAGCTGGTCCTTCTTGTTTAAAAGCTTCATGAAGTGAAGGTATTAAATCGTCTGCAGAATTTATTTTTTTACCCCACATTCCAAATGATTTTGCTAAACTACTGAAATCAGGATTTTCAAACATTAGGTCTGAGTGCTCTCCTTTAAAATTTACTTGTTGTTTCCATTTTATAAGACCATATTCGCCATCTAGCCAAACAATTGCTACTACATTAATTTTTGTTCTTACAGCTGTTTCTAAGTCTTGTACATTCATTAAAAACCCAGCATCACCATTTATTGAGAGTACTTTTTTCTCGGGAAAGGCCATCTTAGCCCCAACAGATCCAGGAAGAGCAAAGCCCATTGTACAAAAACCATTGGAAATTAGACAAGTGTTAGGTTCAAAACAATTATATTCTCGTGCTACCCACATTTTGTGAGCTCCAACATCTGAGAGTAAAATATCACCCTTATCCATTACTTTTCTGACATCAGATAAAATTCTTTGAGGCTTCATAGGAAATGAATCATCTTCATTATTTTGATTTAAGTGATTCAACATTTCTTTTCTTGATTTCATTCGAGAATTAATATCAAAAAGCGGAAGATGTTTNTTAGATATTCTATCTAATAGTGCTTTNTTAAGCTGGTATAGTGCACCTGCAAGATCAGAAATAATTTCAACATTTGGAAGATAATCTCTATCTACTTCTGCTGGTGTATAATCAATATGTATAATTTTTTTGTTCCCTTTTTCAATTCTATTCCATGCAGATGGACTATATTCTACAAGATCATAGCCAATTGCTATTACTAGATCAGACTCNTCTATNGCTAAATTATTATAATCACCNCTTCCTAAACCAATTGTAAATAATGAATGNTCATCATCAAATGAAACNGAACCTTTCCCCATAAAAGTGTTTATAACTCCAATTCCTAAATTTTTAACNAGTATTCTTAATCGATTTGATGCTCTCTTTCTTATAGTTCCNTTTCCTGCTAAAATAATTGGATTTTTGGATTCTAGTATTAAGTCCAATGCTTCATTAATCGCCCTATTATCTGCTGCAGGCCTTCTTGTTAAAATTGGTGGGATTGGTTCGTCATTTATCTCTTTTTTTGCGATATCTTCAGGTAATTCTATTACAGTTACTCCAGGTTTTTCAGTTTCNGCAACTTTAAATGCNTTTCTAACAACTTCAGTAATATTTCTCTCAGACAAAATTGTTTGAGCCCATTTAGAAATTGGTTGTACCATTCCAATAGAATCCATTATTTGGTGGCTCTCCTTATGAAGCCTTTTGGTAGAACCCTGACCAATTATAGCAACTACAGGTGATCTATCCATATTGGCATCTGCTAAGCCTGTCATGAGATTTGTTACACCTGGTCCTAATGTAGATAGACAAACACCTGCTTTNCCGGTTAGTCTTCCGTATACATCTGCCATAAATGCTGCGGCCTGTTCATGTCTACACAGAATAAATTCAATTTTTTTGCTATTTTTGAGTGAAATCATAAAATCTGCATTTTCTTCTCCTGGAACACCAAATATCCTTTCGACACCCTCTTTCTCTAAACATTTTATAAATAAATCAGAAGCCTTCATAAATTTAATCCTTTTTTAAAACTAACATTTTATCAATTTGCATATCATGCATTGTATATTTTATTCCTCCAACGCCATGACCCGAATGTTTTAATCCAGCAAACGGCATCCAGTCGACTCTGAAAGCAGTATGATCGTTATGAAATACTGATGATGCATTAATTTTTTCGTAAAAGCTCAAAACTTCATTAATTTTATCTGAAAAAATTGATGCCTGAAAAGAGGTGTCTACAGAATTTGCATTTTTAATTGCGCTTTCAATTTTGTCATATGTGTATACACACACAACTGGTCCGAAAACTTCCATTCTGGAAACTCTATCAGATGNTTTTGGGTTTAGAAGAATTGTTTGATTATAAGCATTATTTGAATTCTTAGTTCCACCAATTATTTTATTTGCNCCATTTTTTAATGATTCATTAACCCATTCATCAACTCTATCTACTTCACTTGGTCTAATAAGTGGACCAATATCTGTATTCATTTCTTGTGGATCTCCAATTGTCATTTTCATAGCCTTATTTTTTAATAAACTTAAAAATTCTTCAGAAACTTTTTTATCAACAAAAATTCTTTGCACAGAAACACATACTTGTCCTGCATGGTAAAAAGAGCCTCTTGCTAAAAGAGACGAAGCGGTTTCTAAATTCGCGGTATTTGTGACAAATGTAGGAGCTAAACCACCATGCTCNAAAGCACATCTAGTACCAGCTGAAAGTTTTGATCGTAGCATCCATCCNACTTTTGCAGATCCGATAAAACTAAAAAAATCTATTCTTTTGTCTTCTACAAGCTTTGTTGCCAATTCAAGGTTTTCCGGCATAACAAAAANACATCTTTCTTCCGGTAGTCCTGATTCAATTAACATTTTAATAATTTGCTTACAGGAAAGTGGGGTATCTTCAGCTGGTTTGACAATTACTGGACAGCCTGCTGCAATCGCTGGGATAACTTGATGTATTATTAAATTAAATGGATGATTAAATGCACTTATTGCAAGAACAACACCTATCGGTTCTTTCTGAGTAAAAGCAATTCTATTTTCCGATGCTTTATTAATATTCATCGGGATTACATAACCTGATTCATTTTTTAAAATTTCAATGCAAGTGTCAACACCTTCAGCTCCTCGTTTAATCTCAATCAAGGAATCAATCATTGGTTTTCCTCCCTCAGAGGTTGCTAGAGTAGCAAGTTTTTCAATATTTTTTTTAATACTTTCAGAAAATTTTTTTAGTACTTCTATCCTATTAATAGGAGGAAAATCAGATCCTTTTTTTTTTGCAATTTCCTCTGCAGTATCCAAGAAAATTTCAATCTCAGACTCTTTGTGAGTAGGAATATTTTCTATAACATTTGAATCCCAGGGAGAGTTTACAACTAACATTTTATTCTTAAATATTTACATTAACGAATACTTAATTCTATAATAGAGATTATTTATTACAACATTTATTAATAGAGAATTTTTATTATGCCAACATTTGATGTAGTTTCCAAAACCGACTTAGCTGAAGTTGATAACGCAATAAATGGAGCGATGAGAGAAATTTCTACAAGGTACGATTTTAAGAATAGTGAGTCTAAAATTACAAGAGAATCTGATGAGATTGACCTTATAGCAGAAGATCAGTATAAAATCGATCAGGTACAACAAATTTTTAGAACACATTTAGTTAAAAGGAAATTATCATCGGGTGCGTTCAATTTCTCTAAAGTAGAAGATGCTAGAGGAGGGATGCTTAGACAAAAATCTAAAATTATTCAGGGAGTTGATAAAGAAGTTGCTCAATTAATTAATAAGACTATAAAAAATAGTAAACTGAAGGTTCAAGTTGCAATAAGAGGTGACGAAATAAGGGTTTCTGGAAATAAGAGGGATAATTTACAGTCTGCAATAGAGATGATCAAAGAACTCGGAATAAAACAACCACTTCAGTTTATTAATTTTAGAGATTAAATTGGCACAAAAATTTCATGTAACTTATTATGAATAAGAAAAAAGACAAAATAAAAAAACTTCTTGAAGAATCATCAGATACTTTTGTTGATAAACTTGCATCTTTAAAATACGCAACAAAAAAAGATTCAAAGCTTCTGTCATCAGTTGTTTCTAGTGTTTTGAAAAAGAAATAATTACTTTTTAATTACAAAAAAACTATAACCTTGATGCCAGTCACTATTTTCACCAGAGATGAGTGCATTGGATCCATCTTTAGTAGTTCTTATTTCTAATTTTGATATAATCTTAAGATTTAGATCACTTATTGCTTGATTAGTTCCTTTCCTTACTTGGTCCCAATTCCAGTCATCAACTATCAGTATATATTTATCCATAAGAGCTGGTTGTACTAATTTAATAGCATCATAGTGATCTTTCCCGTGATGAGGGCCATCGTACATATAAATATTAAACTTTCCTATTTTGGTGTAATCTATCTTTTTAAAATCCTTTTCAATCAAATTGAAAATAGATTCTTTATTTATACATTTCTTCAAATTTTTTTTAAATTCAATTCTTGGGTTATAACGAAGTACAAAATTTTCACTCCAATTATCGATACAAGTAATTCGAAGTTTGTTAGAATAACTTGCCGCACATGCAGTTGAACCAATCCATGATCCAATCTCAAGGTAGGATGGTTTTTCAATTTTTTCTATCAGATTGTTAATAAGGGTTCTGTATTTACGTCCTGACAAACCTTCAAGTTTTACAATCCAATTTGAGAGTTTTTTTTTACTAGAATTAGCTTCTTCTAATGAAAGTTTTATTTTTTTAAAGAAGTCATCACTTTGATCTCCTTCAAACTTTATTGAAGTTTCATCCAGGCTAGATACTAAATTTAAAAACTTTAAAAGTTTTTTTTTTTTTTTAATTAAATGTTTTCTTGCTATGTTATCCATACAATATAAAAATATATGTTTTTGAATAAAATACAAAATTGTAATAATGTAAACGATTTTAGAAATTTAGCTAAAAAGAGACTTCCTTTTCCAGTTTTTCATTATATTGACGGGGGCGCTGATGATGAAATTACAATGAAAAGAAATGTCGAATCTTTCAATAAATGTGATCTTATACCCAATGTAATGAGAGGTGTTGAAGAAATTGATTTGTCTATAACCTTGATGGGAAAAAAAATTGATTTACCATTCTTTCTATCACCAACAGCTCTGCAAAGGCTGTTTCATTATGAAGGTGAGATGGCTGTGGGAAAAGCAGCAGAAAGATTTAATACTTTTTTTGGTATATCATCTTTATCAACAGTATCTGCTGAAAAAATTAGTCATTTAAGGGGTCCTAAGATTTTTCAACTCTATTTTCATAAAGACAGAAAACTTACTCAAAGCATGATAGAGGAATGCAAGGAGAGACAATTTGATGCTTTAGCTTTAACTGTCGATACTATTACTGGTGGAAATAGAGAAAGAGATTTGAAAACAGGATTTACTTCTCCTCCTAGATTTAATTTGCAAAGTCTATTGAGTTATGCTTTGTCTCCGATGTGGTCTCTCAATTATTTATTTAGAGATAAATTCGATTTGCCTTTTCTAAGTAATTATGTTGGAGAAGGAACAAGCATTGCACTGTCTGTCAGTGACTATTTTTCAACTATGTTAGATCAAAAAATGACTTGGTCTGATGCTGAGCAAATAAAAAAAAACTGGGGAGGTCCTTTTTGTTTAAAAGGAATTATGTCTGTTGAAGACGCAAAAAATGCTGTAAAAATTGGTGCTACATCAATTATGATTTCTAACCATGGAGGTCGTCAACTTGATGGATCTAGGTCTCCATTCGATCAGTTGAAAGAAATATTAGACGCTGTAGGTGACAAGATTGAAGTTATTTGCGATGGAGGAATCAGAAGGGGTACCCATATTCTAAAAGCAATTTCTTTGGGTGCAAAAGCATGCTCAGGAGGTCGACTTTATTTGTACGCTTTAGCCGCTGCGGGAAATAAAGGGGTAGAAAAATCTTTATCAAATCTTAAAAATGAATTAGTTAGAAATATGAAACTAATGGGCTGTAAAAAAATTAGTGACTTATCAAGAAAAAATATCAAATTTAGGGATTAGTAAATTTTAGAAAAAAATTATGAAATCTTTTGTTTTATTCTTTTTATTGTTAACTTCATCAATTGTATACTCTAAGAGTAATGATTCTCCGAACCTACAGACAAAACCAACTCAAGATCTAGAATGGAAAGAATGGATCAAAAATTTAAAATTAAAATTATCTGAGAAATCTGAATTTAAAAAGCAAACAATAGATATACTTGATAATCTAACATTTAATAAAAAAGTTGTTGAATTAGACAGAAAACAGCCAGAGTTTACTATTTTATTTGAGCAATATTTACAAAGGAATGTTAATAAAAAAACAAAAACTGAGCTAAAAAAAAAGTTCAATCAAAATATAACTCTTTTAAAAAAAATTGAGAATAAATTTGATGTTGATTCTAAAGTAATAGTTTCGTTATGGAGCATTGAGACAAATTTTGGAACTTATACAGGGAAATTTGATATCATAAGATCTCTCACATCATTAGCTTATGACGGAAGAAGAAAAGACTTCTTTATGAGGGAACTGAAACTTGCTCTTAAAATATTAGATGATGGCCATATCCTTAGAAAAAATTTTAAAGGATCGTGGGCAGGTGCTTTTGGACAAACACAATTCATGCCAAGTACATTTCATAAATTCGCAATTGATTTTGATGGAAATAACAAAATTAATTTACTAGAAAAAGAGGATGCTCTTGCATCTGGTGCGAATTATTTAAAGTCAGCAGGTTGGAATTCATCTTTAAACTGGGGTGAAAAAGTTGTACTTCAGCTTAATCCAGAACTTATTGAGTTATCCAAAAAAAAGAAATTTAAAAGTCTTAAATATTGGAAAAAATATGGTATTATTTTTAAAAATAAATACAATGACGATGATTTATTTAAGCTAATCATACCTGATTCAAAGGATAATCAGTGTTTTTTAGTTTCAAAAAACTTTGATGTCATATTAGATTGGAATAGGTCAAATTACTTTGCATTATCAGTTTTCTTACTCTCAGATGAAATTCAAAAATAAATTCACTCCTTTCAAAATCTTTTGTTGTCTTTTTCTCTTTATAAATCTTATGAGTTGCTCTGAGGCAACATTCTTAGTCAATTCTGCAAAAAGAATTGGTTCATGGGGAGACGACCCTGTTTATAAAATCGGTAGTCCATATGTCATAAATGGAAAATGGTATTATCCAGCAGTAGACTACGATTATGAAGAAATAGGTTTAGCATCATGGTATGGACCAGGATTTCACGGAAAAACAACCGCCAACGGTGAAATCTTCGATCAGAATAAAATTAGTGCTGCTCATAAAACTCTTCCACTTCCGTCAATAGTAAAAGTAACTAATCTTGAAAATGGAATGATTCTTCCAAGAGTAAGAATTAATGACAGAGGACCATTTGTAAAAAATAGAATAATTGATTTGTCAAAAAAAGCAGCCAAAGAATTGGGGTTTCTAAAAAATGGGGTTGCTAAAGTAAAAGTTGAAATATTGGAAGACGAATCCAGAGAATTAGCAAAAGGTTCAGATGATTTCCAAAGAAATGTTCAGCCTGCTGAAATTAAAGAAGTAACCAAAAAAGAACTAGAAGTCCCAAGTGAACCAAGTAGTCAACCAAAAAAAGCACGTATTTTAAAAAATAATGAGTCTGAAAACAAAAATAGTATCCTTAGAGGNAAAGCCCTTGAAATCCAAGTTGGTGCATTCACGGATCATAGGAATGCAAAGTCATTGACTGAAAGTTTAATTGAATTTCAGGCTTATATTAAAAGAGAATTTGTTGAAAGCCGATATTTGTATAGAGTTAGGATTGGACCTATAGAAAATATAACACTTGCAAATCAAATAAAAGATAAGCTTTTTNATCTTGGTTATACTACCTCTCACTTAGTAATGAATTAGTATTATGATAAAAATATTAATTTCCTTATTTCTTTTTTTGAATTTTTCAAATGTAATTGCCATAGAAACAGTCGCCAAACAAGCAATTCTTTATGATTATGAAACACAAAGCATAATATTTGAAAAAAATTCAAATGAGTTAATGTCTCCTAGCTCTATGAGTAAAATAATGACAATATATTATGTTTTCAAAAAAATTAAAGATGGAGATATTTCATTAGANGATGAATTTACAATAAGTAAAAAAGCCTGGAAAAANGGAGGCTCTAAAATGTTTCTNAACTATAAATCTAAGGTAAGGGTTGAAGATTTAATTAGAGGAATAATAGTACAGTCTGGAAATGACGCTTGTATAGCTATTGCTGAGGGAATATCTGGTAGTGAGGAATTGTTTGTAGATGAGTTAAATGCTCTNGGTGAAGAATTGGGATTAAGAAACTCATTCTTTANAAATTCTACCGGTTGGCCTGANCCCGAACATTTGATGACAATTAATGATCTACTAACTATTTCAAAACGAACAATCGAGGATTTTCCTGAGTACTACCATTATTATGCCGAAAAAGAATTTAAATATAATGATATAAACCAACTTAATCGTAATCCNCTCNTGTTTTCGTCATTAGAATCTGATGGATTAAAAACAGGTCATACTTCCTTGGGGGGGTATGGAATTGTTGCTACAGTTAAAAAAAATAATAGACGTTTAATTTTAATACTTAACGGAATGTCATCGAGTAGAGAAAGAACCAAAGAATCAGAAAGATTAATGAGGATAGGGTTTAATCAATTTCAAAATATTACAGTTGTAGAAAAAGATAGCTTCATTGAGAGCGTTCCAGTCTGGGCAGGAAACAAAAAAACAATCAAATTAGTTAGTAAAGATAAAATTGTTTTAACAATTCCAAAAAAAATCAAGAAAAGCATTAATTTTGTAGTAAAATATAAATCACCNCTTAGCCCCCCAATAAAAAAAAATGAAAAGGCTGGAGAACTAATTGTAAAAAAAAAGAGTGGTGAGGTTTTAAAGGTTATAGATCTTTTTTCAGATAGTAGTGTGGAAAAAGTAAATTTTTTCTCTAAGATACTCTTAAATTTTAAATACCTGTTGTTAGGTGATAGTATGATTTCTAAATAATGAAGAAGTTTATTACTTTTGAAGGTATGGATGGTTCTGGAAAATCAACACAAATCAGTTTGTTGAAAAAATCANTAAAAAAAATAAAAGAGGACTTTTATTTTACTAGAGAACCAGGTGGAACAATATTTTCNGAAAAAATTAGAAGAATTCTGGTTCAAAAAATGAAAGAAAATATTCAACCTAAAAGTGAGTTATTATTAGTTTATGCTGCACGTCATCAACATGTTGAAAATATCATTTTACCTAACCTAAGGAATCAAGTTGTTGTCTGTGACAGGTTTTATCATTCAACATTTTGTTATCAGATCGTTCCTAATAAGGTGCGTAAAGAATTGATGGATTATTTACATAAACATTTTGCTGAGAATTTNCTTCCAGATATNACTATTTTTCTTGATGTTAAACCCAAAATTTCAATCAAGAGAAGTTTAAAGATAAATACTAAAGAAAATAGATTNGAATTAAAAAATAGTGAATATCACGAAAAAGTTTACAAAGCCTTTAAAAGTTTTGAAAAAAATAAAGATTTTTATCTGATTGATGGATCGATGAATAAAAAAATTATTCATAAACAAATTGTCGATATTTTGAATAAAATTAAAATTACAAAAGTTCCAATTCCATATTTTTTCTAAAAGGAGATTAATTGATTGTTGATTATCATAAAAGAGAATTAGATTTACTTTTAAATTCTTATGAAAANATTTTCCCTCATTCCTGGATTTTTGAAGGTACAGACTCTACAGGTAAGAAAAAAGTTTTTGAAAAATTCATCAAACNAGTTTTTAAAGNGAAATCAAATTATTTACAATATATTCACGAAGTTAATGGTGGAAGTGATATTGCTTTGATCGATGATATTAGAAGATTAATTAAGCAATCTTCATTAACAAATTCTCAAGGTCTTGGTTTAAAAACCTTTTTTGTTATTCATAACGCAGAATCCCTAAATTTTAATTGTTTAAATGCTCTTTTAAAAACTATCGAGGAACCACCAGCAAATACAGCAATTATAATTATGACATGTAATTTAAAGAAAATTCCAAAAACTATTATTTCAAGATGTGTTATTCTTAGATTTAATCCTTATAATTCTTCAACTTATGCTTCTATAAAAGAACTAGAAAAGAATTTAGATNAAAGTTTAAATTTCCAAATAAGTAATTATAACCCAATTGTTTTTGATATNCTTNAGACATCTGATGGAAAAAAAATACTTGATATAACACTAGAAATTATGAAAAAAAATCATATGAATATTTCAGACATAGATAAATTGTTTCTTAACGTTTCAAAAAATCTAGAAAATTATTTTTCACTNGTNANNANTATATTTTTTAATTATTTGAAAGAAAAGTTCATAAATAATTTTGATAATACTAAAAAAAGTAAAACTATTTTAGTTCTATTAAATAATATTCAAAATGTATTGAACCCTAGTGTTAATCTGGATAAAAAAAAAATTTTATATTTCATGTTTTCCGAATTCTTCAAATTTAAAATAAACGAATAAGATGAGAAAGATTTATATTACAACCCCAATATTTTACGTTAATGATATACCTCATATTGGTCATGCGTATACATCCATCATTTGCGATACATTAAATAATTTTTATAAATTAATGGGATATAATGTTCGTTTTACAACTGGAACTGATGAGCATGGTTTAAAAGTTGAAAAGGCAGCAAAATTAAGTGGAGAAAGTATTCTAGAATTTGTAAATAAAGTCTCAGAAAATTTCAAAACATTGACAAAAACTCTTCAAATATCTAACACTGATTTTATTAGAACCACTGAAATAAGACATAAAAAAGCAGCCACACATTTTTGGGAAAAACTTTATGAAAATAACCAAATATATTTAGATAAATATGAGGGTTGGTATTCAATAAAAGATGAATCATTTTATCAAGAAAAAGAACTTATCAGAAAGGAAGGAGTTTATTTTACTTCAGATGGTGACAAGGTTGAATGGGTGGAAGAAGAAAGTTTTTTTTTTCGTTTATCTAACTGGCAAAATAAATTATTAAAATATTATGACGAAAATCCTAATTTTATTAGACCAGAATCTAGAAAGAATGAAGTAATAAGTTTTGTAAAATCAGGTCTAAAGGATTTATCTATCTCAAGAACAAGTTTTAGTTGGGGAATTAAAGTTAAAGACTCATCGAATCATATAATGTATGTATGGATAGATGCTCTAGTAAATTACCTTACTTCAATTAATTATCCAAATTTAAGAGAAGAGGACATATCTTTTTGGAATAATTGCGTGCATGTGATTGGCAAAGATATTTTAAAATTTCATGCAGTTTATTGGCCAGCTATGTTAATGGCAACTAATCTTAGTTTGCCAAAAACAGTATTTGCTCATGGATGGTGGACAAATGAAGGAAAAAAAATATCTAAATCACTGGGGAATACAATTGATCCTAATGAGATAATTGATAATTTTGGACTAGATCAATTTAAATATTTTCTTTTGAGAGAAGTTCATCTCGGAAATGATGGAGATTTTTCTAAAACAGCTTTTATAAATAGAATAAATGCTGATCTCTCTAATAATCTAGGAAATTTGATTCAAAGGGTTATTAAGTTTTTGAATAAAAAATACACCAATAAAATTCCATACGCCTTAACCATTAGCGACCTAAAAAAACCTCCACTTAAAAATGGCTACAAATTACTCAAAAAAGTTGAAACTTTTGTAAATAATTTTGAAATAAGTAATGCATTAATAGAAATATTCGATTTTACAACAACATTAAATAAGTTCGTCGATGAATCTGAACCCTGGAAAACCATAAAATCTAATCCAGAGAAAACAGAGAAAGATTTAACAGTGTTAGTTGAAAGTTTTAGATTACTAGGAATTATTTTAAGGCCTTTCATCCCAAATTCTTCAAGAAAAATCTTGAACATGTTAAATATTGAAGAAAATGACAGAGACTTTAAATTCTTTGACTCAAGGTATAAAATAAATAAAGGACATAAAATAAATGACCCAGAACCATTATTCCCAAAATATGAAAACAAAGATAGTTGATTCTCATTGTCATCTAGATTTTAAAGATTTTAGTGATGATTTAGACGAGGTAATAAAAAAAGCTAAATTATCTAGTGTTGAATATTTTTTAAGTATTTCTATAAACTTCAAAGATTTCAAAAATATTCTTGGAATTGCTAACAAATATCCAAATGTGTGGTGTACAACCGGTGTTCATCCCTCAAGTGTACCAAAAAAATTTTTAAAAAATGAAATCTCAAAAGTAATTGAAAATATTTCTGTAAATCTAAAACATAAAAAAGTCATTGGTGTGGGTGAAACTGGCTTAGATTTCTTTCGTAGTGAGGAAAATAAAACAAATCAAATTGATTACTTCAATGCTCATCTAATGACTTCTGGAAAGAATAATGTTCCTACAATTGTTCATACAAGAGCTGCAGACAAGGAAACTGTTCAATGTATAAAAAACTCAGTATTACAATATAATGCAAAAGGTTTAATACACTGTTTTTCATCGTCAAAAAAATTTGCTAAGGAAATTCTCAATCATGGTTTTTATATTTCTTTTTCAGGATTAATCACTTTTAAGAAAGCTACGGAGTTAGTCGAAGTTGTAAAATATGTCCCAATTGATAGACTTTTAGTTGAAACTGATTCCCCTTATCTTGCACCTGATCCTTTAAGAGGTAAAAGAAATGAACCTTGTTTTGTAACTCATACATTAGAGAAAATCGCTGAAATTAAAAAAATCAAAAGTGAAGAACTCGCACATCATACGACTAATAATTTTTTTAAACTATTCTCGAACATAAGATGAGCTTACAAATTACCATATTAGGTTGTGGAAGCTCAGCAGGAGTTCCAGCAATAGGAAACTTTTGGGGCAAATGTAATCCTGATAACCCTAAGAATAGAAGACTTAGGTGTTCTATCCTTATAAAAAGTAAAGGCTCTAATATTTTAGTTGATTCAACACCTGACCTAAGACAACAACTACTAAATGCAAATATAACTGCCCTTGACGGTGTTTTGATCACACACACACATTCTGACCATATAAATGGAATTGATGATTTTAGGTATTTAAATGTTTTAATGAAAAAGCATTTAAATTTATATGCTCGAAAAGACATCATAGAAAAAATTAAAGAGAGATTTGGATATGTTTTTGAAAATTTAGTTCCTGAAGCAAAAGGATTTTATTATAAACCCTGTTTGATTCCTAATGAGATTTCAGGCTCTTTTAATATAAATGAATTAGAAATTTTAAGTTTTAATCAAAATCATGGATTTTTAGACTCTACTGGATTTCGTATAAAAAACTTTGCATATTGCACTGATTTTTTTGATTTTGAAGAAGGGGTTTTCGAAAATTTAAGAAATTTAGATTTGTGGATAGTTGACTGTCTGAGATTTGAGCCTCACAAATGTCATGCACATTTTGATAAAGTCATGAGTTGGATAGATACTTTAAAACCTAAAAAGACAGTGTTAACACACATGAATTATGATGTAGATTATGATTATATAAAATCTATCTCACCAAAAAACTGTGAGCCAGCTTATGACGGTATGATTTTAGAGGTATAACTGTTACTTCTTCAATAAATTAGAAATTAAAGAATCAATATTCTCATATCTTGGAAGATTGTTATTGATTTTTTTTAATAATTTTTTAGCTCTGGGTGATAGTTTTTTTGAACCAGTATTAATTTTTTTTAGAGGTTGAGATAACATTCCTTGTTTGTTCATATTATTCTGGTCTGTTAATTTGTAAAATGTTTTCATTGACCTCTGTGAAACATTTTTTAAAACCTTTAGTTTGGTATTTTTAGGATATGCACCATCAAGTTTATGTGGTTCAACAATTCCTCTAACTACGTAATCTTTCAAAAGTTCATATGCTTTGAAGGAAATTGCATTTTTTTGATGAAAAGTATATTTATTTATGTTTTTTTTTGCTTTATTATAAAGATTGAGAATACTCATAAATTCAATATAATGTATTATAAATTAAAATCAAATACAATATGTAGTTAATAAGATGATTGAAAAACTTAAAAATTTACTTGTAAACCATAATCTTGATAATTTGATACCATACATAGAGAACACAAGTTATTTAGTTATAATATCGTTAATATCTTTTTTACTTGTTTTTTTACTACTAAATTTTTTTTTTAAAACACTTTTTCAGTCTAAAGAAAATAAAATTGAAAGGCATCAACCTAAGCTAAACGAAATTGTTGAAAAGGGTGAAATTAAAATTAGTGATGACAATGAATTTGTTGACGTTCTTGTTGCAATAGAAGAAGAGATGGCGGCTGTCAGAGAACTTTATGTTGGTGGATATATAAGTAAAGGCGTATACATTTCTGAGACTGATAGATTGTATGAAAAAGCCAAAATTTTTGGTTTATGAAAATTATTCACTTAAGTCCTCGGACCACGCAGCCGCAAGTAATTGTCTAATTCTTGTAATATTTTCGTTTGAGTTCTCAGGTAACTTAAGATCAACCTTTTTTTTTTGTATTCCTGCATTAAGCCATAATAACTCTATTGAGTCTGTAAGAGAATTTTTTTCAGTTGAAGAATGTTCATTTAATTTTTTTATAGAGTTTTTAATCTCTGAGATATCTTTTTTACTATGCACCATATTTTGTAGCTATTTCAAATAGTTTCCTTGTTTCTTTTTGGTATATTTTCTTTGTGATATAACCCTTGATATACAATTCTCTTACGTTTTCCATTTCATTTTTTATTTTTTCTAAGTTTTCTTCCATAAAAAACATTATAAGATTAATAATTATATAATAGTAAATTTATAAAATAAATGAAATCAAGATTAAATAAAACTATCAAAAGGTTGGAAAAAATGAAAGTTATAGATCAATCAACCAAAGTTAAAAATAATCAAAGGTTGAATGCCTATGAAATTAAAGTTTTTAGACAACTGAGAGAAAAATATGATTTGTCGGTTGAAAGAAATATTGTAGCTGATGAAACAAATGCAGAAAAACAACTAAGTGATGAAGCAAAGCAAACTTTAGAAAGAATTAA
>PARN01000001.1 GCA_002711515.1 Rickettsiales bacterium | reverse complement strand
TCAAGGGTTAACATCTTTATCCAACTTGCAAACTGCGCATCTCCAATTTTTTGTCTTATTCTGCCTCTTACAGTTACCCACTGTGCATGAATCTCAGAGAGATTTTCCTTCAAATCGTCAACCATTTAATTATCCTTGTTTCCAAGGTAAACTCGAACATTTCCATCCATTAACTTTTCCTCTATGACCCAACTCATCATGTTTACCCTCAAATCCCTCAGAACAATTGTAACAATTTTTGTATCCCTGAGATGTGAGAAATTCAGCAGCAGATCTAGATCGTGCACCCGATCTACAAAGAAAGATTATCTTTGAATCTTTGGAAGGAATACTCTCTGATATTTCTTGGAGAAATTTTGAATTCTTCTCCATTACTGGAAATGTCTGCCATTCAAGAAAAATAACTTTCTTGTTTATAGTTTCTAAGGAAGGCACACCAACAAAAGCCCACTCAGCTGTTGTTCTGCAATCAACTAGATAACTGTGCGTATCAGTTTTGAGTATGTTCCAACTCTCTTCCGGTGTGAGATCTCCTGCATAATCTAAGTCCATATTAATGTGTCCAACAAGTGAATTTGTTAGCTTATCTAATATAAAATATTGAATCAATAAAAACTAAAAAAAATAGTTATTGACTTATTTTTTTTAGCTTACCGGATAATCTTGATATTACTCGTGAGGCAGTATTCTTCTTAAAAATTCCTTTTGATACAGCTTTAGACAAAGCTGACTCTATACTTAGAAATTTTTTTCTGGATTCTTCTTTTTTCTTATTAAGAATAAGGCTATGAAGATTCTTTATACCACTTCTTATTTGAGACCGCCTACTTTTGTTAATTTCCGATCTGCGATTGGTTTGATTAATTCGTTTCTTTGCTGATTTTATATTAGCCATATATGTCAAGTTTATACTTTTGAAAGTAAAATTGGTCAAGAACAAATTAGTACTTTGGAAAAATTTTGAAAACAATTAAAGTTTCGTCTTTAATTGATCTAAACTCTAATTCTAAGTTCTCATTACCACGTGAAAATAAATTTTCTCTTTCTACTTTCCAGCCTAGGTTAGGCAAGATTTTCTTATAGAAGTTTTTAACCTCATACAGTGGGTAATTTCCTTTTGATTCGCTAGAAACATATCTGCCATCAATTTTATCAAATAAAATTAATGAATCTTCAACATATTTCATTTCTTTATAAGAAGGAATATCTTCTAAACCTTCTATAAATTTCTGTTGTGCTGACAGATAAAAACTGAAAAGAAATATAATCAAAAAAACAATCTTAAACATTTTATAACTGACATCTTTTGCAAAAAAAAGTTGATCTTCCATTTTGAATGATTTTTTCAATAAAATGCTGCTTTTGACATTTCTTACATATTTTATTTTCTCTTCCATAAACTTTTAGTTGATTTTTAAAATATCCAATTTTCAAGTCTGAAACAATAAAGTTTTTTATTGTAGTCCCTCCCAATTTTATAGCTTCATTCAGAATTTTTTTTGTATATTTTATAATTTTAGAAATCTCATCGATTCGTAAAGAATTTGATTGTCTCGTTGGATTGACTGATGCTTCAAAAAGAATTTCTGAACAATATATATTTCCAAGACCTGCAACAAAATTCTGATCCATCAATAAACTCTTGATGTTTATGTTTCTTTTACTGAAATTAGAAAAATAAGTTTCATTAAAATCTTTGGTTAAAGGCTCTGGGCCCATTTCTTTTAAATGTTTTGAATCATTTAATTCTTTTTGGTTGTAAAGTTTTATGAAACCAAATTTTCTTATATCATTGTAAATTATTTGAAAATTTTTATATCTAAACAAAAGATGATCATGCTTTTTATTTTCAGTAAATTTAGATAAACGAAAGAAACCAGTCATTCCAAGATGAATTAATAAAAAATTACTGTTTTCATATTCTAATATTAAATATTTTCCCCTTCTTACAATATTTGTTATTATCAATTTACTTAATTTTTTTTTTAAGTCATTTGGAATTTTATACCGGAGCTTATTATTAATAATTTTGATATCAATTGTTTTTCGCCCCCTCATATGGGTATACAAAAAAGATCTTACAGTTTCAACCTCAGGTAATTCTGGCATGGATAATCATCTTTTAAAAAATCTTCAATCAATTGATAAAACTAAAAAAGAATTTTTTGTTAGTCAAATTTTTTCACAAGTTTCAGAAAAATATGATTTGATGAATGATATAATGAGTTTAGGTTTACACAGATTGTGGAAAAAGGAATTTATTAACTTTGTTAACCCCAAAAACAATCAAATAATCCTTGATTTAGCTTCTGGATCTGGAGATATCACTAAATTAATAAAAAAAAATTGTAACCCTCAATGTATAGTTTTTGATTCAAGTCTAGAAATGATTATTCAAGCGAAGAAAAAACTAAAAAACTTTGATATAATCTATATCAATGGTCACGCGGAAAACTTGCCATTTAGAAATCAATTTTTTGATAAAGTAATTGTAAGTTTTGGATTAAGAAATTTTTCCGACATAGAGAAATCATTGCGTGAAATAAACAGAGTACTGAAAAAAGGTGGTGATTTTCTTTGTATGGAATTTAGTGAAATTAATAATTTACTTTTTAGAAAGTTTTTTGATTTCTACTCAAAGATAATTCCTAAATATGGAAAATTATTTTCTAACAATGAACATGCATATAAATATTTAATTGAAAGTATAAAATTATTTCCAAATCAAATTGAACTCTCAAAAAAAATAAGAATGTCTGGTTTTAAAGACATCAAAGTTATTGATATAATGGGAGGTATAGCNGCAATTCATATGTCTAAAAAATAATGAATTTATTAAAAAATAAAAAGGTTCTTATTATTGTTACTGGAGGAATTGCTTGTTATAAAGCATTAGACCTTATTAGAAGACTTCAAGAATATAAAGTAAATGTTGAGTGCATACTCACAAAAAATTCTAACGAATTTGTTAATAGCCTTTCATTTGAAAGTCTTTTGGGAAAAAAAATTCATCAGAATCTATTCTCACTTAACCAAGAAAAAAATATGAGTCATATTGAGTTAGGAAAAACTTCTGACGCAATTTTAATTGTTCCATGTACTGCTAATTTTTTAGCAAAAATTGCTAATGGGATTGCTGATGATCTTGCAACAAATGTCTTGCTTGCATCCAATTCAAAAAAAATTATAGCTCCAGCAATGAATTCTGTTATGTGGAATAACACTGTCGTGAAGAAAAATCTTAATTATGTAAAAAAAGTTGGTTTCAAAATACTTAAACCCAAAAAAGGCAAACTGGCGTGTGGTTCAAAGGGTTCAGGAAAGCTAATGGATATTGATGATATAATAAAAGAATTATCAGAAAGCTTTGTTGACAAAAAGCTTATAAGTAAAAATATTTTAGTCACTGCAGGCCCTTCTATTGAAAAAATTGATCCAATAAGATACATCAGCAATTTCTCTTCAGGAGTCCAAGGTTATGAAATTGCAAGAATATTATCATCTCTTGGGGCAAAAGTAACACTTATCTCTGGCCCAACAAATCTTGTAAATCCTGATAATGTTAAAGTAATAAATGTAGAATCTGGTGAAGAATTTTTGAAGAAATCGGTCGCGCAGCTTCCCGTGGATATTTTTATTTCTGTTGCAGCAATTTCAGATTGGAGATCAAAAAAAATAAAAACTCAAAAGATAAAAAAAAATAGTACTCAATTTTCAAATATTGAATTAAAAAAAAATGTAGATGTATTGAATAAAATTTCTAATTCAAAGAAAAGACCTTTTCTTGTTATTGGGTTTTCAGCCGAAACAGACAATCTTATTAGAAACTCCAAAAAAAAGCTTTCTACAAANAATTGTGATTGGATNATTGCAAATCAAATAGAAGAGGGNAATGGTTTTATGTCAAAAAAAAATAAGGTTTTCTTCATTAAAAAGGGCTATTNTGAAGAATGGCCTAAAATGAAAAANAGTGAAGTCGCCTTAAAACTTGCAAAACAAATTGTTTCTTTCGTTAAAAAGAATAAATTATAGTGTATGGTTAAAATTCTTTTTAAAATATTAGCAAATGGAAAGGAACTTTATAATCTCCAAAAAGCAACCAAAGATAGTGCAGGATTTGATCTTGTGGCAGCTATTGATAAAGATACAATATTGAGAGGTAGTCAATCAACTTTGATACCTTGTGGCTTTTCAATCCAAATGCCAGAAAATTTTGAGGCTCAGGTTAGACCAAGATCTGGAATTGCNNTAAAAAATAGCGTGACAGTNNTAAATTCCCCTGGGACTATTGATGCAGATTACAGAGGAGAGATTGGGGTAATTTTAATCAACCATGGGAAAAAAGAATTTATAATCTCTAGAGGCATGAGAATAGCACAAATTATATTTATGGAATTACCAAAAATAGAGCTTGAAGAAAAAATAGAATTAGATAAGACAGTAAGAAATAAGGGGGGATTCGGTTCTACTGGTATTTAAACTCAAGGAGAAAATTTGTTTAAAATTCAAAAAAGAATTATTTACGCAATTGAAGCAGTTATTGATATAGCCTTGAATTCAGGCATCCAACCTGTTCAAAACATTTCAATAGCAAAAAGGCAGGGAATNCCAAAAAGATACNTAGANCAAACACTTCAAATTCTTGTTAAAAATAAAATCTTAGTTGGTTCACGTGGGCCAAAAGGTGGTTATNGACTTGCNAGAGAAAGAAGAAAAATCACTATTTCTGAAATAATAAAAACTGCGTCAAATATTGATGAATCCCATGAAATATATAAGTCTCAGCTATCAAAAAACGTTATAGAACCTTTAATCTTTGAGATAACTAAAAAGTGCTTCTGTTATTTTGACAAAATATCCGTTGAGGAAGTTTACCAAAGTGCAAAAAAAAATAATATTCAAAAAAAAAAAGATAAGAAAGTAGACTTTGTTATCTAAAAGTAAGATTCATGATTCTATTGACGAAACTATCGGAAATACTCCTTTGGTAAGATTGAATAATATAAAGAAAAAATTTAACCTTTACGGGNATATANTTGCNAAGTTAGAATTCTTTAATCCNCTTGGGTCAGTCAAAGATAGAATAGGTTTAGCTATGATAAATGACGCTGAAAAAAATAAGAAAATCAACGACAAGACTACAATTATTGAAGCAACATCCGGAAACACAGGTATTGCTTTAGCTTTTATTTGTGCCTGTAGAGGTTATAAATTAATACTTACAATGCCAGACAGCATGTCAGTTGAAAGAAAAAAAATGCTTCTTTTTCTGGGTGCAGAAATTGTACTGACACCTAAGGCTCTGGGAATGACTGGGGCAATAAAAAGGGCNAGTGAACTAAAAAAAAAGATTCCAAACAGTTTGATACTAAATCAATTCAAAAATAATTCAAACCCNCAGATTCATTTTCAAACTACTGCCAAAGAAATTTGGGATGACTGCGATGAACAAATTGATAATTTTGTAGCAGGTGTAGGAACAGGAGGAACAATTAGTGGAGTTGGAAATTTCTTGAAAAAAAAAAAAGATTCTATCAAAGTTTTTGCTGTTGAACCCGAAGATTCAGCTGTTATTAGTGGAAAAGAACCTGGATCTCATTCTATCCAAGGAATAGGTGCTGGTTTTATTCCTAAAACACTTGATGTAAATATTATTGATCATGTTATTTCTATAAGCAATACATCAGCGTTAAATTTTTCTAGAAATTTGGCTAAATATGAGGGTATTACAGGCGGCATATCATCTGGTGCAGTCTTGGCTGCAGCAGTAGAAATTAATGAGAGTAAAAAAATGAAAGACAAAAATACTATNATTATAATTCCTTCATTTGCTGAAAGATATCTTTCAACCGATCTATTTAACGATATTTAATTATGACATTGTTAAGTGAAAAAGAACTCGAAAAATATTCCAGACAAATTCTAATAGANAANGTTGGNATTNAAGGTCAAGAANAAATAAAAGCCTCATCAGTACTTTTAATTGGTTGTGGTGGCCTTGGAACATCTGCNGCACAATATCTTGTNATGNCAGGAGTNGGCAAAATTAAAATAATTGATTTTGATTCTGTTGAGCTAAGNAATCTAAATAGACAGACACTCCTCCTTGAAGANGATATTGGTTTAAAAAAGACCGAAGCAATAGCAAAAAGATTAAAAAGAATAAACTCCACTTCAGAAGTTATTACTCAAACAAAAAAGATCCAAAAACATAATATTAATAAATACTTAAAGCCTTATAAAATAATTTTAGATTGTACTGACAACTTTAAAACGAGATATTTAATCAACAAGTATTGTCATAAAAATAAAAAAATACTTATCTCTGCTGCTTTGCAAAGTTTTGATGTTCAAGCATTTGCATTTTCTTCATGGAAAAATAAAAAAAATCCGTGTTATGAATGTATTTTTCCAGACATTGGGCAAAAAATAAACAATAGTTGCGANCAATTAGGTATAATTGCTCCAATTGCGGGATTAGGAGGAGTTATTCAAGCAACTTTAACGCTAAACGTCATTTTAAAAAATACAAAAGAAATTTTTCAAGAATTTATTTCACTCGATTGTTTTAGTAGAAATTTCAGAAAAATAAAAGTTAGGAAAAATCCTGAATGTAAAATTTGTAACCGCTAATATCTATTTCTTAGTTTTTCAATTACATCAGGGGGAGTCTTGCCTCTTACAAAAAATTCGATATTCTTAATTACTCTCTCACCCATTGCAATTCTACTTTCTCTTGTGGCAGAGCTAATATGAGGCAAAAGCACCACGTTTTCGCACTCAAAAAGTTTTAGTGTGACTTGAGGTTCATGTTCGAAGACATCCAAACCTACACCACCTAATTTTTTTTTATACAAATTTTCAGCTAGAGCCTCCTCATCAATAATCTCACCTCTAGATGTATTAATTATTATGCAATTTTTCTTCAATAATTTGAGACGTTTTTTTGAAATTAAATGAAACGTTTCCGGTGTATATGGACAATGAATAGAGATTACATCAGCGTATGAGAGCAGGTTGTCAAGATTATCCCAATATTTAGCTGACAACATACTTTCAACTTTTTTACTTACTCTTTTCCTATTGTGATAATTTATTTCCATACCAACCATCTTCATTCTTTCTGCGACAGCTGTTCCAATTCTTCCCATCCCAATAATTGCTAGCTTTTTATTCTTAACTCTTTCACCTATTGTTTCATTAGGCCCCCAACCATGCCAATTTCCATTTATCAGTGTTGATTTTGCTAATAAAATCTTCCTACAAATAATTAAAATCATGGTTAAAACTAAATCGGCTGTGTCATCGGTTAAAACATCGGGTGTATTAGTTACAACAATTTTCTTTTCACCAGCAGTTATTAAATCAATATTATCTACACCATTACCAAAGTTAGCTATTAACTTAAGTCGTTTTGCTGATCTAATTAAAGATGCATCAATAGTGTCTGTGATGCATGGTATCAAAATATCAACGTCCTGAATTTTTTTTTTTAGATCCTTATAGGAATACTTCTTATCGCTATTATTTTGAATTACGGTAAATGCTTTTTGTAGTTTTTTTTCTATCTTTTCTGGTAATTTTCTTGTAAGGAGAATAATGTTCTTTTTAAGATTATTATTTTTCATTTTTTTATTCTTAATTATATCACCTAATGTTTCATTAAGTTCCAAAAAAATAAAATTTTTAGTTACTAAATATGATGAAGTGAATATCAGAAATGGTCCTGGGATAAATCACTTAAAGTTGTACAAGGTTTTCGTCAAAGGTTATCCCGTTATAATTTTAGAAGAATTTGAAAACTGGTTTAGAATTAAAGACTATGAAAACAGAGAAGGGTGGATATCAAGCACTCAGTTAGAAAAAAAGAATTATGCCATTTTAACATCAACATCTGCCAAAATATTTAAGTTCCCAAACCTAAAATCAAAAGTTACAGCTATAGCAAAAAAAGATTTCGTATTGAAGGTTATAAAATGTAAAAAAAATTGGTGCAATGTTTTTGATGATAGAAAAAATGTTTCTGGATGGACAAATAAAAAAAATCTCTGGGGTTTAGAAAACCATGAAGATTGATCTACTGACCTTTCATAATNCTATCNACCAATTCTTTGACTTTCGGAATAAANCCCCCGTTATAAAAGGGATCCCTTGCAAATCTATAAACTGAATGACCTGCGAACATTAATTCATTCTCAATTGANGAGATACCATGACTTATTCTCTGTAAAGTCTTTTGTATACAAAATGATCTAGGATCTGCTTTTTTCCCNGTNGTACCCTTTTCGTTCTGCGACCAATTACTAAATANACANGAAGATAAACATCCCATACAATCAATTTGATCTTTTACAATCTGACTAGCTTTTTTTANTGTTACCCAAATTAAAGTATCNCTAGGTGTTGTCATNGGTTTAGAAAAACCTTTTTTAATCCAACTNAAAATCTTTGACTTATCCGCATGTTTTACATAATAAGCTCTTTTCCTTGGACCGATCTCAATTTTTTCGTTAAATTCATTTGTTTGTTCTCTGAGATATGGTGTTTGCCTCAGTGATCTTTGTTCAAGCTCTTTTAAAAAATCATTTTTTACTGCTGACGAATAAAAACCTGTTGGGCTAAATCTATGAAGTGAAACTTCACCTTTCTTTATTGTTAAAAGTTTTTTTTTCCATTCATCTGGGATAGGACTTTCAACAGTAAGCAATGGTCTTGTTCCAAATTGGAAAGCAATCTTACCAATTTCCGGATTGTCAATCCAATCCGACCATTCACTCAAATTCCATACACCACCCGCCATGATGATAGGAACATCTTGTAACTTAAATTGATTCATTAGTGATCTTAAGTCTTTTACTCTTGGGTAAGGTGATTGAGGTTTGAGAGGATTCTCGCTATTGGACAAGCCATTATGTCCTCCTGCTAACCAGGGATCCTCGTAAACTACACCCCCTAAGAATTCTGATGTTTTTCTGTATGATCTTTTCCAAAGTGCATTAAAAGCTCTTGCAGAAGAAACTATGGGATAATAATAAATACCATAATTTGCTGCTATTTCTGATAATTTGTAAGGCATACCTGCGCCACAAGTCACCCCATCTATAATTGATGATGCTTTTTTTAGTGTTTCCTCCAGAATTTGTTCGGCTGCTGCCATTTCCCAAAGTATATTAATATGAATCGGAGCTTTGGCTCCGGCAATATCTCTTGCTATCTTTGCTTGTTCTACAGCACCTGTAACGGAGAAGTCAATCAATTCCTTATGTCTGCCAGTTCTAGTCTTTTCCTTATAAATCTGAGGAATAAGGTTTCCTTCCTCATCATATGAATCGGCGTTAACGCCTGAAAAGGTTCCTACTCCACCTGCCTTAGCCCAGGCTCCAGAACTTTCTCCACTGCTAACAGCAATGCCTTTACCTCCTTCAATTATTGGTAAAGATTCCTTACCTGATATAAGCATTGATTTTAACATAATTATTTTACCTATACGTCTTTAATACTTAACTTTACCTTACCTCTGTCATCAACACCAATAACTTTTACTTTTACTTCGTCACCCTCATTTACTACATCTGTAGTCTTTTCTACTCTTTCATTTTTCAACTGACTGATGTGAACAAGCCCATCTCTGCTTCCCATAAAATTAACAAACGCTCCAAAATCCGTAGTTTTAACTACTTTTCCGGTATAAATTTTCCCAATTTCAGGTTCGGCAACTATATCGTTTATCATTTCTTTTGCAATTTCTCCATCTTTTGATTGAGTAGAAAATATCGTTATTATACCATCATCATCAATCTCAACTTTTGCCCCTGATTTCTCACAAATTTCTTTTATAACTTTTCCACCTGAACCAATCACTTCTCTAATTTTCGATTTGTCAATTTTCATACTAAAAATCTTCGGAGCGTTTGGTTTAGTGTTTTCTCTCGGTTTCTTTACAACTTTTTTCATTTCAGAGAGAATATGTTTTCTAGCTTTTAATGCTTTAGAAAGAGCATCTTTCATTATCTCTTCGGTAATTCCATCAACCTTGATATCCATTTGAAGAGCTGTTATTCCTGAATCTGTACCTGCAACTTTAAAATCCATATCGCCAAGGTGATCCTCATCTCCAAGAATNTCNGTTAAAACAACAAACTTACTCTGTTCTTTTATTAANCCCATNGCAACNCCAGCAATAGATTTTTCTAAAGGGACTCCTGCGTCCATTAAAGCCAATGAGGCTCCGCAAACACTTGCCATTGATGATGAACCGTTAGATTCTGTGATTTCCGAAACAACTCTTAGTGTATATGGAAAATCATCAACTTTCTTTAACACAGGATTTATTGCTCTCCAAGCAAGTTTACCGTGACCAACCTCACGTCTTCCTGTAGATCCTATTCGTCCTACTTCATTTACCGAATATGGAGGAAAGTTGTAGTGAAGTAAAAACTTTTCTTTTTTGTCACCATCCAGGGTATCTAACATTTGTTCATCACTACTTGTCCCAAGGGTTGTTGTGACAAGTGCCTGCGTTTCTCCCCTAGTAAACAATGCACTTCCATGTACACTTTCTAACAAATCTACTCTTACATCAATCGCCCTAACCGTATCAAGATCTCTTCCATCAATTCTTTTTTTTGTTTTAACGATAGCTGATCTTACTAATTCTTTTTCTAGACTTTTGATTGAGTTACTTATTTGTGACAAATCTTCTTCATCTTTATTGAATTCTTCCGTTATCTTTAATCTTATTTCGTTAAGTGACTCATTCCTTTTCTTTTTTTCCTTTATTTTGTAAGCTGACTCGATATGAGGAGTCGCGAATTTCCTAAGGTCATCTAAGAATTTTGGTTCCTCTGGAGAAGTAATCTCCCACGAGGTTTTTGCTGATTTTTCTGCTAACTCAATTATCTTATTTATAACAGGCTGGAATTCTTTCAAACCAAACTGGACAGCACCTAGCATGATATCTTCTGGTAATTCGGATGCTTCAGATTCTACCATAAGTACACCGTCTCGAGTACCAGCAACGACTAAATCAAGCTCGCTTTCCTTTATTTCTTCTTTAGTTGGATTCAGAATATAATCTCCATCCATAAAACCCACCCTGGCACATGCAATTGGTCCAAGGAATGGAAGACCAGAGATTGTAGCGGCGGCCGATGCCCCAATCATAGCACAAATAGCAGGATCATTCTCCCCATCGTAACTAATTACTGTACAAATTATCTGAGTTTCGTTTTTAAAATCCTTGTGAAACAGAGGTCTCATTGGTCTATCAATTAATCTCGAATTAAGAATTTCTATTTCTGAAGGTCTGCCCTCACGTTTAAAGAAACCACCTGGAATTTTACCAGCAGCATATGCCTTTTCAATATAGTGAACAGATAGAGGGAAAAAATCAAGGTTTTTGTCTGCGTCCCTAGCTGCAGTAACCGTGCATAATACAGATGTTTTACCCAATGAGGCGAGAACAGATCCATCAGCTTGTCTAGCCATTAAGCCTGTTTCTAATTTTAGATTAAGTCCCTGCCAATCTAATTCAACACTTGCAATATCAAACATAGCTTACTCCTTTGCTAAAATTTATCTTCTTAGCCCAAGAGATTTTATTATGGAATCATACCTATCGGTGCTTTTACCTTTTAAGTAACTCAAAATTTTTTTTCTCTTACCAACTAAACGCATAAGACCCCTTCTAGTATTGTGGTCTTTCTTATTAATCTTCAAATGTTCCGTTAATGTTTTGATTCTTTTTGTAAAAACTGTTACTTGGAATTCACTACTTCCAGAATCATTTTTTTTAACATCTTTTTTTGAATTATTTTTTTCTGCAATATTTGTGGTTTTTTTTTCTACCATAGTTTTCCTTTCAAATTCTTTTTATAAAATTTCAAAAATTTTTTTCGGATGAAAATCCTCTTTAACGCGGTATCCTAGTGCAACAACTTTGTCTTGAAACTTTGCAAATGTAAAGTCGTTGTCCGCATTTATTTTTTTCTTATCAGATAACCTTTTCATTTTAATTGATCTTCCATTAAGTATTTGATCAAATTCATTTCTATCTAAATCTATTTGGTTTACACCTCTAAAAACCGAACTTATTGGTTTTATGGTTTTAATTTGGGTCTCACTATGCACTAAACTCAACAAATAATCTAGTGAAATAAGTTTTTTATTAAATTCTCCAAAACCAATCCTTCTTAAAGCAATTAAAGTTCCGTAGGTTCTCATTATCTTTGCCATATCCTCAGCTAAACTTCTTATGTAAGTTCCTGAACTACATTTGATATAAAACGTAGTTTTATCATTTGAGTTTTTCGTTACTAATAGAAAATTTTTTACATCAATTTTATTTTTTTTTAATTTAAACTTTTTATTTTTTCTGGCTAATTTGTAAGCTCGAATACCATTTATTTTTTTTGATGAAAACTTATGAGGAGTTTGAAGAGTCTCACCGCAAAATTTTTTTAATGTATTCTTAATATCATCAAGGTTCGGAAATTTGTTTACATTTGTAATGATGTCTCCTTCAAGATCACCAGTTGACGTTTGCAGGCCCCATTTAACTGTGAAAACATACTCTTTGTANGATTTTTCAAGGAATTTAATAGTTTTTGTTGCTTTTCCCAAAGCAATTGGAAGAAATCCAGATGCTAAGGGATCCAGCGTCCCGACATACCCTGCTTTACAATTAAAAAAAACTTTTCTTACTTTCTGAAGAACCATATTCGATGACATACCTATTGGTTTATCTAAAAAAATCCAACCACAAACATTTTTTTGATTTTTCATAATAATAATCCTANNACTTTAAAGATAATTTTTAAATTGGGTGAGATTTGGTTGATGATTCTACTTTGAATCTTAATTTGGGTGTATACCTCAGCTCGATTTTTCTTGAGAATTCTTTTTTTATTTTAGTAATATTCTTATCAAAAATATCAGGTAAATTATTTGATTGAATTTTCTTATCATGAGAAATGTTTTTTAAAGAAACAGTAGCAATCTTTGCATCCTTTGAAAGTTCAATATTTTCAATAAATAATAAGATATTTTTTCCGTTGTTATCAACAAAATTCTGGTGAAGGAATATTTCTCCAAGTGTTTTCTTTATTAGTCGAGAGACTCTTTGGAGTCTTGGTTTTTCTTGAATTTTTTTATAGAATTGGAGATCATTTTTTCTTCTCATTTTTCTCTCTTAGGTAAAATTCAATTTTATCTTCTTCCTTAAAGTCATTATATTTTTGGAAGTTNATACCACANTCAAGACCTGATAAAACTTCTTTAACTTGATTCTTTTCTCTTNTTAATGATTGTATTTCAACCTCTGCAATCAATTTTTCTTCTCTAAAAACTTTAACCAAAGAATTTGCTGTAACCTTTCCACTGTCAATCGAACATCCAGCGACTTTATTTGAGTCTGAAATTTCAAATACCTTTTTAATTTCACCATTACCTATAAGCACTTCAGGAATATTTTCATCAGATAAACCATCAAAAATTTTTTGTGCTTCATCAATAACCTCATAAATAATAGAAAAATACTTTATTGGAATTTTTTCTTGTTTAGACAAGTTTTTTGCTTGTACATTTGCTTTAACATTGAATCCGAAAATTTTTGCATTAGAAGCAATGGCTAATGTAACGTCTGATTCATTGATTTCACCAACACCAGAATGTAAAACTTTTATCTCTGTATTTTCAGAGTTCATTTTCTTTAAACTCTGTTCGATAGCCTCTTTAGAACCGTGAACATCTGCCTTAACAATTACTGAAAAAGTATTTTTTTTCTCTTCGCCAGCACTCTTTATCATTTGATCTAGGGATATTCGCTTAAGAGACGAGTTTTCCTCAATTCTTTTTCTTCTTGACCTGTATTGAGTGACCTCCCTTGCTCTTGATTCACTATCAACTACAACGAGCTTGTCTGCTGATTCAGGTGCTCCTGACAATCCAATTATCTCAACTGGATGACTTGGTAAAGCCTCATCAAGTCTTTTTCCATTATCATTATAAAGTGCTCTAACCTTTCCCCACTCTTTTCCTACAACCACAATGTCTCCAACTTTCAGTGTTCCATTTTGGATTAATACAGAGGCTACTGTTCCTTTTCCTTTTTCAATTTTAGATTCAATTACTGTTCCCTCGCCATTTCTATTAGGGTTTGCTTTTAACTCAAGAATTTCTGATTGAAGAATGATTGATTCGATTAACTCGTCCAATCCTTCTTTTGTTTTTGCAGACACTTTAACAAATACATTTTCACCTCCCATTTTTTCACTAATTATTTCGGACTGCATTAAATCATTTTCTACTTTTTGAGGGTTCGCAGTAGGCAGATCAATTTTATTCACCGCAACAATAATAGGACAACCTGAGGCTTTGGCATGACTGATTGCTTCTAAAGTTTGCTCATTTACTCCATCATCTGCTGCAACAACCAGAATTATTATATCCGTTATATTTGAACCTCTTGCTCTCATCTGACTAAATGCGGCATGTCCAGGTGTGTCAATAAAAGTAATTTTCTTACCTTCTTTGGTTTTCACAATATATGAACCAATATGTTGGGTAATCCCTCCAGCTTCACCTGAAGCCACTTTTTTCTCTCTGATAGCATCTAGAAGTGATGTCTTGCCGTGATCAACATGTCCCATTACAGTTACCACGGGAGGACGTTGAACTAGGTCACTGTCTGTATCTGTATTTCCATCAAGCCCTAACTCAACATCTGAGTCACTTACTCTTTTTGAAGTATGACCTAACTCGATGACTAGCAATTCAGCAGTATCTCCATCAATCGTTTGGTTGATTGTTGCCATTACACCGAGTTTCATAAGTACTTTTATCAGAGTAGAGGATTTTTCAGCCATTCTGGAAGCTAACTCATTAACTTCAATAAAGTCAGGAATCGTTATTTCTTTTTTCTTTTTTTCTGATGACTCTTTTATTTCAGTTTTATTAAGATTTCTTAATTTTGCTTTCTCCCTTGCTCTTTTTACTGCTGCCAGTGATCTAACTTTTTCATTATCATCATTCAATGCTTGAGAAATAGTCAGTTTACCTTTTCGTCTATTTTCAAAACTCTTTGCAGACTTTGGAAACTTTGGAGATTTTACTTTTGTTTCATTTTCAACTGATCCCTCTCCCTCAATAGTTTTTGAATCATTGGGTGGAGTTTCAAATATTTTTCTTTGTGACGATGTGATTGCTTTTTCGCTTTTAATTTCTTGTATTTTTGTGGGAATATCATTTTCTTTTTTTGAGGTTATGCTTTTAGAATCTAATTCAGGTGTTGATCTTGGTACCTCGACATTATTTTCGCCTACAAATTTTTCCGACGAAGGAGAGTTTTCAACTTTATTTAAACCACTAAGTGTTCTCTTTTTTTTTACTTCAACAGAAACTGACTTACTTCTACCGTGNGAAAAGCTTTGTTTTATTTGACCAGCATTAAATGTTTTTTTAAGCTGAAGTTTCCCTGAGTTATTTGCNTTGTTTTCTTTATTTTCATCCATTTTTATCTTCAAACCAGTGTTTCCTNGATTCTATAATTATTTGATCAGCTTTTTCATTACCAATGTCACTTATTATCTCAAGTAATTCATAGCTTGATAGATCAGCTAATTGGTCCCTTGACTTAATATTGTTATCTTTTAATTTTAAAAGTTGATCCGTAGTAAATTGGTCATGATTAAGAAGNTATTGATCTACACCATCATTTTTCAGAAGTGCCAGGTGTTCATTTCTTACTTTTTCAAGGTGGACTTTTGCCCTACTTATCAATTCGCTAGAAAGATTTTCATCAAAACCCTCAATTGAGGATAGGTCATCTTGGGCAACCATGGCTATTTCTTGTATTGAAGAGAAGCCCTCTGTTACTAGTAGATGAGCAATAACCTCATCAACGTCAAGAGTTGATATAAATTTTTGTGATAAATTCTTGAATTCTTCATTTCTTCTATCTGATTCTTGTGAAGTGGTAAGAATATCGATACTCCAACCTGAAAGAGCACTTGCAAGCCTGACGTTTTGGCCTTTTCTTCCTATTGCGAGGCTAAGCTGATCATCTGGTACGATTACATCAATCTTTTTTAAGTCTTCTTCAATAATTACTTTGTCAACTTCTGCTGGACCCAGAGCATTTACCACAAAAGTAGCAATGTCTTCAGACCACAAAACAATATCAATTTTTTCTCCTTGTAGCTCATTCACAACTGCTTGGACCCTACTTCCACGCATCCCAACACAAGCTCCAACTGGATCGATACTTTTCTCCTTTGTAAATACTGCTATCTTAGCTCTGCTTCCAGGGTCTCGGGCAACTGATTTTACTTCAATTATACCATCGTAAATTTCTGGTACTTCTTGCTGGAATAATTTAACNAGAAAGTTGTTATGTGCACGAGATAAAAAAATTTGAGGACCTTTTAGATCAAACTTAACCTCTGATATATATGCTCTTATTCTATCAGATCTCCGGAAAATCTCTCTGTTTAACAACTCTTCTCTTCTGAGTATTGCCTCACCTTTTCCTAAATCAATGATTAAATTTCCATATTCTACTCTTTTGACTATTCCATTGACTATCTCGCCAACTTTGTCCTTGAACTCATTAAATTGAACAATTTTCTCAGCCTCTTTAACTTTTTGGTGAATCACTTGTTTTGCTGTTTGGACGGCTATTCTTCCAAAATTCAAGGGTGGAAGTTCGTCAATTAAAAATTCGCCTATATTTAGTGAAGAGTTTTCTTTAGGTAGTTTATCTTTATTGATTTTATTAGTTCTTTCTTCTAATGGTAGATCTTCTATATCTTTTACAACTTCTTGATACCTGAATAATCCTATAAAGCCAGTTTTCTTATCAACGCTTGCTCTGATGTCGAGTTCATGACCGTATTTAGTTCTACCAGCCTTTGCTATAGCCATTTCCATTGCTTCAATAACCTCTTCAGGTGTAATCCCTTTTTCTTTAGCAATATTTTTCGCGACATCCAAAATATCAAAGTTTTGACTATCTAGTATTTCGTTATTTTCCAATTTTCGATCCANTATAATTAAAAATTAAAATTTATGACTAATTCATACCAATACTTTTAGTAAACTTAAATAATTATATAAAATTTTTTTTATTTAAATCTCCTTATCAAAAACTAGAAAATAAGATTTNTTACCNGATTCCATAGCTTTTCTTAAGTACGTTGTTTTTGGTATATTATATTTCATAATTAAAGAATCATTAAAATATTTATTATTTAGTTTAAATTCTTTGGTCTTATAGAAAGTATAGAGAATTTGATTTAAATAATCTCTATTATCAGTAGATACCAAGATTCTTGATTTTTTTTTTGTAAATTTAGAGATTNTTTTTATAAAATTATCATTAATAAGCCTTCTTTTTTTATGTTTTTTTTTTGGCCAAGGATCTGGAAATAAAATAAAAATTTTTTTAAAATATAGATTTTTTAGGTATTTTGTAAGTTCTAAAAAGGGAAGATCAGTCAAAGCCAAATTTTTAATTTTAAGTCTTTCGATATTTTTTCTTATTAAAAGTGAGCCTTTAAGATAAGGGTCACAAGCTATAAACAATTCATCCTTCAAAACTTGAGCTTGAGAAATTATATTTTTTCCATCTCCAAATCCAATCTCNAGATTTACCTCTGATGGTTTTTCNCTAATTTTGATAGCTAGCTTGGAAATGTTTCTTTTTGAAAAAAAAAAATTGGATTTTTGAAGTTTTTCAACTTCAGTTTTTTTTATTCTTCTCGGNAGTTTTCTNCCATANAATGGCAACATTAAAAAANATCTTTAAAATGATCNATTGAATTCAGCATNTCCCAAGAAAAAGTTCCTTTATCTCTATTAGGTTTTCTTCCAAAGTGTCCATAAGATGCTGTTTGAGTGTAAATTGGTTGATCAAGCTTTAAAAAACTCTTAATTCCAAATGGAGATAAGTCAAAATTATTTTCAATAATTTCGATTAACTTCTTCTCTTCTGAGNTTGAGCAAGTATCTGTTTTTAAATAAATAGATATTGGTTCAGCGATTCCAATAGCGTATGATAATTGTATCAAACATTTTTTTACAATTTTACTACCAACAATATTTTTAGCCAAATATCTTGCCATGTATGCTGCAGATCTATCTACCTTTGTGTAATCTTTGCCAGAAAAGGCTCCACCACCGTGAGGGGCAGCACCACCATAAGTATCTACTATTATTTTTCTNCCTGTGAGCCCTGCATCGCCATCGGGTCCTCCAACTACAAATCTTCCTGTGGGATTAATTAGAATATTTTTTTCTGAGGGCATGATATTTCCAGGAATAACATTTTCTAATATCTCAATAATTTTACTCCTAATTTCGTTATTATTAGCATTTTTAGAGTGTTGACTTGACACTACTATTGAAGAAATTGTTTTGAGTTTTCCGTTTTCGTAACGCACACTAACCTGACTTTTAGAGTCAGGTCCAAAAAAAGAATCATTATTATGCCTATATCTTGCTAATTCTTTAAGTATATTATGAGAAAAATCAATTGGAGCCGGCATAAGNGAAGGTGTCTCGTCACATGCATAACCAAACATTATTCCTTGATCTCCAGCACCCAGGATGTTCTTATCCTCAGTTTTATCAACACCCTGAGAAATATCAGAGGATTGTTCATGTAAATGATTTTCTAGTGTTAAATTTTTCCAATGAAATCCATCTTGCTCATATCCAATTTCTTTAACTTTTTCCCTTACAGTCTGTTCAATTATATCTTTTGTTACAAGCTCCTTGTTTGAATTTATCTTTACCTCTCCGGCCAAAACAACTCTATTAGTTGTTGCTAAAGTTTCACATGCTACTCTGGAGTTTTCATCAGCTCTCAAATATAAATCAAGAATAGCGTCTGATATTTGATCACAAACCTTGTCTGGATGTCCTTCAGAAACTGATTCGCTAGTAAAGGTATAGTTATCGTCGGAGAATTTCATTTAGATCTAATTAAAAAGATGGTTATTTTCTTTTAGAAGAAAAAATTAAGTCTATCAAGTAAAAAATCATAATCAAAAATAATAATANAACTAGTAATGAATTACTTTTATACTTTTCAAAGAATGTTTCTTTGTTATTTAATAATATTTGATCTTCGATAAATCCGGCTTCATTTAGGTTTATTTTTTTTAAAATTTTACCGTTTGAGTTTGTTATTACCGAGATTCCAGAATTTGATGATCTTATNAATGGAGATCCCTTCTCAACAGATCTGAAAATTTGTGCAGCTAGATGTTGCCTTGGCCCAGTTGTCTTTCCAAACCACGCATCATTNGTAATATTGATAAATAGATTCGTTGAATTAAATCCAAAAGTTTGGAAAACTGCTTCATAACATATCGAAGGTTCGAATGTAATAAATGANTCACCNAAACTTAACTTCATAAAACTTGGGNTAGTACCTTCATTGAAATCTCCAGTNCCAGATGTAAGTTTTGAAAAACTTAACAATTTTCTAAATGGAATATATTCACCAAAAGGAACTAATTTTTTTTTATCGTAAAAGTCAATTTTTTCATTAGTTATAACATACAATGAATTGTAAATTTTATAGTTTTTTCCCTGGAATTCTCTTCTTAATGAACCGCTAACAAGTGAAATATTTTTTGGAATTCTATTATTTATGTATGAAACCAATTCTTCATCTTCATTCAAATAGGAGGTTATTGCAACTTCAGGCCATATGACAAGCTTGTTTATATTTGGATTATTGTTTTTTGAAGTCAAATTTANAAGTTTATCTAAATTAGTCTGAAAAAAAAGTTTATTCCATTTTTCTGCTTGAGGTATGTTAGGTTGAATCACCCTTATCGAAGCAACTTGTTTGCTTAAAACAACTTCTCTATTACTTTCAAATTTTCCCAGAAAAATTAGAAAGACTGGAAATGTCAAAAAAATTACAAACGAGGTTTTTATTTTTTTTAAAAGTAAATTANTGGAAATTAAAAAAATCCAATTAATAGTCAAAAAGGATAAACCAAAAACTCCTATAAATTTTGTTATAGCAATAAAGTTGTCATGAAAAGCCCAAATATGAGATGTAAGATTGAATGGCAATCCGCCTAATATTTTTGATCTGAGCAATTCAGTGAAGAAAAATGTAATACTAATAAGAAAAGACTTAAGAAATAAGAAATTATTATCGATTTTCAGAATTTTTTTTAAGTTTGAAATTAAAATNGTGTAGATAGAAAAAAAAAGGCCNAAAGAAATTGGAAAAATTAATACAATTATCGGAGCAAGATAAAAGTGTCTCTCATAAATCAAGAATGGTGAAATAATCCAGTGCATAGATCCTAAAAAGAAACCAAAACCAAAAAACCAACCTCCAAAAAAAGAATTAAATTTTTNGGTACTAAAAAAAATATTTTTCAGAAGAAAATAATGNGTGTAAATTAATAATGGCAAAAGGTATAAGAACGAAATTGAAANTCCTTGAAGGAGTCCAATAAAAAAAAACTTAGAAAAGATTCGTAAGTTCATTATTTTAAAGTTACCAGCACCCTTTTAATTTTTCTCGTATCTGCATTTAGAATTGTGAATTCCAAATTTTTTTTGTAATTAATAACCTCACCCCTTCCGGGAATTCTTCCTAGTAAAAAAAATATAAATCCTCCTAAAGTTTCTATTTCTTCTTTTTCGTTGCTTTGTAAATTAACTCCTAATTTTTCATGAAACTCTTCCAATGTCACTCTTGCTGACATCTCATAGGATTTTCTCGAAATTTTTTTTATTTCTTCAATTTCTTCAAAATCGTGTTCATCTTTTATCTCTCCAACTATTTCTTCCACTAGATCTTCGATTGTTACTAAACCATTCGTGCCGCCAAATTCGTCAACTATTATAGACATATGAATTTGTTCAGACCTCATTTTCAGGAGAAGATCTAAAACTTTCATTGATGGAGAAGAAAAAAGGATTTTTCTTATAAAAGTCTTCGAAATTTTTGTTTCTTTTTTTGAGGAATTATTTTTATAAATTCTTTGGAATAAATCTCTTATATGAATCATTCCAATTACTTTATCAAGATTATCATCGTAGATAGGTATTCTTGAGTGTTTCGTTTTATCAATATAAGTTACAAGTTCTTTAATAGTCGTATCTAAAGGAATTGCATCAATGTCTGCTCGTGGAATCATCACGTCCTCAACACACTTGTCACTCAAATTGATTACATTTTTGAATATCTTTTTCGTCCCATCATCGATTTCGCTCACTACATCTTCATTTTCTTCGATTAAGTCTTCTAATACATCTTTTATATTTTCCTTTTCATTAGATTTTGAAAAATACTTTAATTTTTGCGATATAAATTTTAGCATACTTTTAATACGGTGATGGAATTGAAAGTTTTGAAAGTATCGATATTTCTTTTTTTTCCATCAATTCAGAATCTTTTTTTGAGTCATGTGAATAACCACTTAAATGCAAAAAACTATGTACAATCATGTGCACTAGATGTTCTTTGAATTTTTTTTTCTGTTCTCTCGACTCACTTATTATTTTTTCAACAGATATCACAATATCACCCAGGACAATGAAAAGATTTTTGTTATCTAAAATTCTTTCTTCATTTTGATTAAATGATAATACATTGGTTTCTTTATTTATTTTTCTATATTGGTAATTAATTTCTTTTATTTTTAAATTATTNGTTACAAGAACCGAAATATAAAAATTTTTTTTTATCTTTAATTCCTTTACCACAAAGTGAATTGTGTTTTTAATAATCGATTTTATTTCGCTACGCTTATCCATTGAGACATTTTCAAAAAAAATATCAATCATTATTTTTATTTGACTTAAAAAAGTATTCCTTTCCTACGCCTTGAGTTTTTTCAAAACCTTCATACTTTGAGACTATTTTCGAGACTAATGGATTTCGTACAACATCCTTATCTTTAAATTCAATNAATCCTATATCATTTATTCCTCTCAAAATATTCATAGATTCTCTCAAACCTGAGCGAGTTCCAGCTGGCAGGTCTACTTGTGATAAATCTCCATTAATAACCATTTTTGAATTTTCTCCAATTCTTGTTAAGAACATCTTCATTTGAACTGAAGTAGTATTTTGNGATTCATCTAAAATNATANAAGAATTNGATANAGTCCTCCCCCTCATAAATGCTAAGGGTGCAATTTCAATAAAACCTGATTCTATTTTCTTTATTACCTCAGAAAATGATAACATATCATTTAAAGCATCATATATTGGCCTTAAAAAAGGATCAATTTTTTCTTTCAAATCACCAGGCAAAAAACCTAATCTTTCCCCTGCTTCTACTGCAGGTCTTGTTAAAATAATCTTTTCTATAGCTCCACTTTTGAGCATTGAAACTGCAAATGCAACGGCCAAATATGTTTTGCCTGTTCCAGCAGGGCCACAACAAAAAACCATTTCTTTTTTTTTAATTAAATCAAAATATTCTATTTGTTTCTTTGATCTTGGTTTTATCAATTTTCTGCCAGCTTTTATATTTGATGAATCGAACNNCTTNGAAGTTNNTTCNGCATCATTTATATTTGAGTTTTTCAATATGTTTATCATTCCGATTATCTCTCCTGAATCAATAATATTATTCAATTCGCCTTTTTTTGCATGCTCATAAATTTTATTCAAGGTATGATTAGTAAGTTTGACGTTATCTTCATCACCAACAATTTTGAGGAAATTCCCTCTTGGAATTATTGAAACATCAAGTTCATCTTCAAATATCTTTAAATTTTTATCGAGTTCACCAAAAATCAGAGGTAAAATCAAATTATCATCAAAGGAGATGATCTTTGAAAATTTTTCAGTGTTACTTTTCAACTTTTTCTTCAAGTCCAACCTAATTTAGGATTTTCCCATGAAAAGAGAATGAGGTCAATCTTTGTATTTTGATTTTGAGNATATGACCTATTAAATTCTTTTTCGAAANGACGTGCACAGGTTGTAAATAAGGAGTCCTTCCAACGTATTGATTAATTTTCTTACCCTTTGAAGAAATAAGAACATCAACTGTTTTGTCAATAAAAGACGTATTAAAGTCTTTTTGTTGTTTATTCAGAAGGTTCTGAAGTTTTAATAATCTCAAGCTTGCTGTTGACTCAGATACTAAATTTTCTTTGATTGATGCTGGTGTTCCTGGTCTGGCAGAAAATTTAAAAGAATANGAGCTTGCAAAACCAACTTTCTCAACGAGATCCAGTGTTTCCTCAAAGTCTGAATCTGTTTCACCTGGATATCCAACAATAAAGTCGGATGAAAAGGCAATTTTAGGAACTAATTTTTTAATATTATTTACTATTCTTAAATAATCTTCTTTTGTATGTTTTCTATTCATTTTCTTCAAAATTTGGTCTGAACCAGATTGTATTGGAAGGTGAAGAAAAGGCATCAATGATTTGTTGTTCTTATGCTCTAAAATCAATTCATTATTAATATCAGAGGGATGTGAAGTTAAGTATCTTATTCTTTTTATTCCAGGAATAGTTGACAAAATATTGCAAAGCTTCCCTAAGTCAACCTTTTCACTTTTNGAATTTTTGAAAATTTCTGATCTATACGAACTTACATTTTGCCCTAAAAGAGTTATCTCAGATGTATTNTTTTTTGCATAATTTAAAACTTCNGCATAAATTTCCTCAACAGATCGTGAATATTCTGCACCTCTTGTATAAGGCACAACACAAAAAGAACAAAACTTATCGCAGCCCTCTTGAATTGTTACAAGTCTACTTACATCCTTAGTATGAGATAATGGAAGTGATTGAAATTTCTCCTCGCACAGAAAGTCNGTAAAAACTTGATTAGAAATGTTTTTTTTAAGAAGTTTTGGAATTACATGAAAGTTTTGTGGGCCAATAACATAATCAACAGATTTATTTCTCTTAATTATTTCATCACCTTCAGCTTGGGCTACACANCCAGTCACTATGATATGCATTCTTTTTCCAAGTTTGTTTTTATTTTCTTTGAAAATTGAAAGTCGTCCTAAATCAGAATAAAGCTTTTCACTAGCTTTTTGTCTTATATGACAAGTATTTAAAATTGCAATGTCAGAGTTTTCAACATCATTTACTCTATTGAATCCATTATAAGTTAACAATTCATCTATTTTTCCAGAGTCATAGTTATTCATCTGGCAACCGTATGTTTTTATGTAAAAGGATTGATTCATATAGATTAATTAATTAAATAATTTTTTTGTTTATTACAAGAGCTTAAATTCATAAAGTTTAATTTTTGNNTTAACATCCATTGACTGAGAATAAATACTTATTTGATCTGAAATAATTTTATGACAGTATTTAGCCAATTCTTTTCTATTTTTAAATTGTGTAGGTTTTACTGTCTTATGCAATTTCAACTTCACTTCACTAATTCCCAAGCCAAGAAATTGCCACGCATGAGGCAACAAATCCATATTACCAAACCACGCAAAGAAAGGTCGAAATTTNTTTTCAACAGGAATTCCGTCAAGTTTTTCATAGAAAATAGAAATTGGCTGAATTTTGAGTTCTTCTTTCAAGTTTGTATTAATCAAGCCAAACAATGAGCTTTTAAAAGGAAGTACTCTAGAACCATCGCTTGAAGTTCCNTCTGGAAAAATGATTATATTAAATCCAGACATTATTTCTTTGCTAATTAATTTCATTTGATCTTTGATCTTGAGAACATTATCCCTTTCTATAAAAATAGTTTTTCCTAATCTGCAAATTTTATTGATAATTGGCCAATTATCNATTTCAGATTTTGCTACAAAAACTGCATCGATTTGNGATCCTANAACAAAAATATCCAAGTAGGAAATGTGATTTGAAATAAATAAGGTTTTTTTATCTTCAATATTTCCATCCAANTTAACTTTTATTCCAAAAATTTTNACAATTCCTTTAAAAAGTATTTTGTAGAATATAAAAAAATATTTTCTTGATATTGTTGACAAAACNAATTGTGCGAANAGNCANAATANAACCCATANTGTTANNGGGAGNAGTCTAAATNTNGATAAAAGAGGAGAATATAACATNATTTTATTTCTTTAANGATAAATTAGANTATTTCTTCATTATATTNCTTGCTCTGAGAATTATNANNACATCTGTTGTATCGAATTGTTCATCNATAATTGCACCTGGNCCTATCCATGCACCAGTTCTTATATAAGCTTTTATCAATGGTGGTAAAGATCTAAATATCGCTTCCTTGTCTAATTTATGACTTTTAAGAATTTTATAATCGGCTTTGATTTTATTTAATGGCTCTGTCAAATAAATATTAGGCGGTCTATGGTAGTGGTGAAGATATGAAAGTTGATCGATAAATTTATTACAATTACTTGAAGGAAAACTCGCACAACCAAAAATTAAATCAATCTTATTTAAAAGTATATAGGTTGCTAGCCCCCTCCAAAGTAATTTAATTATCCTCCCGTCTCTGTAATCTTCATGGACACATGACCTTCCTGCTTCTAACATTGATTGATTAGGTTTGTTAAATAAATTTTTTAAATCAAATTCTGAAGCACTNTAAAACAATCTATATTCCGTTGATTTTGGTTTAAACAACAATCTATAGGTTCCTACNACATGATCTTTAGAGATTGAATTGTCAATTACAACAAGATGATCACAATATTGATCAAACTGATCTGAATCATAAATATTCAATTGTTTCTTACCGAAAAAACTTTTATACCGCAATGCTTTAGCTTTCAAAAGAATTGGATCAGGATCATTTATAATTTTCACCGTATAATTTATAAAATTAAACTCAAATTTAATTGAATTTGCTTTAACTAATGGTTTAGAAAGATTCTCCGCTCNAGTAGTTTCCTTTTCTAAATAAACAACATTTTGTGAGGAAAATTTTTCCTTTGACGGNTGNTTGAGATTCCTAAAAGTTTTTTTGTCTTTCAGAGACATTTATATTATTCTTTTTTTTGATCAGTTGGAACTGCATACAATTCTAATCTATAATCAATAAGTTCATAGCCCATTTCTTTAGCCATCTGTTTTTGCATAGCATCTATAAGTGTGTTCCTGAATTCTTTAACAACTCCACTTCGAATATCTATTAAATGGTGGTGATTTTCTCTCACAGTTTCGTATCTTGAACTAAAACCCTTGAATTCGTGTTTTTCAAGAAGATTATTATCTTCAAATAATTTTATTGTTCTATATACTGTAGCAATTCCAATCCTTTTATCAATTTTGGATGCCCTTTTGTGAACCGATTCTACATCCGGATGATCCTTTGATTCCGAGAGAACCTGAACTATAATTCTTCTTTGCTCTGTCATTTTGAGACCAAGCTTGTTGCATTTTTCCAATAACGTATCCATAATGTAATAAAATAAAATTATGTTAAGTGTATTTAAAATCTCAAGTAGATAATTAAATAAGCATTTTATTTATTGATTAAAATTATATCACATATCAAAGAAAATGAAAAAAAAAGTTTTAGATATAACAAAATTTGACTGTCCTATGACATTTATAAAAACTAAGATTTTTATTGAAGAAAATATTAACTCAGAAAAAACCATCATAGTTAAAGGTGAAAAAAACGTTAGCCTTCTCAAAAATTCACTAAAAAAAAACTTCAAAATTAAACTTAACAAAATAGAAAAAAATATATTTGAGTTAAAGCTTTCAAATTAAAGTTTTTTATTCATTAGTAATGCGTCTGATTTAATTCCATCTATATCATAGTAGTTCTCTCTTTTCCCAGATATCAAAAATCCATTTGTTTTATAGAATCTTACAGCTTTTTTATTATCCTTGTTCACCTCTAATAATATTTTTTTGAGATGATTTTCTTTACAATAGATCTCACATTGTTTTAGCATGGATGAGCCAACGCCTTTTTTTCTTTTTGAAAAATCAACGTAAATTGAAAGTAATTCCAAATAGTCATCAATTTTTTTTGCCAAACATATTGCATTTACAAGATTTTGGTCAATGTAAACACATCCAAAAAAGAGAAAACTTTCTACCAAGTGTTTCATTTCTTTTTCATCCCAAATATTATTTCCTATTTCATTAATATTTTTTTTTTGAAACAAATAGACATCGTTTAAATGAGCTTTCGTTATTTTTACAATTTTAATTTTTTTCATAGTATGAACTATGGTAATTAATCTCTTTATTACTTTGGCCGTAACCCATTATACAAACTTCAGCAATCTTTTTTGCGTTTACTGTACTAAATTCACACCTAATTTTCCTTAATTTAAAGTTACTTAATTGTATCTTACAGTCAGTAATCATAATTAAATCTTTGAATTTTTTTTTCTTAATTTCATAAAACTTTATGATTTCGTTTGTATTCGCTAATGACACTTTAGATATTTTTTTTATAGATTTTTTACTAATTTTAAATAGTTGAAAAAAACTTTTATTTTTTAGTGACTTTAAACAAACAATTATCTCAGAATATTTATTCTGATAATTAATTAATGATGGAATAAAAGAGTTAGAACAAATAATTTCGGCATTTGTAGAAAGCGACAGTGATTCTGCTATTGATTTAATTGATCTCAGTGCAGTAAAACTTCCTGGTCCAGTAGAGAAAAAAATTCTTGAAAGTTTTTTTATATCTTCAACTTCAAAGCATTTTTCAATTAATTCAAAAATAGATTCGATACCTTTACCTGTGATTTTTTTTTGCGTAGAAATTAGAATTTTATTTTTCTTATATAATGCAGCATAAATTGTTTGACTTGAACAATAAAGGGACAGTGCTAACATAATAATATCTAAAATGAATCATAACTTTATAAAAGTAAACGAAAATAATCTGGATGTTTTGATCGATCTGAGATACGCGTGTCAAAATAATTTCACAAAAGAAAAAGTTTTTTTTTCTGAAGACTGTTTCTTGCATGAGATTGCCTTTGAACATTTGTGCAAATCTATTGAAATTTCTAAGAAAGTTGGTCTTAGAATTAAAATTTTCGATGCATATAGACCAGTTTATGTTCAACAAAAACTTTGGGATTATCTTCCCAACCCTGATTTTATTGCCCCACCTAAAAAAGGTTCTCCCCATTCCAGGGGTGTTGCAATTGATATTACCTTGGTTGATAAAAATGATAAAGAACTTGATATGGGTACTGACTTCGACGAATTCTCAAAGCTCTCTTATCATGGGAATAATAATATTTCAGCAGAAGCATATAGAAACAGATTAACCTTATTAGGCATAATGACCGATGCTGGGTGGGATTTTTTTAGGAATGAGTGGTGGCACTATCAACTTTTTAATTCAAAAAATTATCCAATTGTTGAAGATTTAAAAAAATGAAAATTATTCTTATTATTTTAACTTTCATTGCAAGTCCAATTTATTCTTATGAACCCTCTATTATAGTTTTGATGTATCATAGATTTGGAGAATCCCATCATCCCACCACCAACATTTCAACTGAGTTATTTGAAAATCAAATGGAATATTTAAAAAAAAAAAACTTTAAAGTTTTTCCACTCTCCAGACTTGTTTCATATTTCGAAGAATCTAAAGAGTTACCAGATAAAAGTGTATTTATAACAATTGATGACGCTTATAAAAGTGTTTATGAGAAAGCATTTCCTATTCTAAAAAAATATAATTTCCCATTTAGTGTTTTTGTATCTACAAAATTTATATCAGATGATGAAAACAGTGACTTTATGAATTGGCAAATGCTTAACTCACTGCGTATGGAAAATGTTGAGATTTTGAACCATACACATAGTCATGAAAATTTAATAACTTTAGAACCTATGAGAATCAGAGAAGAATTTGAAATCGCAGAAAAACATTTAAAGAAAAATATAAAAAAGCTTACCAAAATTACCTCATATCCTTTTGGAGAATCTGACGAGATTGTTGAAGAAGTTGTCAAAGAACTAAATTATAAAATTGCATTTTCTCAGTTTTCAAGTCCAATTCATCCCAAAGAGAATAAACTGATGCTTCCAAGATTTTCACAAAATCAGGAGTACGGGCGAATTAAGCGATTTGAAAAAATTATGGAATCTAAACCTTTGCTTTTAAATAATTTTCAAATTAATAAACAAAATTTAAATAAAGGTGTTATCAATTTTCAATTTGATTCAAAAATTCCCTCAAAAAAAATAAACTGCTACATAGATGGAGACTCAAATTTAAAAAAAACTTCAAAGGGTAAAACATCTGTTATAGAAATAAGTAATCTTAAGAACAGAACTTATAGGATTAATTGTACTTACATTTCTGAGGAACAAAAATTATTTTGGTGTGGGAAGATCNTAAGAAAAAAAAACGAAAAAATCTTTATTAACTTTTAATTCATAGCATTAACATAGTCAAACTTCATAAAATTATTTGATTCAATTATCTTCTTTAAATCTAGTACATATTCTTCCTTCCTCTCAGAATATCTTGTAAGAAATGTTGCTAAATTTAGCCCTGAAAGGGTTTCGCCGCTCATTCTNANTTTTTTTCTTTCCTCCCTAAATTCTTCGTAAGCTAGATTTGTATTAAGATTCTTGAAGTATGAGCGTGTCGATTCAGATAAATTTGAAAATTTTTTTATGTAAAATTTTTTATTCTTATCTCTATTCTTTGGCTTTAACCCTTTTTTTTTATTGAAAGTATACTGCCCAAATATAGCATTGCCTTGCCTAAGATATCTGGAAGTACCCCANCCACTTTCGATAGCAGCTTGAGCAAGTGCCATTGAGATTGGGATCANATCAACTTTTACAAGAAGATTGCCTAAGTTAGAATCCTTTGTTTCATATTTCTCACTTAATTCAAATAGCCACGATGGCCAAAAATCACGAGAAAAATTTTCTCCCTCTGACTCATTCCACCAGTCCAGAATTTTTTTTCTATCTTCAAGTATTTGTAAATTTTCGTAATATATTATTGGTATAAGTGTATTTATGAATAATTTCTTTCTTTCACTTACTGGTTCAATTCTCATNAAGTCCTCAGGCAACGAAGAGAAAATTATAATATTTATTGATTCATTGTTTAAAAAACTATCAATCGAGAAGTCATATTTTTTGAAAACCTCCATCATTTCATTGGCTTCACTTATATAGTCTACCTCAGAAATTTCTTTTCCTGATTTANTGTCTGATGCACTATTAACTTTATAATTTACAGATANNCCATTTTTTTTCTTGTCANCTTTGAAGCTCCCATAAAATCCTANTGCAAGGTTGAACAAAACTGCCAAAGCTAAAACAGTAATTATGTTTCTGTAGACCACCGAGAAGGTTTGCATCTATTGATTTACAGCCTCTACAGAAACGATTTCAGGTATATAATATTTAAGCATATTTTCTATTCCTGACTTTAAAGTAATTGTTGAACTTGGGCATCCTGAACATGCACCTCTTAATTCAAGAAAAACTATGCCATTCTGGAATTTTACAAAATTGATGTCACCCCCATCTTGAGCAACAGCTGGTTTAATTCTTTGATCAAGTAAATCAATGACTTGATTTACTATTTTTTGATCTTTTTCTTCATATTGTTCAGTTTTTGGTTTTTTATCCTCGATATCTGAATCAATTTCGCCTCCAGNTGAAAAAAAATCTAAAATCTTGGATAAAATATTTGGTTTAAGCATATCCCAGTCAACATTTTCAGATTTTGTTATAGTTAGAAAGTCTTTNCCTATGAANACATTGGNGACANTTTCTTCTTCGAATAAAATTTTAGCTAAGTTGTGGTTTTTTGCTTCATCCTTTGTTTTAAACTCAAGTGTCCCATTTTTAAGCATGGTTTTACCTGGAATAAACTTAAGTGTTGCAGGATTAGGAGTTTCTTCGGTTTGAATGAACATATCTTAAACTAATTAATTGAAGTTAATTTGTCAATTTCTTCTTCCTCTAAATTTGGAGGAATAATTGTTACTGGAACATTTAAGCTTGATCTAAACTTTCCAGTAAAAGCACTTATTAATGGATCAGATCCAGACTTATTTNGCGAGGATGCTAAAACAAGATTTGAAATAAATTTNTTTTCATTAAGAAAATTTATTATACACTGAATCCTATCACCTTTCATGATGAATTTTTTTGGTTTTTTTTGATTAAACTGTGNCATAAAATTTTCAATNTCTTTAATCTTTGACTCTGCTTTATCTCTTGACTCNACCTCAGCAATATCCTCAACTGCTTTCCAATGGCTAAATTCTAAAATATCAAATGTATACAAAAGAGCCACTCTTCCATTATTTCTAGCACTTCTTTGTGCAGCATATCTCAATGCTTTGTACATTTCAGGTGTTTCGTCAACTATTACTAAAAATATTATCTCATTTGTCATGCTTTTAGTTTTTTCTAAAAATTATCCCTGCTGCGAGACCTAAACCAACAGCTATTATAGCAGAAAATATTCCGTAAAGAAAAGAAAATTTATGAGCAAACTTGAAAATAAATGAACTAATCCCGGGCTTCTGAACAATAATTTTTACCNTCTCAGTTTCAATTTTGCTNCCAATTTTCATTANACTTAATGATACAAAATAGTCGCCTGCTGGAGCATTATAGGGAAGTTTAATTGGTATTTTAAAAAACTCTGGAGTCTTTTTATTGAGCTCTTTGAAAGAATTATTCGTAACCTTAAAAAGGTTTGTTGAAAGTTGTTTTTCAATTAATTCCTTCTTTAAATTATCATCATCTTTACCAATTAAAATTATGTTGTCGACAAGATCTTTTTTTATNTCGAAATCAATTTCCTCATTTTTTTTATTAGTGTAATAATGAAAAAAACTAGGGTAACTAAATTCTCCTGTTTTATTCCATGTCCACATACCCAGTATTTTCTTTTTTTTTTGTAATATAACTTTTTGTTTTGGCCCTGTAATTTTCAAAACTAATGAGCTCATTGAATCAGAATAAACATAGACAATAAAATCTGGTTCATTGGAATTTTCGTCTTTAAGTTCTATTTTTTTTTGAGGAATATCAAAATATAAAATATTTGCTGACAAATCCCAACTATGAAAAATAACTAAAGAAAATAATATTTTACTTAAATATTTAATATGCATCTTGAATAATAATCCTTGAATTTGTTGAAGGTTCATTAATTAGCTCTACACCCATTTTTATACAAACTANNATAACAATCAGTGCTANTACTATTCTTATCTGTTCTCCTTTAAATTTTGAAGTATATTTAGAACCATATTGGGCTCCGATTACTCCACCAACCAAGAGGAATATTGCTAAGATCAAGTCTACAGACAAATTGTAGGTAGCTTGCAGAATTGANACATTCAATGTTACAAATACAATTTGGAACAGGGACGTCCCAATTGCGGAGACAGTTCCCATTCTAAACAAATAGATCATTGCAGGAACCATAATAAACCCTCCACCCACACCCATCAAAGAAGCGAGAAAGCCAGTTATGACNCCTACAGAAATCGGNAGTAAAAGCGAAATATAAATCCCAGAATGTCTNAATCNGAGTTTAAGTGGTAAAGAATCAAGAAAATTTCTTTTTTTCTTAAATGGNAAAGACTTGTTCTCCGGNGCTTTTACTAATGAAATTGAACTTTCTATAAACATTAAAAAGCCAATTACAGAAAGAAAAATCACNTACAGAATATTAATTATCAAATCAATGTTTCCAGATTCTTTAAGAAAATTAAATAATACAACNCCAACCGTTGAACCAAAGATTCCACCAATCAGAAGGAATATACCAATTTCATAATCTATATTTTTTTTTCTACTGTGAGCAATTGCACCTGAAACAGATGAACCAAGAATTTGNACAGATTCAGTTCCAACAGCAGTTGATGGTGGAATACCCAAAAAAATTAATAGTGGAGTCATCAAAAATCCACCACCAACTCCAAACAAACCCGACATAAAACCAACTATAAAACCAAAAAATAAGATAATAAGTAAGTTAATTTCAATCTCTGCTATAGGTAAATAAAACATTATTTTTTATAAAAGTTTATTATCTCTTTNATTTCTGCCATGTTATTCGATGCAACCTCATTGGCTTTCAACATTCCATCTCTTAAGATGGAGTCGAGATAGTTTCTATCACTAAGTAGCCTTTTCATTTCTGAAGAAATTTTTGAAATCTTTTGATTTACAGTTTCAAATAAATCNAACTTAAATTTTTTAAAATCTTTCCCAGAGTAATCATTTATCACTTTAGTTTTTTCAATTTCACTAATCGAACAAAAAATATTAATAAGGTTATTAACTTCAGGTCGACTATCTGTTTCTTCAATTGAATTTGGAAATGGATCTGAATCTGTTTTTGCCTTTTGAATCTTTTTTTTTAAAGCATCTGTCTCATCTGTTAGGTTTATTCTTGAGTAATCGGAAGGATCAGATTTGCTCATTTTTTTTTTACCATCTTTTAAACTCATTACTCTTGTAGCAGTCCCGGTGATAATCGGTTCAGGTATTGGAAAAAAATCACAAGAATGATATCTGTTAAAACTCTGAGCNATATCCCTGCACAACTCTAGGTGTTGTTTTTGATCCTCACCTACAGGCACAAATTTTGATTTATACAGCAGAATATCTGCAGCCATTAATACTGGGTATGAATATAAACCTAGNGGAGCTTTTTCTTTGTTCTTTCCNGCTTTATCTTTAAATTGAGTCATNCTGTTTAACCAGCCAATTGGAGTGTGACAACTCAAAATCCATGCTAATTCAGAATGTTGTTCGATATTAGATTGAACAAAAATAATAGTCTTTTCTGGATCAATTCCAGATGCAATATATGCTGCAGCAACTTCTCTGGTATTATCGTTAAGTTTTCCTCTATTTTCTGGTACTGTAATTGCGTGAAGATCTACAATACAAAAAATACATTTCTTATCATTTTGTAGTTTAATCCAGTTTTTAATAGCACCCAGATAATTCCCTAGATGTAAATTACCAGTTGGCTGTACACCAGAAAAAACCAAATCCTTGNTCATTTGATCCCTCCCCATAATTTAATTTTAAATTCTTTAAATCCGAGCATATACATACAAATAAAATATGTAACACAACCAAAAAATATTGTTAAAACTAAAATTAAATTTTCACTATTTAATATTCCTATTNATGANGAATTAATATTGATCGNCATAGTTTTGAGTANTACTAAACTCATAATAAAAGATGATACCAAAACTTTAACTATTATTTTATAAATAGATTTATCAAAGATATATTTTTTTCTCAGTATTAATATAGATAAAAGTACAGATGCATTCACCCAAGCTGCAACAGATGTTGCTATTGCCAAACCAACGTGCTGAAAATTTTTGATTAAAATTAAGTTTAAAACTAGATTTATTAACATAGAAAATAGTGAAACCTTGATTGGTGTTTGTGTATCCTCATTTGCAAAAAATGGTATAACTAGAATTTTTACAATTATAAATGCTGGNAATCCAAAACCTAGTGCAACAAGTGCATTGGCTGTATAATTTACATCTAAACTATCAAATTCNCCTCTAAAGAATAATAAGCTCACTATATCTTCGGATAATAGAACAATTCCAAAAAAAGATGGGATAGAAAAAATAATTCCATACTTTATNGCGTTNGTAACGCTGTGATTAGCACTTTCTTTTTGTNNCTTTTTTATTTGTTTTGATAATANAGGAAGTAATGCTGTACTAATTGCAATTCCNAGCACACCAAGTGGTAATTGATTTATTCTATCTGCATAATANAGATAAGAAATAGATCCATCTGGGAGTGTTGATGCTAGAATCATGTCAATCAACAGATTAATTTGATAGGCTCCATTTCCAATTANTGCTGGAACAAGAAGAATTAAAAACTTTTTTGTTTCTTTTTTTTGTCTTTGAAAAAATGATAAATTAAAAAGNTTTACTTTTAAGTTAATTTTATTGAGTCGTAAATTATAAGTTATCCAGATCAGTTGAAGAACTCCAGCGATTGAAATTGCTGCACAAAGATTCTTTGATATATAAATTTGATTTTCATTATTNGANAAAATCAATAAAGACAAAATAATTGTNNTATTTAAAATTATTGGTGTTAATGCCATTGACGCAAATTTACCTANTGTATTCAGAAAAGCNCCTCCNAANGATGTAAGGCAAATAAACAAAACAAAAGGGAAAGTTAATCTAGATAAATCAATTGTTAATTTATACTTATTTGGATTACTCGAAAAACCAGGTGCAATTAAGTTTATTANAATTGGCATAAATATCTCAACGATTAAGGTTAAAAATAAAAGGATAACTAGCAAACCTGAAAAAATTTTTGAGAAAAATTCATCTGCCTTTGATTTTCCAAAATTTTGAGAAATTCCTGAAATTATTGGAATAAATGCAGAATTCATTGAGCCTTCAGCGAATAATCTTCTAAATAAGTTAGGTAATTTAAAAGCTATAAAAAAAGCATCTGAAACTAGTCCAGCGCCTAACATTTTTGCAATTAACAGATCCCTAAAATATCCTAAAAATCTACTTATAAGAGTTANAGATCCAATAATAGATATAACCTTAGCAAACATTNTTTTCCTTCATCAAAAGTNTTGATTTAATTTCTTGTTCAATTTTTATTAGAATGTTTCTTTTATCAATTTTTAAGCCATATTCGTTTCTGAGGTGAAAGCTGTCTTCTACAAAATCTCCATTTGTTGAAATTTTTGCCATCGATATGATTATTTTGTTTTTTATNAGTACATTTGAAATCAAATACAAAAGTCCTGGCCTATCATTGGTTATTACTTCTAAAACTGTATATGTTGAAGAGGATTTATTATCAATTTTAACTTCAAGTTTTTCTCTTATAGTTTTTTTNTGAGGCAACATATCGACTGAAACCCTCGGTTTAAATCCTTTNCCAATTGCGTCAATATTATTCTTCAANGAAATAATCTTATCCTCAAAATCNTTTTTTGAGAAACAAACGTTNGGCATAATCGAAACTTTAAATGTNTCAATTACAGTTTTATCATCTAGNGTAAAAATTCTTGATTCAAAAATAGAAATTTTCTCTAACATAAAAATTGAAATTAAATCAAGAAAAAGAAGTGGTCTGTCATTTGTGACTACTGTAAGTGTAAAAAAATTTTTGTCATCAATTTTTGTTAAATGGAAATCAAAGTTCTTTTTTTTCTTTCCCTTAAAGAAAAATCTCTGAATTTGAAATAAAATAGAGCTAGGNCTTTGTAATAACCAGTAGTTTGGATAAGTGATTTTTGAAAACNTTTCAAAATCAGATTTGTCTATTCTTGGCTTTAATGATTTGACTTTGTTTTTTACCAAAATTATTTTTTTATTTAAGCTTTTCGATGTGTTTGGTAATAAGATCTCTTCTTCTACTTTTTTGAACAGGCTTGTCAATAATGTCGCTTTCCAATGATTCCAAATTCCCTGATCGACTGCGGAAATATCTGCTACAGTTAATAAAAAAAGAGATCTTAATCTTTTCAAATTAGAAATGTTTTTTGATAACATTTTAATTACAGAATAATCCTCAATATCTTTTTTGAAAGCTATCTCACTCATAAGGAGGTGGTTCTTTATNAACCAAATTGTATCTTCTACAACATCTTCTTTTTCATTTAATCTAGCCAAAATTTTTTTAGCCAAAATTTTTCCTTTTTCAGAATGCTCACCTTTGTAACCTTTTCCAATATCGTGAAGTAATGTTGCGTAAAACAATGGTTTTTTANTAAATTTTTTTGAGAAAACTAATTTCGAAAAAATATAACTTTTCTCATTACCCTTTTTTTTAATTTCCTTTAATATATTTATTGCTTTTAAAGTGTGTTGCCCAACNGTCAAAGCNTGATATCTATCAAACTGAGTTAAATAATTNATTCTTTGAAACTCAGGNATTATTTTAGATAAAATTCCAACGTCATAAAGTTCCATAAATTTTCTTTGATTTTGAGAAAAAAAGATTTTCTTAAAAATTTCTAAATTTTCACTAGTGAATAAATCAATTTTTTTTAAACTTTTTATGTTACTAGAAATTTTTCTAAAATCATGTAAGTTGGATGAGTTATTCAGTAATCCTTTCATAAATCTCGAATTAATTTTTTTTAAGCTTTGTGTTGGCTTTTNTAGACCAACCTTTTGCTTAAGGTTTGTGACTAAAATATTTGAAATAATTTTTGCAAGATTTCTCGTAATCGCTATTTGCTCAAAGTAATTTCTCATCATGTCTTCAACCTGAGAATTCAAAACTGTGTTTGAATTTTTTCGATTTATTTTGACTGAAATTATTTGTTGATAATCAAAAGTTAATTTTTCATTGGGTCTCTTNCTGAAATAATGNAGAAAACACCTTATTGTTAAAAGGAAATTTTGGGCATTATTAAATTGTTTTTTTTCAGCGGNGCTTAAAAAATCTAAATGTTTGTTAATNTGCTTTTCTCTATTTATTTGAAATATTTTTAGACTCCAGATNATAAGATTTAGGTCTCTTATTGACCCTTCACCTTCTTTTANATTCGGCTCATTCCTAAAATAATCAAACCCAATTTGTTTGATCTTATTGTTTCGTTCATTTATTTTTTCACTCAAAAAAGTCCTACTATTCTTTGATACAAAATCAAAATAATCTTTCATTAAATTTTTAAAAATAATACTTGAGCCACAAACAAGTCTTGCATCTAACATTGACGTTTTAATAACATGATCTTTTTTTGAAAACTCAATTACTTCCCTATATGACCTTACAGCATATCCAACATTTAATTTGAGATCCCAAAGCGGGTATAGGATTATCTGAATTAACTTTTTAATTTGGATTAAATTACCTTTTTGTCTGTAAATAAAAAGCAAGTCNATNTCAGAGAAAGGTGCGAGTTGTTTTCGTCCATATCCTCCTACAGCACAAATAAGCAAATCTTTCAGATTNTGTTTTGATTTTTTTCCTAGTAAATTAAATAAGCTTTGAATAAGNGAATCGACAGTTTTTGTATTTTCTATACAATTNGATNTACCNGAAATATTTTTAAAAAATTTTTTTTGATTTTCTAATTGTTGTTTTTTAAATTTATTTTTTAACTTATTTATTTCACTGAAGTGGTTAAAATAGATTTTCTTCATTTATTTTCTAAATAATTTTTTTTTATGGTGTAGAGTAAGTCAAGCGAATCCTTTGGCGATAAATTATCAAGGTCTAGTTTCTTAATTTCGTCTATAATTCTAGAATTTTTACTTTCTTGTTTGTTAATACTTATATCTTTTAAATTATCTTGAGGAAATTCAGTTAATTTTTGTTTTTTTAAATGAGAAAGAATTGTTTTTGCTCTAGTTATAATTGATTCTTCGAGCCCTGCTAATTTTGCAACATGAATTCCAAATGATCCTTCAGAAATTCCATCAATTATTTTGTAATGGAAAATAATCTCCTCATTCCACTTCTTGATCTCTAAAGTTTTATTATGAATTTGAGGAAATTTTTTTTTAATCTTACAAAGTTCCTTGTAATGTGTAGCAAAGAGTGTGATGCATTTTATCTTCTTACAAATGTATTCTAAAATCGAATATGCAATTGCAAACCCATCTTCGGTAGATGTTCCTCTACCTAATTCGTCAAGTATAATCAAAGAAGAATTAGTTGCTTGATCAATTATTCTCGCTGCTTCTACCATTTCCATCAT
>PARN01000036.1 GCA_002711515.1 Rickettsiales bacterium | reverse complement strand
TTACTAAAAATAAATTTTACAATCTTCCAATACAAGAACAACTTCTTGTAATAGAAGACTTATATTCGTTAAACAATTAAGTTTAAACTTAATATTTTTAAGAAATTGTCGTTAAAGAGATAATTATGCAGTTTTTAATCAGATTTATATTCTCAATTCTATTTATTACGTCTTTGTCATCGACGGTTAAAGCCAATGCATTTAGTGAAGTATTTGGAAGTGAGGGAGCAAAGGGAATTAACAATTCATCAATCAGAAGCTTAAGTTATACATTTCAATACCTGACATTAAGCGGATCAATTGGTTATGTTGCTAAACAACTTTTTGATTCTGGTTTTATGGAGCCGCTTGGTTTAGTTCCTGATTCTATTCAGAACTTATCTCCGTTAGCGTACAAAGAACCGTATTCAATAAATGCTCATAATGCAGAAATATTATCTGTTAAAGCTCAATCAAACAAACTTAATTTAATCAATAATTTTAAGAAAGAGTTATCAGAACAAAGATTCTCTTTAAAGTCTATTGAACTCAGGAATAACTCTAATTTTTCTANTTCTTTAAAAAATTTNAATAATAGAAACAGACTATTGGAGAAATATTAAAATGAGAATATTCTGGCTAAAGTTTTCCTTTATTTCTTTTTTTCTATGTTCTTGCACATTATCAGATTTGAATAGAGAAAATGNAGTAAGAACAAGTTCTTCAGCAGCTGGNGGTTACCTTGGATACCATCTATCTGATGGAGATTTATTTTCTACTACTATTGGTTCATCAGTTGGTTTAATAATTGGTAAATATTTGTCGGACTTTATTGGTCAGGATGATTATTACTTCTANAAAACCGAGGCTTTAAAAACATTAGAGCAAAATGATAACCACAGATCAATCACTACCGGTTATTGGAAAAATCCTAAAAGTGGAAACCGTGGAGTTATAAAGATTAAAGGACATTATGGTACGCCAGAATGTAGACTTATTGAACATATTTTNATAAATAAAAGGAGTTCACCATCTAACGTCTACGATACTGCTTGTAGACAAGAAAGCGGGCAATGGGCAATGATTAAATAAAAGTTTAATTTTTATTTATTTTTATTATATCATTAGCAAATGATTATAATTTCACCATCTAAGAATCTTAATGTTCTACCAGAAGAAATTCCACTAAACCCTTCAATACCATTATTTATAGAAAAAACAAATTATCTAACTAATATCCTAAAGAATATAGATAAATCGGGTTTGAAGTCACTTATGAATATAAGTGATAGCTTGGCTTCCATAAACTATGAAAGATTTTCAAATTTTGACGATGCAAGTATTTTAAAAAAGCCTGCAGTTTTTTTATTTTCAGGGGGAACTTTTGATGGTTTGGCCGTAAGATCATTAGATAAGAAAAACTTAAATATTGCACAAGAAAAACTAAGGATTTTGTCCGGACTTTATGGTTTATTGAAACCTATGGATAAAATATCACCATATAGACTTGAAATGGGAACAAAAATGNAACCTCTNATTGAATCAAGTTTACATGATTATTGGACTCNAGAAATAACCGAAACTTTAAATAAAGAATTGAAAACCCAAAAAATGGATTATTTATTCAATCTTGCTTCAAAAGAATATTTTGATTCNATTAATACTTCAAAATTAAATGTAGAAATAGTTAACTTTGATTTTAAAAGAAAAAAAAACAACTCACTTATTAANCCTGGAATGTTAGTGAAAAAGTTTAGAGGAATGATGGCNAGAANAATAATTCAAAATAACATTTCTAATATAAACGAGATATTAAAGATNGAAATACCAGGAATGAAGCTAGATTCATTCAATAAAAAATCTAACACTTTTCTGTTTCTTGTTTGATGAAAAAAAAAGTAATTGTCCAAATACCCTGTTTAAACGAAGAAACAACAATACANAAAGTAATNAGAGANTTTAAAAAAAAACTNCCTGGTGCAAAAGTCTTTGTTTACGATAATGATTCAACGGATAAATCTGTAGAGATTTCAAAAAAAAATGGTGCTGAGGTAAGGATAGAAAAACGTCGAGGAAAAGGAAATGTCGTCAGAAGAATGTTTTCGGATAGGATTGATGCGAACTTTTATATAATGATAGATGGNGACGATACNTACGATATATCGAATGTTAGAACAATGTTAAAAAAGATGGAAGAACAAGATTATGATATGCTTGTAGCAAAAAGAATTCACACAAAATCAACAGCTTACAGAAAAGGTCACTTANTTGGTAATAAGTTATTTTCGAAGTTTGTTAAACTTATATTTGGCAAAGGTATNGATGATATATTTTCAGGATTCAGAATATTTTCNAAAAGATTTGTAAAAACATTTCCTCAAAATTCATCTGAATTTGAAATAGAAGCTGAATTAACAATTCACGCCTTAGAGCAAAATTTAAGAATTGATGAATTTGAATGTGATTACAAGGAAAGACCACATGGATCTTTTAGTAAACTTAATACATATAAAGATGGGATAAAAATTTTAAAATTAATCCTAATTCTTGTTAAAGATGAGAAACCTTTATTCTTTTTTTCTATTCTAAGTATCTTTTTAATTAGTTTGTCATTTTATATAGGGATTCCTATTATTCATGATTTCTACAAAACTGGTTTGGTTGAAAAGCTTCCTTCTGCAATTCTATCTGGTTTAATAATGGTCATTGCTTTTCTTTGTTTTTTTTGTGGTTTGGTCTTAGATGTCATAAAAAAAATGAGAAATGAAAATAAACGTATGAATTACCTTGCACTTAAAGANTAACTTTACTTAATTGGTATAGAAATTCTTTTGGAGGTCTTATTTTTTTTACTTTCATCTACCACTCTTCGTTTATTCTCATTAATTANCCATATCATTTGCATAGCTAAAGAGTGTATTCTCTTGGCATTAGTTTCACCNGAGAGAAACCTAGAAAATTGTCTTTTGCTTATCCCAAGATTCCGAGCAGCCGTATTAACTGATAGTTCATTTTTTTCCATCCATTCCTTTATTTCTGAAGGAGAAGGGTTATCGATATCAAAAAAAAGCAACTAATTCTTTCCTAAGTATGATTGCTTAACTAGCTTATCAAAGTTTTTTTTATGAGTCTCTGATAAACTATTTTTATCAAGTTTGGATATTATTACTATTGATAAAAAAGAAATTGGTACCGAGAAAATTGCAGGATATTTATAAGGGAAAACTGCTTCATTAAACCCCAAAATATCAACCCAAATAGTTGGACCAAGAACAACTAAGATAACTGCACTAATTAAACCAATAAAACCACCATAAAATGCACCATTAGTAGTCAATCCTTTCCAAGTTATAGATAAATATAGGATTGGAAAGTTAGCACTNGCAGCTACAGCAAATGCAAGACCAACCATAAACGCAACATTTTGTCCTTGAAATAGGATTCCTAAGAAGATTGCAAGTATACCAATTATAACGGANGAAATTTTGGAAACTAATAATTCTTTTTTTTCATTTGCCTTACCATTATTAAATACATAAACGTAAAGATCTCTNCCAATAGCGGATGCACCTGCAAGTGTAAGACCAGAGACAACTGCTAATATTGTTGCAAATGCAACAGCAGATATAAACCCTAGGAATAAATCTCCTCCTATTGCGTGAGACAAATGAATTGCNGCCATATTATTGGACCCAATTAATTTATTTTCAGAATCAAGGTATANGGAATTACTACTTAAATAAACTATAGCTCCAAATCCTATTATGAACGTCAGGATGTAAAAGTATCCAATAAAAGATGTTGCGTAGAGTGCTGATATTCTAGCGGTTTTTCCGTCTGGAACCGTAAAAAATCTCATTAAGATATGTGGAAGCCCGGCAGTTCCTAATATTAAAGCTATTCCTAATGAGATAGCAGAAATTGGATCATTTATTAATTTTCCAGGAAATAAAATTGAATCTTTACTTTCATGAATATTTGTAGCCGCAATTAAAAGTTTATTAAGACTAAAAGAATANTCTTGCAAAACAAAAAAAGCTAGAAAAGTAGCACCAAAAATTAAAAGAAGGGCTTTGATTATCTGTACCCAAGTTGTAGCAATCATTCCTCCAAAACTTACATATACAACCATTAAGATTCCCACAAACCAGATTGCAAAATGATAAGGAAGTTCAAATAAGATTTGAATGAGTGAACCAGCTCCAACCATCTGTGCAATCAAATATAAAATAACAGTCAATAACGTTCCAAAGGCCGATAGAATTCTGATTCTTGATTGTTGTAATCTTATAGCTGTCACGTCAGCGAAAGTAAATTTACCCAAATTTTTCAATTTTTCAGCGATNAGAAAAAGAATTATTGGCCAACCAACTAGAAATCCAATAGANTAAATTAAGCCGTCAAAACCCGAAAAGAAAACTAAGCCNGAGATCCCNAGNAAAGANGCTGCTGACATATAATCACCAGCAATAGCAAGNCCATTTTGAAGTCCAGAAATCTTTTCTCCTGCNGCATAATAATTTGTTTTATCATTAGTTTTTTTTGATGCAAAATATGTAATCAGTAGCGTTACNATCACAAATAACGAAAATATTAATGCAGCATAATTTTTACTCCCAACTTCCATTGAAAATGAAAGGTTAGGTAAAAGAATATAAACAAAAAAAAGGTAAATATATTTCATTGTCGAATTTTTTCTTTTAATTTGTCAAGATAGAGATTTGATATAATAACGTATACAAATGTAAGGATAATTGAGAATATTATGATTCCTAAACCTAAAGCAATACCAAATGTAATTGATGAATTAAAAACATAGATTTCAAATAATTCTGGTGCGAACCCAATAATTAAGATAAATGAGAAATATGTAATTAATACTAAAAGGGAAAGGGTGTAGCTTAATTTGTTACTAGCTTTAACAAGTTTACGAAAATCTTTACTTGTATCTGATTTTTCCATGCGGAGGTGTAGCCAGGCGTTAAGACCTGGCTAAAATGAAATAAACCTAGAGGTTAACAGTAACTGCTTTAAGTTCTGTATAGTTTTTTAGGACTTCATGACCCATTTCTCTACCCCAACCAGATTCTTTATAACCTCCAAATGGCAGTGATGCGTCAAAAATATTATGACAATTTATCCATACTGTCCCGGCTCTGATTTTTGCCGCAAGCTTATGGGCAGTACTAATGTTTTGACTCCAAACACTTGCTGCAAGACCAAAAGTTGTGTTATTTGCAGCATCTGCAATCTTGTCTAAATCTTGATCGTTAAAGGGTTGTGCACAGAGTACTGGACCAAAGATTTCTTCTTTGACAATTGACATATCAGCATTTGTTTTCGCAAAAACTGTTGGATGAACGAAATGACCACCTGAAGAATTATCATATTTTCCTCCAGCAACAATTTCACCTCCGTCAGATTTTCCTGCTTCAATATAACCAGAAACTTTCTCAAATTGTTCATTTGAAACAAGTGGCCCCATCTCACTAGATGCGTCCATACCTGGACCAACCTTTATGTTTGAAGCAATTTTTGAAATACCTTCTGTTACTTTATCAAAAACTTTTTCGTGTGCCATTAATCTTGATCCCGCACAACAACATTGACCGTGATTAAAGAAGATAGCAGAAGCTGCTCCAGCAATCGCTGCATCTATATCTGCATCCGGAAAAATAATAGTCGGAGATTTACCACCCAATTCCAGTGATACTTTTTTTAGATTTCCAGCAGATGCTTTTGTAATTAGCTTTCCTACTTCAGTTGATCCAGTAAAGGCAACCTTATCGACATGTGGATGAGCTGCAAGAGGTGCTCCAGCTTGTTCACCAAATCCGGTAATCACGTTTAGCACACCTTCAGGAAGAAGACCGGCATCATTAATAATTTCAGTTAACCTCAACGCTGATAGAGGTGTTTGTTCAGCTGGTTTTAAAACTATCGTACACCCAGCTGCAAGAGCAACAGATAATTTCCATGCTGCCATTAAAAGGGGAAAATTCCAAGGAATTATCTGAGCAACAACCCCAACTGGTTCTCTTAAAGTATAACTATGATATTGAGCACCTGGTGTGTATGGCACAGATATAGGAATAGTTTCTCCTTCTATTTTTGTTGCCCAACCTGCCATATATCTGAAGATATCAGAGGATAGTGCAACGTCTGCACCAGTTGCGATGGCAACGGGCTTGCCATTATCTAGCGATTCTAACTGAGCTAATTCTTCAGTATGTTTATCTATTAAATCAGCTATTTTCCAAATGATTTTGCCTTTCTCATTTGGTGGAATTTTTCCCCATTTGCCTGAATCAAAACATTTCCTAGCCGCTGAAACTGCTAAGTTAACATCTTCTTCTTCACCAGCTGCACAGGTGGCTATTTTTTTTCCAGTAGCAGGGTCTTCAACATCAAAGGTTTTTCCAGAAGCTGGTTCAACCCATTTTCCGTTGATATAAAGTTTTTTTGTTTTATTTAAGAATTCACCAACATTATCGTTGACTGTATAATTTAGAACTGAAGCGTCCATTAATTTCCTCCTTGATTATATAAGCTTGGATTTTACCAAGTTAAACACTAATTTCAAAATATTTTTTGTTATAACTTCGTTGGATTAGGTATATCGCCATATACTTTTTTAGGGTCGAAGGTTTTTTTTGTTTCAGTAAATACTAATTTGGGCTTTTCGGACATTCTTTTTAGATCGATTTCTCTGTAAAAACATGATTTATAGCCGACATGGCAACTTGCTTCAAGACCTTCCAGTTCAACATAGAATATAACAGAATCTTGGTCGTCATCTATTTTTATCCTTCTGATATTTTGGGTAAGTCCACTTATTTCGCCTTTTTTCCATATGGTTTGCCTACTTCTTGACCAATAATGTGCCTTTTTTGTTTCAATTGAAAGTTTGAATGCTTTTTCATTCATATAGCCGTGCATGAGGATATCGTTATCCTTAATACCAACAGTAATAACTGGAATTAACCCTTTTTCATCAAATTTAGGTTGTAGCGAGGAGCCTTCTTCAACTTCGTAGACAGATTTTCTTTTTTCAAAGTCTATGTTCATTAATTTCTTATATAATCAGTGAATCTTTGTCTTAATTCTTGATTATTTTTGAATTCACCTAAAAAACAACTTGTAATTGTAGAAACATTCGGTTTACTAACACCTCTGGTGGTCATACATTGATGCAATGCTTCTATGTATACAGCTACACCTGATGGATTCAGGGTTGTTTGGATACATTTTGCGACTTGTTGAGTCATGGTTTCTTGGGTCTGAAGTCTTTTTGCATAAATATCAACGGCTCTTGCTAGTTTAGAGATACCAACAACCTTTTCAGTTGGGGTGTAAGCAAGATGAACCTTTCCAATGATTGGGACCATGTGATGTTCACAGTGAGAGTTGAAGTTGATGTCTTTCAGCATTACAATATCCTTATATCCTTGCACATCCTCAAAGGTTCGAGATAGAACGTCTTTAGCAGATTCTTTGTATCCTGCGAAAAATTCTTCGTAGGCATTTACAACTCTCTTAGGAGTATCTTTTAAACCTTCTCTTTCAGGGTCATCTCCTGCCCATTTGATCAGTGTTTTTACAGCCTTTTCTGCTTCTTCTCTGGTTACTTTGTGTTCTTCAAGTTCTTTAAGATTTTTCTTTGTAATTATTGAATCCATAGCTATTTTTATTTGATATTAATATATATATGTATAATTTAATCAATTTTAAAGATATATATTTTTATATTTAATACTACTATTATTAAAAAAGTGCAAAATGAAATTTAAGATTATAAATGGAATTATCTTTGACCCATCACAAAATATTGAAAATAGAAAACAAGATATATTTGTTAAAGATGGTATTATTGTAGATCCCAAAAAATCTGAAAAGTCATCTTATAGCCATTCATATGACGTTGATGGAATGATTGTCATGGCAGGGGCAATTGATATTCATTCCCATATCGCAGGAGGCAACGTAAATAATGCAAGATTGCTATCACCGGAAATACATTCAAATTTCATCCAAAAAAATCTTGGTAGAAAAAAAACCCTCCCATCATTTAATTCAAGGTGGACATCAGAGGGTACCGGATATAGGTATGCTGAAATGGGTTTTACAACAGTCATTGAACCAGCTATTCTTCCTGTAAATTCTTTCCTCACTCAGTTGGAGTTAGAAAAAATACCTATGATTGATAAAGGCGGCCTGGGAATCGTAGGAAATGATAATTTTCTACTTGAAGCTTTGAGTAAAAAAAAAGGACAGTCATTTGTTAATGATTACGTTGCATGGACACTGAACTCCTCTAAATGTTTAGGACTGAAAGTTATTAACGCTGGTGGCTCAGAGTTTTTCAAAAATGGAGGAGATGCTGAATCATTTAAGTTTGATGATATTGTTCCTGCTTATGGAGTTAGTTCCAGACAAATTCTTCAAGCTTTAAACATTGCTAACGAAAGTTTAAAGATTCCTCACCCTGTTCATGTTCATTGCAATAATCTTGGTATTGCAGGAAATATAGAATCTATTTTAGAGACCATTAAAGGATCTCAAGGGAGAAGAATGCATTTAGCACATGTACAATTTTATGGATATGATTCAAAGGGTAAAAAAGGATTTTCTTCAGGTGCCCAAAAATTAGCAGATGCTGTAAAAAAGAATAAGAATATCTCTGTAGATGTGGGGCAAATTATGTTTGAGCCCACGATGACCATTTCATCTGATATTTGGAAACAAAACCAAGCAAAATCCTATGCAAATCCTGACAAATGGATTTTGTCAGAATTGGAGGATGGAGGAGGTGGGGTGGTTCCTTACGAATATAAAGCAAAAAACTTTGTTAACGCATTACAATGGGCTATTGGACTTGAACTTTTTTTGATGATTGATGATCCCTGGAGAGTTTTTTTAACAACAGATCATCCAAATGGAGCTCCATTTACTTCCTATCCAAAGTTAATTAGACTTTTAATGGATAAAGATTTTAGAGATGCGAATATCAGTTATATTAACAAAGAGGCAAGTGAGATTTCAGACTTAAAATATTTAAAGAGAACATATTCGCTTTACGACATAGCGATCATGACAAGAGCTGCCCCTGCAAAAATCCTAGGATTAAAAGACAGGGGCTCATTAAAAGTTGGATGCAAAGCAGATATTTCTGTTTATGACCCCAAAAAATCAATCGATAAGATGTTTAGTAAAGCAAAATATGTTTTTAAAGATGGAGAAGAAATAGTTAGAAATGGTAAAATTATTAAGTACAAGAAAACTTCAACCCAAGCTTTAAATTTAGATTATGATAAGAACATTCGTAAGAAAATTCAAAAGTGGTTTGATGAATTTTATTCCTTAAAACTCCATGATTTTGAAATTGATGAAAGCTTTTTCAATGAAAGCAACTTCAAATATGTGAAAAGTAATTAATCATTATCAATAATCTTATAAAAAAATGGAGTGATAAAAAGAGTCAAAAAAATAGAAAAAATAATCCCAGAAATTAAAACTAACCCTATTGTAAGTCTTGATTCAAAGCCAGCACCTGAACCTATCACTAACGGGATGATTCCTACAACTGTCGACAAACCAGTCATGATAATAGGTCTAAATCTTTTTCTACATGAACTGATAAGTGCATCGTAAGAATTCATACCTTTAGTTTTAAGTTGTTTAGCAAACTCAACAATCAAGATACCATTTTTAGCTGCTATACCCATCAAAATTATTACTCCAATCTGGCTAAAAATATTTATAGAATTTTTAAAAATAAAAATTGCCAAAAAAGGAGAGATTAAAGTAAGAGGAACCGATAACATAATAATTAAAGGAAATTTGAAACTTTCAAACTGTGCACATAACACCAGATATGCGAACAGAAGGGATATTGAAAAAAGAAAATAAAATTGTTTACTTGATTTTTTATATTCTTTNCTNTGTCCNTTGAANTCNATNTTGNNNTTNCCNTNTANTTTNNTNTNNGAAATNNNTTCAAGANAATNNATAGCNTNNCCNANTGAATAACCNTTTTTNAGACCAGCACTTAATGTTATAGATCTCATTTTATTATATCTATTTAGTTCTTTTGCCTCAGCAACTTCTTTAAAGGTTAGAAGGTTGTCAAGTCTTACAAAATTGCCATCTTTAGTTTTAACTTCAAAATTACCTATATCCTCAATTTGTTTTCTATTATTTTTTTTTGCCTGAATTATTACATAGTATTCTTCACCATCTTGAATAAAGGTGTTAATCTTTCTTCCAGCCAAAAGTATTTCAAGAGTTCGTCCAATCTCTGAATTTGATATTGCAAGATTAGAAGCTTTATATTTGTTTATATCGACTTTTACTTGAGGTCTATTACTTTTGTAGTCTATGCGTGAAAAAAGAAATTTATCACTTTTACTAATTTCGTTTAATATAATATTCATATTATTAAGAATATCTGTATAATTATCACCTGAAATTACAAATTGAAGTTCCTGACCTGATCTTCTTTGACCAAGTCCCCTCGGAGGGAAAATTATNACCTTTGAGTCAGATATTTGTGATGAGACTTTCTTGAAATCATCTATGATTTTCCATATAGCTCTTCGTTCACTCCAATGGTTCAGAACTATGATTCCCAAACCATCACTAAAATTTTCTGTTCCAGAGAAACTTCTAGGTACTCGTAAAAGAATTCTTTTTGCTTCATTTGATTCATTTAATTTCATTAGTTTATTTTCGAGCACAAGCATTTGATTTACTGTATTGTCAAATGTACTTCCATCAGGAGACTCCATTACCATAATAAAAACTCCTCTATCTTCTTTGGGAGCTAGCTCTTTTGGTATTTTTTTATAAAATATGAAAATCGAAAAACTAGTCAAAANGATAACTGAAAAATTTAAAACTTTTTTACCTAAAGAAAAATTTAAAATTTTAATATANAAATCTTCGAAAAACTTTTTTTTTGATATATTTTTTTTATTTGAAATACTTAGTATTTTTGAACAAAGCATCGGTGTTAATGAGAGTGAAACAATTGTTGAGAAAAAAACTGCCCCAATAATTGTTGCNGCTAGCTCCTCAAANAGTTTAGCTGTATCCCCCTCTAGNAATACAATAGGTGAGAAAATACTTATCAAAACAACTGAGGTAGAAACTATAGCAAANAAAACTTCTTTTGATCCTTGAATTGATGCTTCATATTTATTCATCCCAGATTCAATTTTNTTATGAATATTTTCCAGCATTACAATTGAATCATCAATCACAAGTCCTGTACATAATACTAAGGCTAGAAGAGTGATTAGGTTAAGTGAATAACCGAGTACATTCAAAAAAATAAAAGTGGACATTATTGAAATTGGAACAGTTATCAAAGGTATTAAAGTNCTTTTTAGATTCCTCAAGAAAAAAAGAATTATTATGGTTACNAGTAAAACAGCAAAACAAAGAGTAAAAACTACTTCATTTAAAGCCTCAGAAACAAATAATGAAGTGTCATAACTTTGATAGATTTTAATATTTTCTGGTAATTCTTTTACAATATTTTTAAATTCTTTTTTTACTCCATTAGTTACATCGATAAGATTTGCATTTGTTTGTTTGAGTATCCCAAGTCCAATCATTTCTTCTGCATTTCCTCTAAAAATTTGTCTTGTTTCCTCTGGACCAATTTCAATTTTTGCTACATCTTTTAGTTTGACAAAAGAATTATCCTCACCTTTTTTTAGTACTAAATTTTCAAAATCTTCAACTTTAGAAAAACCACTTTCAAGTTTTACCGTAAAATCTCTAATTTTCGACTCTAATCTTCCTGCTGGAATCTCCACATTCTCTTCCAATAATTTTTGTTCAATATCTATTACTGAAACTGCGTATTGAGAAAGTAGATTTGGGTCAACCCAAATTCTTAGCGATTTTTTTTTCCCTCCTGATATTCTTACTTTAGCTACCCCTGGCAAGACGGATAATCTATCAATTAGATAGCGTTCTGCATAATCTGTTAACTCTAGTTGATTAATATCGTCTGATGTAAGATTTAGCCACATAACCGCATTAGTATCTGAATCTATTTTCGAAATTTCCGGAGACTCGGAATCCTTTGGAAGACTTTCAACAATTCTTGAGACGGCATCTCTAACNTCATTTGCAGCCTCATTAATATCNTTATCTGCAATAAATTCTATTGTTACCTTAGACCTTCCGTCTCTACTTACTGAAGAGATCGACTCAATTCCATCTATTCCGCTAATTTGTCCCTCTATAATTTCAGTTATTTTTGTTTCAACAACTGATGACGCCGCACCTGGATACAAGGTGTCTATAGTAATTTCTGACCTTTCAATATCTGGAAATTGTCTTAAAGGCAGTTTGTTTAGTGAAAGGAAACCTAAGATTATTAGAAAACCTGATAGTACTGTGCAAAAAACAGGCTTTNTTATAAAAGTTTCTGAGAAGTTCATTTAATTCTTACTTTTGAGTTTTCTTTAATTTTATTTATTCCCTCGTAAATAACTAAATCTTTGAGATTTACACCTTGGATAATTTCTACCATTCCGTCTTGCCTTGAACCAATCTTGATTTGCTTTTTTTTTACAATATTATTTTCAATTACATAGACAAAAGAAATATCGTCTTCATTGAATACAGCTCCTTCTTTAACAAGTTTTGCTATTCTTGATCCCAAAGGAATTTTAAAGTTAACCATCATCCCNGGTTTAAGAATTTTTTTGTTATTTTCTATTTTACCTATTACCTCAAATGTTCTTGTACTTTTATTTATAAGCGGATCAACAACAATTAAAATACCTTCAATAGAAGTCTTAANACCCTGATTAACATCAACAAAAATTTTTAAATTATTATTAATTTTTGANGCATAACTCTCAGAAACAAAACCTTGAATTTTTAGGCTATCAATATCGTAAAGATTTGTAATAACATCACCAGGTTTAAGTAAGGCACCTTTACTAAAGTTTCTTACACTTGTATAACCATCNAAAGGTGCTCTAATTTTTAGATCATCTATTTTTGCTCTGGCCTCTTCAACTTTAGATTCCAGTCTATTTTTAATCATCAATCTATTGTCTAAAACTGCTTGTGAAATATTTCCTTTCTCAGAGAGTTTTAATGCTCTTTCATAGTTTAATTTTGCTTCCTCTAATTCAACAATACTTTGATTTAAGANGGCTTTTTCTTCTTTATCGATTAACTCTACAAGTAACTGATTTTTTTTTACNAAACTTCCCTCTTCAAAATGAATAGTNTTTATTTTCTCAGAAACAACAGTAGTAATTTCAACACTTTCATTAGCTAGAACCGTACCTGGTAAAATTATAACACTTGGAATTGATTTTTTACTNGGGTATTCAGCACCTACAAATATACCTTCGCTTGAATTAACAGCTGTTNCAGCTAAAAAAAATATGAAAAANAATAATTTCTTTAAAGTCATTTACCTCTTAAAACTTCAATAATCTCTGCATAATCTTTGTATTTGAAAATTGTAGAGCCAGAAACTAAAACGTTAGCACCAGCATCTATAACTTGTTTTGCTGTTATTTCATTTATACCTCCGTCAACTTCAATTTCAATTTTTTTGTTAGAGACTATTTTTTTTATTTCTTTTATTTTGTTAATTTGACTTGTAATAAATTTTTGTCCGCCAAACCCTGGCTCTACTGTCATTATTAATATGAGATCAACTAAATCTAAATATTTTTCTATTTCATTTGCATCAGTCTTCGGTTTTATAGAAATCCCAGCTTTTTTCCCAAACTTTTTTATTAGTTCAATGCATTCAAAAACATCTTCTCCAATTTCATGATGAATAGTAATTATATCTGCACCAGCATTTATAAAATTTGGTATGAACTCTTTAACTGGATCAATCATCAGATGAACATCAAATATTTTTTTTGTCAAATTTCTGATTGAGCTAATTACATCTGGTCCTATAGTCAAGTTAGGTACGAAATGACCATCCATGATATCAATATGAATATAATCACATCCAGAATCATCAAGAAGTTGAATTTCTTTTCCTAAATTCGCAAAATCAGCAGATAAAATTGATGGCGCAATCTTAATTACATTTTCCATACTCAAGCATTTTCATGATCAGAAGAATATGATCCAAGTGTTGCATTTGAATTATGCTTACTTCTTTTAATTAGAGCAAGTTGTGAATCAACTATTTTTTCTTCTTTACCTTTCCATAAATTGAGTGAAGGTTGTTGAAGTGCTCTACCGTATGAGAAACTTAAATTCCATGATGAATTATTCTTAATTTTATTCATTTCATTTAAATGATTTGTGGCAAGTTCATTGCTTTGGCCACCAGACAAAAAAACAATTCCAGGGACTTCTTCTGGTACATTTTCTTTTAGACATTTTAAGGTCATACTAGCAACTTCATTTACTGATGCTTGTTCAGGACAATTGCTTCCAGAAATCACCATGTTTGGTTTTAGTAAAATTCCTCCAAGATATACTTTGTGCACCGATAGTTGCTCAAACACTTTTTTTAGTGTTTTTGATGTAATTTCATAACAATCATGAATTGTATGTTTGCCATCCATTATTACCTCTGGCTCAACAATTGGTACCATTCCACTTTCTTGAACAATTCTTGCGTATCGCCCTAAAATGAAAGCATTACAATCTATCGAATAATCAGAAGGAATATTTTTATCTTTATCAATATCAATTATAGCACGCCATTTTGTAAAAATTGCTCCAAGGTCAGAATATTCTTGCAATCTATCTGATAACCCATCAAGTCCTTGGGTAATTTTTTCACTTGTATCTGAAAGAATTGGAATTGCACCTGTATCTACCTTAATACCTGGTGCTATGCCATTATCCATTAAAAACTTTGGGAATAGAACGTTATCACTTGTTTTCTGCCTCAGAGTTTCTTCGTAAAGAATTACTCCACTTATAAAATTACTTAAACTTTCAGTTTTGAATAAAAGTTCTCTGTATTTTCTTCTATTTTCAAAGTTTGATTCAACCCCAATTTGATCAAATCTTTTTTTTATTGTATTTGTGCTTTCATCAGCAGCTAAAATTCCTTTTGGTGGATCAGAAAGTTTTTTACAAACTTTATTTAATTCTTCTTTTTTCATAAACATTTACTCATTTAAACTATCTAGACCTGGAAGACCGCCTCCTTCAATAAATTCAAGAAAGGCACCTCCGCCGGTCGATATGAAGGAAAAAAAGTCGTAAGCATTGCATTGTTTTAACACAGAAATCGTATCACCTCCACCAGCCACGGAAAAGAAATTTTTATTTTTATTGTTTTTAACAGCTTTAGCAACAAAGGCTGTTCCTTCATCAAATGGTTTTTCCTCGTAATACCCCAGTGGACCATTCCAAAGAAGTTTATCTGCTTCAGATATAAGATTAAAAAATTTCATTCTAGTTTTTGGTCCAATATCAAAAATCTTATCATTTTTTTCTATTTCCTCAATTCCTCTTACAGCAGGAACAGTATTTTTTTTGTTCATAACAATAGCGTCAACAGGTAAAGAAAATTTTTCAGGGTATTCGGCAAGTAGTTTTTCTGATGTTTTAAGCATTGATTTTTCGTAAATAGATGATCCTATTTGATTGCCCATTGCTTTTAAAAAGGTATGTGCCATTGCTCCTCCAATAATTACCTTTCCAAATTTTTTCAAATAGAATTCAATAATCTTCAGTTTTGTTGAAATTTTTGATCCACCGAATAGTGCCACACTTGAAGAAAGATTGTTTGATGTAATAAGATTCTTAAGATTATAAATTTCTAATTCTAAAAGCATTCCTGGGAAAGAAGGTAAAAACTTTGGTATACCAATGATTGATGAATGTGATCTATGGGAAACTGAAAAGCACTCATTGACATAAATATCTCCAAATGAAGCAAGTTTTTTTGAGAACGTTTCGTCATTCTTCTCTTCTTCAGGATAAAATCTTAAGTTTTCTAATAAAATAATTTTATTTTTTTCAAAAAACTTATTAATTTTGTCTCTTTTTAAATTTTTTAATGATTCTGCTAAAAAAAAGATTTCTTTACCAAGAACTTTATTAATTTCTGGGATTAAATTTTTCATTGAGAATTCAATATTTTTATCGCCTTGAGGCCTACCAAAATGGGAAATTAGGAGGATTTTAGCTTGATTTTTTAGTAAAAAATCTATTGTTGGTTTTATCTTTTCAAGCCTTGTAATATCTATAAATTTATCATCGTGGGTTGGTAGATTTAAGTCAACCCTAACTATTACAGTTTTATTAAAAATAAAATTGTTTAAATCTGAGAATTTCTTTTTTAATGTAATCACTTGAAATATTTTTTCTTTATTTGTAATGCTATTTTTTGAGCATTAAAACCATAGTATTTAAATAATTCTGCTCCTTTTCCAGACTCACCAAAGCTATCAATTGTATAGGCCATGTCATCTTCTCTGATAAATTTATGCCAACTATAGCTTGAACCAGCTTCAATAACAATTCTTGGTTGTTTACCAAGTACTCTTTCTACGTATTTTTTATTTTTATTATTAAAAATCTCAATTGAAGGCATAGAAACTAAGTTAGAATATATATTATTTTTTTTAAGTAATTCTTGAGTTTCTTTTGCAATTGAAACTTCAGAGCCAGTTGCAATAAATGTTATGCTTGCTTTTTTATTTGAATTTAAAACATACCCACCATTTGACGATAAATTAATTTTTACTTTTCTTCTCAGAAGTGGTAAATTCTGCCTTGAAAGAATTATTGCTGAAGGTGCGTTGATACTATTAATTGCAATTTCCCAAGCCTCATATGTTTCGATGGCATCACATGGTCTCAGTACTAGCAGATTTGGTATCGCTCTCAAACCAGCCAAGTGTTCTATTGGTTGATGAGTAGGTCCATCTTCACCAAGTCCGATAGAATCATGAGTTAAAATATAGATAACTCTTTTTTTCATCATTGCTGACAACCTGATAGCATTTTTACAATAATCAGAAAAAACAAGGAAAGTTCCACCATATGGAATAAATCCTCCGTGCACAGCTATACCATTCATTGCTCCAGCCATTAAATGTTCTCTGACTCCATAGTGGATATAATTAATTTTCTTTTTCCCAGCTACCGAAAATTTTGTTTTTGTGAGGTTAGAACCAGTTAAATCCGCTGAACCACCAATAAAATTTTTAACTAGATTTTCGGATAAAAACTCTATCACATTCTGTGAAGATTTTCTTGTAGCTTCTTGAATATTCTGATTAACAATATTTTCTAAAAAATTTGTTGTAAGATTATTTCTGTGAATCTTACTTTCAGAAACTTCTCTCAGTAAAAGTTTGTAAATTTTAGTTTTAGCGTATTTTTCAACCCAATTTTGTCTTTTCTTCTTCCCTTTGTCTCCTAAATTCCTCCATTTTTTTTTTATTTTATCGGGTATGAAAAAGTCTTTATGATGCCAATCCAGCTCTTTCTTTGTCAAGATAGATTCAGTTTTTCCTAATGGTGATCCATGAGATGATTCTTTTCCTGATTTATTTGGCGATCCAAATCCAATTTTTGTGTTACAAATAATTAATGTTGGTTTATTCGATTTTAAAGATCTAGAAACTCCTTTTTCTATACTGTTGAAGTCATGACCATCAACAGTCAGTGTATTCCAATTACTGGCTTCAAACCTTTGTTTTTGATTATCTGAACATGTTAAGCTAGTTGGTCCATCAATTGAAATTTTGTTGTTATCGTATAACACAATAAGTTTGCTAAGATTTAAATGTCCAGCAAGAGATATTGCTTCCTGAGAGATTCCTTCCATAAGGCAACCATCTCCAACTACTACCCATGTTTTGTGGTTAATTATATTTCCAAATTTAGCATTAAGTGTTTTTTCCGCTATAGCCATACCTACACCGTTGGCTAAACCTTGACCCAGTGGACCAGTGGTTGTCTCGATACTTTTAAGAAGTCCATATTCTGGGTGACCAGCAGTTTTACTACCTAGTTGTCTGAATTTTTTGATTTGAGTTAATGAACAATCTTTATAACCAACCAAATAAGAAATAGCATAAAGAAGCATGGAGCCATGACCTGCAGATAAAATAAATCTGTCTCTGTTAATCCAATCTGGATTTTTAGGATTAAACCTCAGGTGGTATTTAAATAAAACTGTAGCTACATCCGCCATACCCATAGGCATGCCAGGATGACCAGAATTAGCTTTTTCAACAGCATCAATAGATAGAAATCTTAAAGCGTTTGTAGGAATTGTATGCTGCAAATAAATTTCCCCGTTAGATAAAACGATAAT
>PARN01000035.1 GCA_002711515.1 Rickettsiales bacterium | reverse complement strand
GAGAAAAAAAATAAAAAACCGATAAGGAAAAGGCTTGGAATGGGTTTATCAACTCTATTATCAAAGGATGATGAGTTGTCACAAGTTATCAAGGAAAAAATTCAAAACAAATATAACTTTGATAAAAAAGTCGGCGGCACTAACATAAAGAAGCCAAGTATTTCAAACAAAAATTCAATTAATCAAATAAATTTTAAACCCAAGGATTCCTCAACAGAGTCTATGTTGCCAATACAAAATCTTGTCTCAGGCAAATTTCAACCTAGAAAGAATTTTGATTTAGGAGAATTAGAAGAATTGGCCGAGTCAATAAGATCGAATGGTATACTACAACCAATATTAGTTAGACCACTTACTAACAAAGGAACAAGTTATGAAATAATAGCCGGCGAAAGAAGATGGAGAGCATCACAACTTGCAAAACTTCATGAAGTACCAGTAATCATAAGAGAATTCGATGATGAAACTGCGCTTGGCGTTGCGATGATAGAAAATCTTCAAAGATCGGATCTAAATATCATTGAAGAAGCAGACGGCTATAGAACTCTTATGAATACCTTCCAATACACACAAGAAAAACTATCTGAACAACTTGGAAAAAGCAGGAGTCATATTGCAAATGTTCTAAGGTTACTATCTCTGCCAAAATTTGTAAAACGACACATAATTAACGGTGATATCTCTTTCGGACATGCTAGAACACTGATTCCGCTTACAGAAGAACAAGCTAAAGAAGTAGCAAACAAGATAATTGATGATGACTTGAATGTCAGACAAACTGAGAGAGAAGTAAACAAATTTAAAAAATCATCAAGCAGCAATCCATCTACAGCTCAAAACAGCCAGCATAACAATGCTAATATAGACTATTTAGAGAGGGAGCTGACTAATTTGCTTGGACTTAAAGTCATTATAGCTCATAAAAACAATAATTCCGGTAGTATGTCTATACACTACAAAAGTCTAGATCAAATCCAACCTGTAATTGATAAATTAAAATGGAGACCCAAATAGTAACTTATTATGAGAAGGTTAATTCTTGATACTGAAACGACTGGTTTAGATTTCAATGATGATAGGATTATAGAAGTAGCTTGCTTAGAAATAATTGGTGATTCTTATACAGGCAAAAAATTCCACAAGTATTATAACCCAGATAACATTNTAATAAATAAGCAAGCAGAAGAAATTCACGGTTTAAACAATGATTTCCTTGATAAATTCGAAACTTTCGACAACTCAATTGATGAATTTATTGATTTTGTGAATAACTCTCCACTTATTATTCATAATGCACAATTTGATTTGAATATGATCAATAAAAGCCTTGAAAGAACTAACAATAATAAAATAAAAACTGAAGATTCAATTTGTACTTTAGAGATGGCAAAAAAGAAATTTCCTGGNAGTAAAAATAACTTAAATGCACTATGCCGACGTTTTGATATAGGATTAGAATCAAGAGAAAAGCATGGTGCACTTACAGATTGCTTCCTTCTTCTCAAAGTTTATGTCGAACTCATTGGTGGTAAACAAGGAAGANTAATTTTNTCGAACAAACAGGGGCCTCAGAACGAAAACCTTACAGATTTTTCGAATAAAACTAACTTANTNATTCAATTATCNAAGGATGAAGAAGATATGCATTGTAAAATGATTNACAGTATACCGAAATCACTTTGGAAAAATTGATAAATTANTACAAACTANAAAGCTTATCCCAAAAAACTTTACAAAAGTCAGTTTTNTACAACTCTTCCAGTTGAACAATCCCTGTTGGTGAAGTTACATTAATTTCAGTGAGTTTTTCGTTAATAATATCGATTCCAACAAAGAATAGCTTAGATTTTTTTAATGTTTTGGATAACCTTTTGCAAATAATTTTTTCTTTTTTTGTAAGGGATGTTTTGAAGGCTTTCCCGCCCAAATGTAAGTTTGCCTTGAACTCTCCTTTTTGAGGAACTCTGTTAACCACACCCATAGGTTCTCCATCTAAAAGAAGAACTCTTTTATCACCGTACTTAACTTCATCAATATAAACTTGTATGACAATCGCAGTTTTGTGGTTATTCGTCATTTCTCTAAAAAGAGATAGGCTTTTTTGATTTATACTTTGAACCTTATAAATACCTTCTCCTCCCTTATTGTAAAGAGTTTTGAGAACTAATGTTCCATGCTCCTTTTGAATTTCTTTAAAAACATCTTCATCCGATGATATAACAGAGTACGGCATCAAATCATGAAAATAAAAGGGAAATATTTTTTCTGTAAAATTTTTAATAGAAGAAGGGTGGTTTATAAATAAAGGTTTTTTTTTAAAAGAATTATGCAGTTCAAGGGCGTAAAGATTAGTAAGGTAATTAATGTCAAATGGAGGGTCTTGTCTGATAAAAAAAAAATCAAATTGATCTAAACAAATACGCTCTAGTGAGCCTTTATTAAATTTATCATCAAGTATTTGATGTGCTAAAACATATGCGCTTTTTCTAGAAAATGAAATTTTTTCTGGTGCTGCAGTCCAAATCTTATTTCCTAGATACAAACCTTTTTTTATTAAAGCTACGGAAGAATCGGAATTGAGATTTAACTTTTCCAATGGATCCATTTGAAATAAACATCTAAAGTTTTTTTTTATTTTTTTCATAAGAACTTTTTGGAAGTGAAATAATTGTAATTAACTTTTTTATATCGCCCATATTTTTTAAAAAAGTATCTATTTCGTTTTTTTCAGTGATATCACTAGCAATACCCAGTACGTAAACGTTTCCATTTACAACATCTACATTGTAATTGTTACTGTTAATACCCTTTTTAAAAAGTAATCTTTTTTTAATTCGTGACTCAAAAATCCAATCCTCTGTGCGGTTTAAAAGAGATGGTGAATTATCAATCATGATTTCATTATAAATTTCATTTACTCCATCAACCTTCCATACGCTTTGAACTAGTTCTAATCTTTTTAATTGTGAATTAATGTTGCCAGTTAACAAAACGTTCCCATCATTAACAGACACAGTAATATTCGTAAAATTTTTTAATTCTAGTTTTGAAATATCTTTTATTATTTGTGACATCAAATACGTATCTTCAACTGAACCTGAAAAGCCCCTTGTTGACATTGTAGAGTTTCCAACCAAAGCAGTTACAGAACTTATTGTCGAACAAGATACCAAAGAAGAAAGGAAAAATAGTAAAATAAAAAACCTAAGAACCTTTTCCAACTAAAACCTCTCTTCTTCCAACATGATTTGCAGGACTTACAATACCTTCTGATTCCATCCTTTCGATAATTCTCGCAGCTCTGTTGTAACCAATTTGCAGATGTCGTTGAATAAAACTTGTTGAGGCCCTCTTCTCTCTACACACAATTGATACAGCTTTATTATAAAGATCGTCTCCTCCATCACTAAAACCAAGTTGAAAATCATCTGTTGAATCTTCTTCAACAGTTACTGATTCGATATATTCAGGTTCCCCTTGGTTTTTTAGATGCGCAACAACTGATTGCACTTCTTCCGTCTTGACAAAAGGGCCATGAACTCTAAGAAGCCTCTCACCCAGCATTGTTATTAAAAGATCACCTTGCCCTAAAAGTTGTTCTGCACCTTGTTCTTCAAGAATAGTTCTACTATTGATTTTATTAACAACTTTGTAGCTTATTCTAGTTGGAAAATTTGACTTAATAGTTCCTGTTATAACATCAACTGACGGTCTTTGGGTAGCAACTATAAGGTGAATGCCAGCTGCCCTTGCCATCTGAGATAGTCTTTGAATTGCTGATTCAATTTCCTTTCCAGAAGTAATCATCAAATCTGCCAACTCATCAACCACTAATACAATTTTCGGGAAAACTACGAGATCTAAAGCTTTCTTTTCAAGAATAGGCTTTCCTGTTTCTGAGTCAAATCCTACTTGGGTTTCTTGAAAAATTACCTCGCCATCATCTATAATTCTTTTTACCTTTTTATTATAATCTTCTATTTCTCTTACTCCTAAATGAGCCATTAGTTTATACCTTTCCTCCATTTCTTTAACCGTCCACTTTAAAGCAGAAATTGCTTTCCTGGGGTCNGTTACCACTTCAGTTAACAAGTGGGGTATGCCTGTGTAAACAGAAAGTTCCAGCATTTTTGGATCAATTAGTATAAGCCTGCATTCTTCGGGTGTAAGAGTGTATAATAGTGATAATAACATTGCATTAATACCTACTGATTTTCCTGATCCAGTTGTACCAGCAACCAAAAGGTGAGGCATTTTTGCTAAATCAACTACAACAGGCTTACCAAATATATCTTTGCCGAGGGCTAAAGGTAATTTAAATCTTGTAGACTTGTATGATATTTCATCAAGTATTTCTCTTAAATAAACTGTCTCCCTATTCTTGTTTGGTATTTCAATGCCTAAAGCATCTTTCCCTTGAATCGTTGAAATTCTTGCAGAAGAAGATCTCATAGATCTTGCTATATCATCTGAAAGCCTAATAACTGAAGATGATTGTGTCCCCGGTGCAGGAGCTAATTCAAATAAAGTGACTATAGGGCCTTGTTTAACCTCTACAATTTCTCCATTAATTTTAAAATCTGACAAAACATTGGCTAACATAACCTTATTGAATTCTGAATTTTTTTTATTTTCTTGATCAAAATTCAGGTTTTTGTTTGGTTTCTCGAGGAAATCAATTGATGGGAAAACATACTTTGTTTTTTCTGTCTCTTTCAATTTACTCTTTGAGAAATACTTTCTATCATTGTATTTGGGTTTTTTTATTGTCTGAAAATCTTTTAATCTCATTAATTTAAGTTTCTTAGAAATCCGCAGGCCATAAGAAATAAGTGCCACTAAATTTCTTGAAAGCCTGTAAGTAATTGAGAAAAAGTAAGAGAGGTCTCTTGTTTTAATATCCAATGATATTAGGAAAGATAAAAATAAAAATAATATAAGAATTGAGAAAGAAATATATAAATTTATGTGATCTCCTAAAAAGAAGTCATAGTAATTGAATAAACCTAAGCCAAGAATACCACCACTAAGATCGAACCAATAAAAAGCTGATGATTGAAACTCTGCAATAAAACATAACAAAATTAGTGAAATTGGAATGAAAGCCCATGAATACCAAGTTATGGTAAAGTTAAAAAGAGTCTTTATAGAGTGGAAAATAAAGAATAATGAAAAAAAATATGATCCTTCTCCAAATATTTCAAACAACAAATCAGACGCAATCGAACCAACAATACCTAAAAGATTTTGAATTTTAATATTACTAGAATCATACCTGAAAAAACTATTATCCGAAAAATCATGACTATTTAAAGAGAAAAATATAGCAATTCCNAGTGAAAAATAAAAAAGAGATAGCAATACTTTTATAAAATTTTTTTTTAAATTCTTTAACATTGACTAATTAAATTATATCTACATTAATATAAAAATTATTGTATTGAAAGTTGTCTAAAATTAAAAAACATAAGATCACTATCATCGGAAGTGGATTAGTTGGAATGACCCTAGCTCTCAAAATTGCGAGTCAAGGTATCAATGTCCTGTTAATCGACAAAGTTAGTGATAATAATTTGTTAAACATAAAAGACTCAAGAACTTCCGCGATTTCACAGGGTTCTGCTAGAATACTAAGTGAACTTGGCTTATGGGAACAAATCAAGAAAGAATGTCAGCCAATTTTAGATATTATCGTTACTGAAGGTTTGTCAAATAACAAAATTTTCTTTCAGTCAAGTGAGCTTGACGAGGGTCCGCTGGGGTATATTGTAAACAATAAATTTTTAAAGGAGTTTATTTATAGAAATGTTAAAAAATCTAAGAATATTCAATTCATACAAAACTCAACATTAAAAAAAATAAAAAGTAATCCCTTTTATGTAGAATTAACTACAAATAAGGCAAGAATTCATACGTCATTAGTTGTCGGGGCAGATGGTAGATTTTCAAATACTAGATCATTAGCCAATTTTAAATACTTCTATCACGATTACAGGCAGTGTGCGTATGTGTTTAATATTTGTCACAAAAGAGAGCACCAGTCCAAAGCTCTGGAAAGATTTTTTCCATCTGGTCCATTAGCAATTCTTCCAATGAAAAAGAAAAAATCAAAAAATTTATCTTCTGTTGTTTGGACGATCAAAAATTTTAATTCAAACTCGCAAAGAATTTTCGAACAAAACTTTAAGCAAGAATTTATGAATAAATATGGTGATTTCTTTGGCTCTGTATTAAAAATCGAAAAGCCAGCAAAATATAATCTAAATGTTTTTTCATGTTATGAACCTTTTAAAAATCGAGTAGTGTTGGTTGGTGATGCAAACCAAGCCATCCATCCAATTGCTGGTCAAGGCCTAAATTTAGGATTTAGAGATTCCAAAATTCTTGCAGATGTGATAATTGAGGCCGAAACACTGGGTTTTGATATCGGAAGCGAAATTGTATTAAACAAATACCTTAGAAAAAGATATATTGATAAAAATCTTTTGTTCCAAGCAACTCATTCTTTAAATGATCTTTTTTCTTCCGAAAATCTTTTCCTACAAAACATAAGGAAAGCTGGTCTGAGATTATTCAATAGGTCAGCCTTACTCAAGAAACAAAGTATGATGTTTGCTATGGGTCTAAGGAATTTTGAAATTTAATACCAATTTCATGCAAAAAAACCCAGCTGTAAATCCCGGTGTCATGACCATCACTAAAAACTATCCTTAAAGCATAATTCCCAACACTTTTTACATTTTTGATTAGTGTATCTCTAAATTTTTGCGTAGCTTGATTTTTAAAATCGGTTTTATTGCTTGCTGAAGGACTGTTAACTCTGAGGTAATATGATGGTAACAATAAAACCAAATCGTTTTTATAAAAAATTTGCAATGATCTCTTATCTTTAGAAACTTTAACTAACTCAGGGATCATATTTAATCATCTAGCACTGTTACCAACATTGGAATTCCATTTTTAACTTTATAATTAATTTTACCATCTATTGTTTTCAAAATTTTTTTATTGGAGTCATAAACTAATTGTTGCCCTGTTTTTGGACAAACAACAAATTCTAAGATTTTTTTATCAAACATACTAAAAAGTTATGAGGGAGCCGTTCCTGCTGAAGTCATTTTATTAGTGTTTAGATCCATATTTATAAGAGATATCAGAACATCAAGTCTTTCATCCAAAGAATTTACTTGTAACAAGGCTTGTTTCTCGCTTTGATCAAATGGACAACCCATAGCAATTGAGTTTACAAGATCTTCGTCACTAGAAACTTCAATAGCCTGCCAATCAGCTGTTATTGAAATTTTTTTTAAATAAATCTTCAAAATAGCCAAAAAATCTTTTCTTCTTTTTTTATTTCTAAGTGATTCGACATTAAAATCGTTCTCAAACTCTTTCCATTTGACTTTAGCTCTTCTAAAACCGTTTTGAATCCTTAATTCTGAACCAACTCTAAATCTACAAAGTCCTTTAAGGATCAATTCATAGCGATTATCATGAGTTTGAGAAAAAGCAGTTACATAACCAGCACATCCTATTTCGTATATATTAGGGTTTTTTTTATTCGAACTACTAGATGTGGGGTTTGGTTGAACCATTCCAATACATCTTCCGTTTTGAAGTGCATAATCAAACATGTGAAGATACCTCGTTTCAAAAAGATTTAGGGGAAGTTTTGCCCTAGGAAGAAGTAAGACTCTGTTTAGAGGGAATAATGGTAAGACAGAGGGTAAGTCTTTAAAATTTTTTTCGAAACTGTACATAACTTAATATATGATTAAATTATATAATAATTAAAGCAGTTTCGGAAAACAAAAAACTTATTTCTTNGTTTATGTTTCTTGAAATAAAATTNATTTAAAGTATATTTATGATTNNNTNTNANGCGGGAATAGCTCAGTGGTAGAGCATCACGTTGCCAACGTGAGGGTCGCGAGTTCGAATCTCGTTTCCCGCTCCAAAAAAAAACCATTAGTTTACAAGATACATTTAAGAACCGCTAAGATCGAAGTTGACTTATCTTTTGGTCAATTTATAGATTACCATATAATATAAAACTAAATTTATAATTATTAATGTAATAGCTAAAAAAGTCTGAATCTCAGCATTTAAACTAATAGGATAGATCGTGTTGAATACATATTTTTCAAGAAAACCCTCCGGATAACTATTTAAATTTGCTTTTTTCAAAAAATAATTTTCAAGGTAAGTTAAAGGGCATTTAGAACTTGTGAATTCTAAATACACCCCCCAAACAACAGAGGGTAAATGAATAAAAACTAGATATGGTCTTAAGGCAACTAAAAAAGCACCAAAACATACAAAAATAATAAATAGAAAGTGGAGGATAAGCGTAAATTGAGCTCCTAATAAATACATTTCAAAAAAATTTATCTTTTCAATACATATTGCATTTTGGTATATACTATATATATTTACAATATCATTATAAATAAAAATCGTATTTTATAAAATACTATTTGTGTCATGGCAAATGAAAAAAAAAAGAGTCTCGCAAGTGTTTCATTTGGAGAAGCCCAGAAAATTCTGTCTAAATTCAGGTATAAACCAAGACGAGAGTGGACAAAAGAGGATAGAATCACTTTTAAAGTTTGTAATTTCGCAGTTTTATCAAAAAAAAGGTTAAATAAAATTTTTCATTCCTTAAAAAGCTTTGCTAGGTTAAGCGACAAGAGTCATTATAAATATACTGAATTAGACATAATCATCCTCAAAGAACTTATCCTAGATAATTTGAGTGCATGTTTGGAGGAATTCAATATTGACGTAAAAATTTACAAACAAACTGATGTAAAAAAAATTCAGTATCATCATAATGCTCTCAAAAACGAAAACCTAAGACTGCAAAATGAAATTAAAAGACTGCAGTTTATTATAGAAAATTACATAAATGAAACTAATTTACAAAAGATTAACGATATAAAAGAACTTTTAAAAATTAAATTACCAACTAGTAATGCGATTAAATCCGAAAGACAACAAGATTTAATTGATTTTGACGAAGAAAATCTTAAAGAGTTTATGAAGGGATGGAAGACTGGAAAAACCTCGTCTGAAATTAGAGATCAATTTAAAAAAGAAAACCTAGACATAAAAAAATCTAGAAAGAAAAGGTTCAAGCTATGAATTTAACTTTTATTATTTTCCTTTTTCTTTTCATACATTCCAATAAAATCGATTGGATTTAGCATTAGTGGAGGGAATCCACCCTCTCTGGTACAATTAGCGATTACCGATCTAATAAATGGGAATAAAAACTTAGGGCACTCAATGAGTAATATTCTATCAAGTATTTCTTTTTCTGCGTTTTCGATTGTAAATATTCCGCAATAAGAAGATTCAATCACAAACATTGGTTTTTCTTCCATTTTAGTTTCTCCTTTTACAATCAACTCTACTTCATAAATATTTGGGCCATGATCTTTTAGCTCTTTTGATTTGACATCCACATTAATATTAAAGGTGGGGTTAGAAGAAAAATTTTTCAGAGAATCCGGTGCTCTTGGGTTCTCAAATGATAAATCCTTGAGATATTGAGCATTAATTATAAATTTAAGGTTATTATTATTTGTATTTTTTTTATTATTTGCCATATTAAGGTATCACTATTTGATTAGAGATAATATAATACAGAAAAACATTATAACCTACTACTGAAATTATTTAAATGAACAATATCCCATACTTAGACATATTAATACTAGCAATGATTGCAGTTTTTATAGTTAATAGACTCAAAAATACTCTTGGAAAAAAAACTGGAAACGAGCATGATATTGTTGAAAAGTTTACTCAGGGAAAATCATCTTTTAAAGAATCTCCACCAGATAAGATTTCAACAAAACGAAATACAAATAAAAAGAACTACATTTCTCAAAAAAAACTACACGACAACCCCAAGGTTAACGAAAGTTTACAATTAATACATTCCATGAACCTTACTTTTTCAATTGAAGAGTTCCTTGAAGGTGCAAAAAAAGCATTCGAATACATCATAAACAACTATTCAAAGGAAAATCTTAAGCCATTGAAAAAACTTCTTTCTAACGAAATCTTCAATGACTTCCAATCTCAAATTAAAGAAAGAGAAAAACAAAAAGAGAATCTTGATATTACTATAATAGGCATAAAAGAAGTAAAAATAGTNAATTCATCNGTAAATANGAAAAANCATTCAGCTGAAATAACAGTTAATTTTCTTTCAGAACAAGTCCACGTAACAAAAAACTTNGANGGTAAAATAGTGGATGGGGATAGCAATCAAATCCTTGACATAACTGAAAACTGGATCTTTAGTAAGAATCTTAAGGATAAGGATCCTAATTGGANACTTNACAGAATTGAAGANAGTGACTAATAGAAAGTCATTTCTGTTCCANATCCTGATATCTTTTTTAGTATTTGCAAAAAACTCAGAACTTAAAGCAACCCCGCCAACCAACATAATTNAAGAAGAATTTGATTCAAGAAATCTAAAAAATTTCTTTTCCTTTAGTGCATCAGTTTGTTCATCAAAAAAATTTTTTTCTAATATANTTAATCATTCATCTTATCCGAAATTTGGAAGTTTAGATGCTTGGAAAAAAGTATGCAAAAAATTTAGCAGTCTTGAGCACCCAACCTTGAAATTTATAAAAGAGAATTTTTCAATCAAACAAGTTAGTTNNAANAGAGGTCTATTAACTGGATACTATGAGCCAACTATAAAAATATCAAAAGAAAAAAGTGTAAAGTTTAAATACCCTATATTAAAATATAATAAAATTTATATTGGTCTAACTAGAAAACAAATTGAATTAAATTATAAGAAANAGGATGCGCTGCTATGGACAGACAGTAAGATCGATTTGTTTTTTCTTCAAATCCAGGGGTCTGGAATAGGAGTATTTGAAAACAAAACAAAAATAAAGATATCTTATTCGGGAAATAACGAAATTAAATATAGGTCTATTGGAAAATTTTTGATAAANAAAAATTTTATTAGTAGAAAGNATGTCAATCTATTCACCATAAAAAAATTTTTGNACNAAAGTGAAGNAAAAGTTATAGATAAAATTTTAAATTATAATGAAAGATATATTTTTTTTAAAATCGATAACAATGTAAAAAAATTTGCAAAAGGAGCCCTTGGAATGCAATTAAAACCAATGGTAAGTATTGCAGTNGATAAGAAATATTACCCACTAGGAATTCTTATGTTACTAAAANCTAAAGACGAGAAACCATTTCTTGCTATAGCTTCAGATGTTGGTTCTGCAATAAAGGGCTCCAACAGAGCAGATATTTATACAGGCCGTGGAAAAAAAGCAGAAGAAATTGCAGGAAAATTAAAAAAGAAATTGCTTTTGTATACACTAGTTCCTTATAGTGAATAAATGAATGAAAATGACTGGGAAGATTTCAAAGAAAGTGTCATACCAATCCAAAAAAACAAAATTGTTAGTTCATTTAAAAAAAAAGCTATTTTAAAAAAAAATGAAGANCCCAGAAATGAGATTAATATAAGTCATGAGCTTGAGATCAAATCAAGAAATGTAAAAAAGTTTTTAGAAAAAAACATCCATAAAAAAATATTAAAGGGTAAGATCCAAGTAGATTCAACCCTTGATTTGCATGGGTGTACTATTGAAGAATCAAAAGTTAAAGTTGTAGAATTTATTCACAAAAGTTTAACTTATAATAAAAGACTACTACTTATAATCACCGGAAAAGGTGAAAGAGGGCCTGTTACCTCAGGGTGGGCTGGAAAGGGGAAACTCAAAGAAAATGTTCCTAAATGGCTAGATTCTGATTATCTTGAAAAACACATTTTATGGTTTGATAATGCTCCTCCGCAAAAGGGCGGAAACGGTGCGCTTTTAGTCTATCTGAGAAAATTTAAAGAATAAACTTTGTTAAGTCTGTGTCATTATAAATATCACCAATCTGATTTTTAACGTATTTATCATCGATTTTAATTACTTGCTTTTTTTTTTCTGAAGCAGAAAAGCTAATATCTTCAAGAACTTTTTCTANAATTGTATGAAGTCTCCTTGCTCCAATATTTTCAATTTCGTCGTTAACTTTGGATGCGATATTTGCTATTTCGGATATTGCCGTTTCTGTTATATTTAAACTGACCCCCTCGGTTGCAATTAGTTCGATATATTGTCTTATTAAGTTATTTTCTGGTTCTTTTAATATTTTTACAAAATCTTCTTTAGATAAAGCTGATAATTCTACTCTATTTGGAAGTCTTCCCTGAAGTTCCGGTAGAAGATCAGAAGGCTTTGCTACATGGAAAGCACCTGAGGCTATAAATAAAATATGATCTGTTTTGACTGAACCGTGTTTTGTTGTTACTGTTGATCCTTCAATTAAAGGTAATAAATCTCTTTGAACACCTTCTCTACTTACTTCAGCAGAACCTCTACTGTTCTTACCACAAATTTTGTCTATCTCGTCAATGAAAACAATTCCATCCTGTTCGACATTATCAATGGCTCTTTTTGTCAAATTCTCATTATCGATTAACTTGTCAGACTCTTCATCGATTAAAAAATCGTAAGATTCTTTAACTGATANTTTTCTTTTTTCTTTTTTTTGACCAAAACCCTTGCCGAATAAATCNCCAAGATTTATCATTCCCATCATCCCGCCTGGCATACCAGGAATTTCCATCGATTTTANAGAAGANCCTGAAGGTGTTGCTAATTCAATTTCTATTTCTTGGTTATCAAGGTCGCCATTCCTAAGCATTTTTTTAAATTTTTCTCTAGTCTGATTAGTAGCAGATGAACCAACTAAGGCGTTGACAACCCTTTTTTCAGCATTTAATTCAGCTTTNGCTTTTACTTCTTTTTTCAAATTTTCTTTATTATTGTTAATGGAAACTTCTAGTAAATCTCTTATGATCTGTTCCACGTCCCTTCCAACATAACCTACCTCTGTAAACTTTGTTGCCTCAACTTTTATGAAAGGTGCGTCAGCCAATCTTGCCAATCTTCTTGCAATTTCTGTTTTTCCAACTCCAGTTGGACCAATCATTAAAATATTTTTTGGAAGAACTTCATCTTTTANTGAGCTTTCAATTTGTTGCCTCCTCCACCTATTTCTCAAAGCAATNGCTACAGCTCTTTTAGCTGAATCTTGGCCAACAATAAATCTATCTAATTCANAAACTATTTCTCTNGGTGTNAAAGAAGTCATGTGATTTTTTCAATTATAATATTATCGTTTGTGTAGATACACAAGTCAGCAGCAATCTCNAGACTTTGTTTNGCGATTTCTTCTGCNGTTAATTTAGATTTATATAATGCTCTTGCNGCCGCAAGTGCATAATTTCCGCCAGAACCTATCGCCATAAGTCCATCTTTTGGTTCTAAGACATCACCATTACCACTTAAAATCAAGCTTGATTCTTTATCAGCAACTACCATCATAGCTTCTAAACGTCTCAAATACCTGTCTGTTCGCCAATCCTTTGCCATTTCAACACATGCTCTCATTAAATTGTTAGAGGCTTTTTCGAGCTTTGATTCAAGTCTTTCAAATAATGCAAATGCATCAGCAGTNGCTCCAGCAAACCCTGTTATTACTTTCCCAGAAGCTAATGTTCTTACTTTCTTGGCATTTGACTTAATAACAGTGTCTCCAAGTGTAACTTGCCCATCGCCAGCAACAACAACACTATTGTTCTTTCTTACAGAAACTATTGTTGTACCATGCCATTTNTCATACAATTTTTTTTCTTCCATAAATTTAACGTCTCGTTGATTATGTTAATATTAATCTATATATTTTAGATTTAATATCCAACAAAATTTATANATGAGAAAATATTCTATCAGTAGAAAAACGAAAGAGACAGAAATAAAAGTGGATCTANATATTGATGGTTCTGGGAAAAGTAAAATTGAAACAGGTATTGGTTTTCTTGACCATATGCTTGAGCAACTGGCTAAACACAGCATGTTTGATATTACAATCAAAGCTCAAGGCGATTTACATATAGATTATCATCACACTACTGAAGATAGTGCATTATCACTAGGAGAGGCTTTTGCAAAATCTCTTGGAAATAAAAAGGGTATAAAGAGATTTGGTCAAGCTTTATCGGCCATGGATGAAACTCTTTCTAGAATAGTTGTTGATTGTTCAAATAGACCATATTTAGTTTGGAACGTTGATTTGACAAAACCAAAACTTGGTGAAATGGACACAGAGCTTTTTAAAGAATGGTTTCAGGCATTTGCACAAACAGCTGGAATCACCCTTCACGTAGAAAACCTCTACGGTGAAAATAATCATCATATCATTGAATCGTGCTTCAAGGGACTTGCAAGAGCTCTGAGAGAAGCTGTAGAAATGGATGNAAAAAGAAAGGACGACATACCATCNACTAAAGGAACACTNTAAGAAATGAAGACATTCTATATTTTCCAAAATAATAATAAAAAAGCAGATTTTAAAGTCTTCGATAATGGTTTTAGCTTCCTGGCAATTGTAACTGGACCACTTTGGGGTCTTGTTAATAATACATGGTTTTACGCATTCTTGAACCTAAGTGTAGGTGTTTTTATTTATTTTTTTTTAAATAATTCTCTTGTAGTTTTTATATTACTGTCAAATATATTCTGGGGATTTTTTGGAAAAGATTTAAGAATACAAGAAATTATTTTCTCTAACTTTAAGNTTAAAAAAATGGTTTGTGCTTCGTCCTCTAAAAAAGCTCTGTTAACCTATTTTTCAAATAATTCATGAGTTTAATATCAATCATTGACTATGGATCTGGAAATATAAGATCTGTTTATAATGCTTTGAATTTCTTATGCGCCCCCCAAAAACAAAAGGTCATCGTTACCAAAAAATTCTCTGAAATAAATAAATCTTCACATATCATCTTACCAGGAGTTGGATCTTTTGAGTCATGTATAAATGGACTAAAAGAAAGTTCTTTGATCCCAATTCTGGAAGAAAAAATCATAGAAAAAAAAACGCCTTTTTTAGGAATTTGCGTAGGCATGCAAATGTTAGCGACAACAGGATTTGAAAATGGAAAGTTTCGTGGGCTGAATTGGATCAAAGGAGAAGTAAAAAAGTTAAAAACTTCAACTAATTATTTAAAGATCCCACATATGGGTTGGAATAAATTAGAGTTTAAAAACAAAAGTCTTTTTATCTCTGAGTTAGAAAAGAAAGTAAATCTTGATCAAGTAACAGCGTATTTTGTTCATAGTTATAATTTTTTTTNAGACGTTGAGTATGAAAAAAAAATAATAACGGATTATGGCCAAGAAATTACTGCGATGGTAGAAAAAAAAAATATTATAGGAACACAGTTTCATCCAGAGAAAAGCCANAAATTTGGACTGGCATTTTTAGAGACGTTTTTGAAATATAGAGAGTTTTTATGATACTTTACCCTGCAATAGATTTAAAAAATGGAAAATGTATAAGACTAAAAAAGGGAGAACTAGATCAAGTTACTTTTTATAATGACAACCCTGTTACCCAAGCTTCGACTTTTTGTAAAAGTGGTGTNAAATGGATACACATGGTTGATATNGATGGNGCTTTTAAAGGAGAAAATCTNAANCATGAAATTTTTATAAGAGTAAAAAATAAGTTAAAATGTAAAATCCAGGTTGGTGGNGGAATCAGATCNGTCAAAGCNGTAGAAAATCTTGTAAATAATAAAATTGACAGAGTNGTGATTGGAACCCTTGCAGTAAAGAACCCAAAACTTGTAAAACAAATTTGTAAAATGTTTCCGGGAAAAATAGCAGTTGGAATTGATTCAAGAAATGGTTTGGCAGCTGCCGAAGGCTGGACTAAAACAAGTGAAATTAAAACTACAGAAATGGCAAAAATTTATGAAGATGCAGGTGTTGCTGCTATCATCTTCACAGACATAAATAGAGACGGTATCTTAAAAGGTGTTAATCTCAGTGAAATTTTAGAGCTATTGAATTCAACCTCAGTAAAAGTGATCGCTTCTGGTGGAGTTTCAAGTCTCAAAGATCTAGAAGATTTAAAAAATTTAAAAATCAAGAACTTAGATGGTGCTATTGTTGGAAGAGCAATTTATGAAAAGAGGCTTGACATTATTAAA
>PARN01000034.1 GCA_002711515.1 Rickettsiales bacterium | reverse complement strand
TGTGATTTTTTGGATATCAAGGCCTTGGTTATGTATCGCTACAAAAGGGATATCAATCTGCCCAATCTTATTTTTAATTTTCTTTTTTATCAATTAAAGCCCTAACTCTACTTTCATTAAAATTCTCAATATTGGGTGCCGGAAGCAGTTTACTAATCCCTTTGTTTAAATCTACTTCGGCATAATCTCCAAGCAGAAAACTTTTTCCTTTTTGAAGTTTAACATTACCAAATAATTTGCATATTCCAGTTATTTTATTATAGAGTGCTTTGTCGCTAAATGCTACTTCATTTTGAGAACTAATTGACACATTTTCGAATCCAAAAATCTTTTTTACATTTACTTTATTTCCTTCTTCATTCAAATACCAAATAAGTTTGTCTGCTTTTATAGTAAATTCTGTATTTTTTTTAGCAATTGCTTTACCAGTCGCGATTGCAATACCTTTTTGTCTCCAATATTCAAGTTTTTGATTTGAGGACAAAGTATTTTGCTCCGATGTAAGTAATATTTTTTCTCCAAATATTGAGAAGTAATCTCTTCTAATATCATATTCAGCGTTTTTACCTCCGGTTATAACCAAATTTTCATCCTCTACTATCACATTTTTTTTTGCTTTTACCATATTTATATCCATGGTTGAGTCCTGACCTTCAGTGTAAAAAGCTTCAATTCTATCTGATTTTAATGACATTGATCCACTTGTAGCTTTAGCATTTCCAATAGCTAAATATTTATTCTCATTTTTGTGCCATTCTATTCCTTTTTCCGCATAAATTTCTATGGGTTGATTACCCTGATTTTGATTAATTATTTGTTGGGATTTTATAAATGAAGAAAAAACAAAAAAAATAATAAGATATCTGAGAAACATAAATTATTTTCCTGAAAGTGTTAACTTTGATTTTCCAGTAAAAATAATTTTGTTTTCTTTGTTAAATATCTTGAATCCCTCTGATACAATTTTTGAATTATCTTGCATTCCAATTATTTTTTTATTTCCTGAAAGTATTTCACTTCTAAAATCAAATTTTGCCTCGGAAGTATTGAATTTTAATGAACTATTATTCCTAAACTCAACATCACCTTGTATTTCAAGAATTTGATCCTTATTATTGAAAACACCGTAATTACCTTGCATATAGAATTTTTCTGAATTTGTTTGGATTTCTCCCTTAGGTTTCTCAAGATCAAAAATTTCCATTTTATGATTAAATCTTGTTGCTGTTTTTGCAGATACTTTGAATGGCTGTTTTTTTTTATCAATTCCAATAAAAAGAGGTTTGGAGAGTATTTGTTTAGCTGGAGAGAATTCCTTATTTTCAAAAGAAACTAAATTAGTATTTTTTTTTTTATTAATAGAAAAACTTTTAAAAAATAAAACTACAAGGATTGTAAGAGAAGAAAAGATTAAAAAATACTTAAGAGTTTTAATAAAATATGAATACTTCATTTAATTTTTGCCGTCTATAGAATATCATGTAAATGGATAATACCCAAAGGTTTAAGCTTTTTTGTTATAAAATAGTTAGTGATTGATTGCTCATTCATTAATCTTAATGCTTCAGATACTAAAGTTTCGGGGGAAAGTGTTTTAGGGCTTTTTGTCATTATTTGGGTAACGTTTTTTTCTAATAACTTGGGACTCATGTGTCTTCTTAAGTCACCATCAGTTATTATTCCAATAAGATTCATATTTTTTCTTGATAAAACTCCTACGCAACCTTGACCTTTAGAAGTCATTTCAAGAATTGCTTTTCCAACTTTTTGATCTTCAAAAATAAGAGGTATTAATTTTTTTTTTTTCATTATATCGCTAACCTTCAAGAGAATTTTTCCTAATTTTCCTCCTGGATGAAGTGCTAGAAAGTCTTGAGATGTAAAACCTCTTTTCTTTAATAATGTTACTGCTAATGCATCTCCTAGCACAAGTGTACAAGTTGTTGAGCTTGTTGGTGCAAGTTCTAAAGGACAGGCCTCAATATTTTGAGGAATCAATAAGACCTGATCAGATTTTTTCGCTAGTGTACTTCCTTGATCACTAGTAATTGCGATGATTGGTATTTTTAGTTTTTTACAATGAAGAATCAAATTGAGTAATTCAGGAGTTTCACCAGAGTTTGAAATCAATATAATACTATCTTTTTTTTTGATCATCCCAAGATCACCATGATTTGCTTCTGAGGGATGAATGAAAAATGATGGTGATCCAATTGAAGAAAAGGTAGATGAAATCTTAGAGGCAATATGACCACTTTTTCCAATACCAGAGATAATAATTTTCCCTTTTGTTTTAAAAAGTAAGTTAACTGTCTTCTCAAAAGATCCTTTTAAATCTTTTTTAAGTAATTCGAGAGCTTTTATCTCGAGACTAATAACATTTTTACCAACTTTTAAATCCATGTTAAAAACTAATGGGAAAATATATCGTTATCTTTCCATCCACAAAAATCTAATTCAATTCTTGATTCAAGAAAATTAAAAGCATTTTCTGATAATTTGTTCCTATCTTCTCTTTGTAACATCAATTCAAGTGCATTCTTAATTTTAAAAAGAAAAATTACGTCGAATGAAGCATATTTTAATTGATTTTCTGTTAAATTAATCGAGGACCAATCACTGGATTGTTGAGTTTTATTTAAATCAACACCTAAAAACTCTTTACATAAGTCTTTTAAACCATGTTTGTCTGTATAAGTTCTTACCAGCTTTGATGCGATCTTTGTACAAAATATGTTTTTACAAAAAAACCCAAATGATTTCTTTAATATTGCCACGTCAAATCTTGCATAATGAAAGATTTTCTTTATTTTTTTATTTTTTAGTAATGATATGAGATTTTTGGCTTTAACTTTTTTTTTGAAAAAATCGCTATCGAACTGGACAATGTGACATTCATCAAAAGAAAATGCGATTTGAATTAGGCATAACCTATCTCTAACTAAACTTAGTCCAGTTGTTTCTGTATCAATCCCTACTTCACTAGGTAATTCTAATGAATCTGGAAGATCATTATGATGAAGGTATACTTTAGTGTTACCGAATTTAAAAGTTTTCATTTCTTGAACAATCTTAATTATGATATTACTTAATATTTAACATAAATTACAATAATAAAAATTTATTCATGAATTCTAATTTGAGTGGAAAGAAAATTGCCATCTTCGGTGGCAACGGATTTATTGGTTCTCATTTAACTTCTAAGTTATGTGAAGAAGCCTGCCAGATTCATATAATAACACGGAACCCCAAAAAAAAAAGAAAGTTTTTTTTTGCAAATGATCCTGGACAAGTAAACTTTGAAAAAATAGATAACTACAATCAACTGAATGTAACGGAAAAAATAAAGGGTTGTGATATTGTATTTAACTTAGTTGGTATTTTGGCAGAAAATAAGAGCTCTAATTTTAATTTTGTTCATGAAGAAATTCCTCATCTGATTGCTAATGGTTGCAAAGAAAATAAAGTAAGAAACTTTATTCATTTGTCAGCTTTAAATGTAAATAAGATATCAGATTCAAGTTATGCAAAATCAAAATATAAGGGTGAGTTAAAACTTAAAGAATCTTTTCCTAGTTCCACTATTGTTAGACCAAGTGTTGTTTTTGGTCGCGGAGATAATTTTACAAACTTTTTTTCAAATCTCTCAAAATTCAGTTTATTTCTTCCAGTGATTGGTACACCTGAGATAGAGATAAAAAAAAACAAATTCCCTAAGATTGATTTTAGAAAGAAAGTAAAATTTCAGCCGATTTATGTTGGAGATTTAGTTAAATTTTTAATTTCAATTTCTAACAAGAAAAATAAAACATATGACCTTGCTGGTCCATTTGAAAAAACTTTTGAACAAATATTTGATATAATTTTGAAATATAAAAGAAGAAAAAGGATCTATATTCCGATCCCATTTTTTGCAGCAAATCTCATAGCTTTTTTTCTTGAAGTTCTTCCAAATGCTCCATTAACACAAGATCAGGTCAAGCTGCTAAAATATAACAGTGTTTCAAAAAAAGGACTTCAAAACTTAAAGCAATTTGTAAAGACTCCTTTGTCATTAGAAACTGTAATTAAAAATTATCTTTAAAAATAGTTAACTAGTCCTAATAAAACTAACCCAAATAATATTCTGTAAACAACAAAGATCAAAAGAGAAGATCTTGATACCCAAACTACCAGAAAATGTATGAAAATAATTGAAAAGAAAAAACTCAAAAAAAAGATAGAAATAGCGTAAATATTTGTAATGTTGTCTAGAAAAAAAGCATACGAATTGCTCGATAATAAATAAGTTATAGCCCCAAAGAGAACGGGGATACTAAGCATATTAGAATAAAAAACAGAAAAATCTCTGTTAAAACCTGCTGCTCTCATAACCGTGAGTACTGCACCTGATCTACTTACTCCAGGTACTAACGCTAGACATTGAAAAGCGCCAATTACTATAGAAGATTTTAAATTCATATTATCAAAATTTTTAACTAACAGGCAAAATTTATCAATTGCAAAGAGTAACAAACCAAAAATTATACTTGAAAATCCAATGATCAATAGCATTTTTGAGTTATCATAGTCAAAATATTTCCCAAAAAAATATCCTGCGAGAATTACAGGAATAGTAGAAAAAATTAAAAATATCAAAAGGCTCGCGTGTTTCTCGATATCAGGTCTTAGTATATTCTTAATTGAAAATAAAATATTTTTTGTGGTACTATGATAGTAAAAAAGAATAGCGAAAAGTGAGCCTGCATGAGCAAGAACGTTGGCCTCAAGAATGCTTATACCTGACAAATAATTAAGATTAAAAACAAAATTAAAAGTAATTAGATGGCCTTGTGAACTTATTGGAAGAAATTCAGTTAGACCTTGTATAAAAGCAAATAAGAATATGAGTAACACTGTACAACCAAATAGGATGAATATAGATAATAGAAATTATAGTATTAAGATAGAAATTTCTTTTAAAAATATACNTANNTTATATAATTCATAGTATGAATATAAAAAATTTTGATCTGAACCTCTTAGTTGTTTTTAAAACTTTATATGAGGAAAGAAATGTTACTAAAGCTAGTAAACAAATTGGAATTACGCAGCCTGCTATGAGCAATGCACTGAATAGGCTTAGATATTTAGTGAAGGACGATTTATTTATTAGGGGNCCTAAGGGCATGAGACCAACCCCAAGAGCGAATGAACTTGCGATTCCAATTCAAAGCGCACTTAATAATTTAGAAATTTCATTATCTTCAATAAACTTTGATCCTAAAAAAACTAAAAAACTTTTTAGAATCTCTATTTCTGATGATGTTGCACCNTTAATTCTACCNACCCTAGTAAGTTTTCTTGAATNAAATTCACCNGAATCTTCACTTAGGATAAGATCAGAACAAGGAAATGAAGCAGTCAGGTTATTAGATAGTAATCACATTGATTTTGCGATAGGACGATTTGAAATGGTGCATAGTAGATTTGGTTCAATAAATCTTTTTAATGAAAATTATGTTTGTATGATGAATCAAAACCATAAATTTGCTAAAGAAAAAAAACTTTCTATTGAACAATATTTATCTATGAAACATCTNAGAGTAGCTCCAGTTGATGCTCCAGCAGCTCCAATTGACAGGTCATTGAGTCAATTAAATTTAGAAAGAAATATTTTTGTTAGGATAGATCTAATTACTTTGGCACCCTCAATCTTAAGAAATTCAGACCTTGTATTAACACTTCCATCAAAAACTGCACAAAGAATTTCAAAAATATATGGATTTTCAATATTAGAATTACCTATTGATTTAGAGAAAAGACAAACAAAATTACTTTGGCACAAAGAGCTCACAAACCATCCATCATACGATTGGATAAAACATAAAATAGTAAATGAATTATGATGAAAGTTATTTTTTTTGGGGCAGGTTATTGTACTAAATATATTATTCCACTATTGCCATCGAGTGCTGAAATAAAATGTACTCATCACAAAAAAGTTAAAAAACAGGAATTCGACGAAAATTTTAAAATTAGTAGGATATGTTTAAGTAATATAAATAAAGATTCTGATAATTTTTTTCGTGGTACGACTCATATATTAAATTCAATACCCCCCTCCACATCTGGAGATTTGATTATTCAAAGATTTAAACCAGACCTGATTAAAACTNTAGATTCAATTATTTGGTATGGATTTCTCTCATCAACAAGTGTTTATGGTAACCATGATGGAAAATGGGTAGATGAGAATTCAGAAACTAAACCAAGTAGTACAAGGGGTAAATTAAGATTACTCGCTGAGTTTCAACATTTAAAATTATTTAAAAATTATAAATTACCAACTCATATATTCAGGTTACCCGGTATTTATGGTCCAGGAAGGTCACCATTCGATAAGTTTAAAAATGGACAATCATTAAAAATTATAAAGAAAGGCCATTTTTTTTCNAGAATATTCGTTGAGGATATTAGCCATGCACTAATCAAAAGTATGAACAACCCAACTCCTGGCGAAATTTTTAATTTAACAGACGATCTTCCAGCAGAGTCTGAGAAAATAATCAGTTTTGCAGCAAATCTGTGCAAAATCAGCAAGATCAAGGAAATTAAATTTGACGATGTGGAAGTTAATGAGAAAGTAANAAGTTTTTATTTTGATAATAAAAAAGTTAGTAATAAAAAAATAAAAAAAATATTAAATTGGACACCTAAATTTAGAAACTATAAATTAGGTCTTAAGTACTTATTTAAGTCAATAAATGATGAAGAAAATTTTACAAATCCTCCCTTCTCTGAATAAGATCAATGGTGGTGTAGAAAGAGGTACTCTTGATATTGCAAGAGAACTTGCAATAAGAAAGTTTAAACCCTTAATTATTTCCTCCGGTGGTGAGATGGCTGAAAAATATAAATATAAAGGCGTTGATCACATCAAAATGAAACTTGACAGNAAGGGAATTTTCAACTTCATTCTAAACAAAATTAGATTCAGTAAGATTCTCGATGAAGTCAAACCTGATCTAGTTCACATAAGAAGTAGATGGCCTTCATTTTGTTTTTCAAAAATGGTAAAAAAAAGAAATATTCCTTTGGTTACAACTTATCACGGCACTTACAGTGGAAGTGATTCTTTTTTTAAGAGACAATATAATAAAGTTATGACAGAAGGCGATGCAGTGATAACAATTTCTAAATTTATTGATGGTCATGTAAGACATTTTTTTCCCGAGAAAAAAAAAAATTTAGTTCAGATTAATAGAGGAATAGATACCGAATATTTTAATCTAAATTCTGTNACNGAAATTCGTAANGAAAATTTTCTCTCAAGCTTNTCGATTTCTGAGGATACTCANATANTTCTTCTTCCAGCAAGNCTTTCAAGTTGGAAGGGTCANAATGTTGCTATTGATGCAATGANNTATATTTATAAAAAAAAACCAGAGCTAGATTTTACATTAATTTTGGTTGGATCTGAAAATGGCAAAGCAAATTATACTAAGAAGTTAGAAAATAAAATAAATTCTTTAGATCTAAATGAAAGAGTCTTTTTTTGCGGCAATTTAAATGATATGCCAGCAGTTTATTCAACAGCTGATATTATTCTTTCAACCTCAGTTGAGCCAGAGGCTTTCGGCCGAATTTCTGCTGAAGCTGCTTCCATGGGTAAACCAGTAATTTCTTCCAATCATGGTGGTTCAAGAGAGATCATTGAAAACAATATTTCTGGTTGGTTGGTTGAACCGAATAATTATGAAGAATTAGGTGAAAAAATAATTCATGTTTTAGAATTGAAACAAGAAAAAAAAGATTTAATTGGTGAGACTGCTAGAAAGCGAGTTATTGAAAAGTTTAAACTTCAAAAAATGCTTGATGAAACCATCGCAGTTTATGAGGAATTAATTGCCAGAAAAGCAAATATTAGTAATTAAGTTCGGAGGATTAGGGGATGTGATCCTATCCTTAACAGCAATTTATTCTATAAAAAGCAAATTTAAAAACCATAAAATTTTAATGTTGACTGAAGAACCTTATGATTTAATACTCAAAAGATCAAAATGGTTTGATAAAATTATAACAATTAAACGGTCATTCCTTTACTTGAATGATATTTTTGAAATAAAAAAAAAAATAGATATAAACTCTATCGATTTTGTTTTTGACCTTCAGACGTCAGCAAGGTCTTCAAAATACTTAAGATTATTTAAAAAGGAAAAAGTAAAAATTAATGGAATTGGTAAATTTGCAAACATAACACATAACAACAAAAAAAGAAATTTAATGCATACAATTGAAAGACAAAAGGATCAATTAAAAAACTCGAACATTACAACTAAAAAAAAAATAGATTTAAATTGGTTATTTGACTCTGAAAAAATTAAAAGAATAGATAATAGGTTTGCTTTAATTGTCCCTGGTGGTTCAATAAAAAGGAAATATAAGAGAATCCCAAAAGAAATTTTTTCAGAAATAATCCAGGAACTACTTAACAATTCGATTGTTCCAATATTGATCGGTTCTGAGGACGATAGGTTGATTTGTGATCAATTAAAAAATAATAACCCTCGTATTAGGAANTTTTGCAATAAAACTTCAATCTTTCAGATTGCTTATTTATCAAAAAGATCTATTATTTCTTTTGGGAATGATACTGGACCAATGCATATAATCTCGATGGGGAACAGACCAACATTAGTGTTTTACACAAAGAATTCTGATGCAAGATTATGTGGGCAAGTTGGGAATAGCACAATAATAATGAATTATAATAATAGTAAAGAATCTTTCACTGAACAAGTTATGANTAATATAAGAAAACTAATATGAAGTTAATTTTTTTAAAAAAGATTAATTATTTTATTAAATAAAAGTTATGGTTTTATTAAGTTTCCCAGACGGTCGAGAAAAAAAATATGAGAAAGGTATTACTGGGCAAGAAATTGCCGATGATATTTCNAAATCTCTTTCTAAAAATGCTGTTGCAATCGAAGTAAATGGTATTCAAATGGACTTGTGTGACCAAATAAATAATGATGCATCAATTTCTCTGATTACACTTANCGACGAAAAAGGGATTGATATAATGCGTCATACTCTAACAGCTCAGGTTTTAGCTAGAGCTATAAAAAANCTGTTCCCCCGATCAAAATTAGCTATTGGGCCAACAATTAAGGATGGTTTTTATTATGATGTTTTTTTTGATAAACCTATCTCNACAGATGATTTTCCTGCAATTGAAAAAGAAATGAAAAAAATCTTACAAGATGGAGCCAAAATTATTAAAACTTTTAAATCCAAAAATGATGCGATTNATTTNTTTGGAGAAAGAAACGAAAATTATAAAATTCAAATCATTAAAGAGTCTNAACAAAATGGAAATTTTCAAATTTACCAACAAGATAAATCTAATTTTATCGATTTGTGTAANGGNCCNCATCTACCAAGTTTAAAACAAATAGGAGCATTTAAATTAACAAAACTTGCTGGTGCTTATTGGAAAGGTGATTCAAAGAATGAGATGCTGCAAAGAATTTATGGGACTGCTTGGCGNAATGAAAAAGAACTAAANGAATACTTGAAATTTCTAGAAGANGCAGAAAAGAGAGATCACAGAAAACTTGGNAAAGAACTTGATTTATTTCATTTTCAAGATGACGCTCCCGGCTCAGTTTTTTGGCATCCTAAAGGCTGGACTTTATATAGAACTATNCTTGAATATATGAGAAANAAATTNGAAAAATTTGGTTATGANGAAGTAAANACACCNCAGTTAGTTGATAGNTCGTTATGGAANATTTCAGGACACTGGGATAAATTTAGAGATCAAATGTTTGTATCTAATGCTGAAGAAAAGGTATTAGCTATAAAACCAATGAATTGTCCTTGTCATGTACAGATTTTNAGACAAGGATTAAAAAGTTATAAGGATCTCCCTATTAGGATGGCAGAATTTGGGTCGTGTCATAGAAATGAACCCTCAGGAGCCTTGCACGGTTTGATGAGGGCAAGAGCCTTTACTCAAGACGATGCCCATATTTTTTGTACTGAAAAACAAATTACATCTGAAACCAGAAAATTTTGTAGTTTACTAATGGATGTGTATAAGGATTTTGGATTTAAAGATATTGTNATAAAATTTTCTGATCGCCCAGACAATAGAGCTGGAGATGATAAAGTATGGGATCAGGCAGAGGATGCACTTTTAAAAGCAATTAAATCAGCAGGGTATGAATATGAGTTGAATCCTGGTGATGGAGCTTTTTATGGACCAAAATTAGAATTTATTTTAAGGGATGCGATTGGAAGAGATTGGCAATGTGGTACACTTCAAGTTGACTTTGTATTACCTGAAAGACTTGATGCTAACTACATTGGAGATGATGGACATAAGCACAGACCTGTGATGTTACATAGAGCTGTTTTAGGTTCATTTGAGAGATTTATTGGGATTTTAATAGAGAACTATTCAGGTAAACTTCCGCTATGGATGAGNCCCATTCAGTTGTCTATAGCAACNATNAATGATAAATGCAAAGATTTNGCTTANGAAATTGAAGAAATTTTAAAAGATCATAATTTTAGATGTTATGTTGATTCAAGAAATGAAAAATTAAACTATAAAATAAGAGAGTCGTCTCTTCAAAAAATTCCCTTTATTATAGTATTGGGAGAAAAAGAAGTTGAAAGTAAAAAGGTTATGTTAAGGGAACTTGGAATAAACAATCAGGTACTTTTAACAATAGACGAATTAATAAAAAAATTAAAAAATTCTTGCAGTATTAGTTAATTTATGAGTTATTTTATATAGTTTAACTTTTTGAAAGGAAGTTTACAAAATATGCAGCAAATTAGATTATGACCAAAAANTCTTTTGGTTCAAAAAAAGGACCCACNATAAATGATAGAATATCTTCTAAATCAGTAAGGGTTATCTCAGAAAAAGGAGAAATGTTAGGAGTNTTAGACACAGAAAAAGCTATTAAAATGGCATTNGATCANGGNTTAGATTTAGTTGAGGTCTCCCCAAATGCATCTCCCCCNGTNTGTAAAATCATTGACTATGGAAANTACAGATATCAAATNCAAAAAAAACAGGCCGAAGCTAAGAAAAAACAAAAAACTTTTGAGGTAAAAGAGGTAAAACTTCGNCCTGGTATAGAAGACCACGATTATAGTGTGAAGTTAAAATCAATACAAAGATTTCTCAATGAAGGTGATAAAGTTAAAATTACTTTAAGATTTAAGGGAAGAGAAATGGCTTATCATCAAAGAGGGATGGATGTCCTGAAAAAGTTAGAAAGCGAAATTGAACCTTTAGCAAAAATTGAGCAGGTTCCAACTTTAGAGGGAAAACAAATGATAATGGTTGTTGCNCCCAGATAATTTTTAAATTAAAACTCCTTTGCTTTGGGGGAAAAAAAATATATAAATAAAAAAAAAATTGTAGATTTTTATGCCAAAAATAAAAACAAAAAGTGGTACAAAAAAACGCTTCAGAGTGACTGCATCTGGTAAAGTTGTCATGTTTGCAAGCGGAAAGCGCCATAATTTGTCAAAAAGAACAAAAAAAATGAAAAGATCTGCTAAGGGACCAACAATCATGTCTAAGCAAGATACAAAAATTGTAAAAAAATATATGAATGTTAAGATCTAATTGGGGTTTATATGTCAAGAGTTAAAGCAGGAGTTATAACAAGAACTCGTCATAAGAAAATAATAAGTAGAGCTAAGGGTTACTACGGGAGAAGAAAGAATACATTTAAGGCCGCTAATCAAGCAGTTGAAAAGGCCGCACAATATTCTTACAGAGATAGAAAAGTAAGAAAACGACAATTCAGAAGTCTATGGATACAGAGAATAAACGCTGGATGTAGACTCCACGGAATAAAGTATTCAAGTTTCATAAATGGATTAAAAAAAGTAAATCTCAACTTCAATAGAAAAGTTCTAGCTGATCTAGCAGCACAAGAACCCGATTCATTTAAACAAATTGTAGCAAAAGTCAAGTCGGGCTGATAATTCTAGGTTAATGGACAACTATGATAAATTAATTCAATCGGCAATGGTTGAGGTCGATTCATCGACTTCATTAGACCAACTTGAAAATATAAGAATCAAATACTTTGGAAAAAATGGAATTATNAATCAAGAGTTGAAATTAATTTCAAAACTAAGCGATGAAGAAAAAAGACTTAAGGGTACNGAGTTAAATAAATTTAAATCAAGTTTTTTCACGNCCGTTGAAATTAAGAAATCGCAATTAAAAGCATTTCAAATAAATAAAAAGCTCAGTGAAGAATCAGTTGACATTTCGCTTCCGGCGAGAGANACAGAATTTACTGAANCAANACTTCACCCTATAACTTTTACTATAAACGAAATAATTTCAATATTAGGTTCAATGGGACTTACATATGAAGANGGTCCTGATGTTGAAGACGATTTTCATAATTTTACAGCACTAAATATTCCTAAAAATCATCCTGCTCGTCAAATGCATGATACCTTTTATTTGGGTGAAAAAGATGAAGGTATTGTATTACGAACTCACACCTCTCCAGTCCAAATACGATGTTTAAGAAATAAAACAATCCCTCTCGGAGTCTTTGCTCCTGGAAGGACTTACAGATGTGATTCGGATATCACACACACACCGATGTTTCATCAGGTTGAAGGTTTGGTAGTTGACAAAGAAATTTCATTTGCAAATTTGAAGTGGTTTTTGGAAAAATTTTGTAAAACTTTCTTTAATAATGATGATTTAGTTCTAAGATTCAGNCCATCNTACTTTCCATTTACTGAGCCCTCTGCTGAAGTAGATATTAATTGCAGGATAGAATCGGGTAAGGTTCATCTTGGGCAGGGTGATCAATGGATGGAAATTTTGGGATGTGGAATGGTTCATCCTAACGTATTTAAAATGTCAGGTGTGAAGGAAAAAAATTTAAAAGGCTTTGCCTTTGGGATGGGAATTGAAAGATTAGCAATGTTAAAATATGGTATGCCTGATTTGAGGAATTTTTTTGAAAGCGATCTTAGGTGGCTCAAGCATTATGGGTTTTCTTTTTTTGAAACATCTGATTTAAGTTGGCGTTGAAATGAAATTTACACTAGGTTGGTTAAGAGATTATCTAGAATTTGATTTACCAGTATCAGAGCTATGTGAAAGATTAACGAGCATTGGACTTGAGGTCGAAGATTTTTTTGACCCTCAAAAAAAATATAAAAATTTTGTAATAGCTCAAATTAAAGAAATTAATTCGCATCCTAATGCAGATAAGCTCAAGCTATGTAAGGTATTTGACGGTAAAAAGGAACTAGAGATAGTTTGTGGAGCTAGTAATGTAAAAAAAAATATGTTTGTTGCACTTGCCAAAGAAGGTGCAATTATCAAACCTGGTGAAAAAAATCAGTTTCAAATACAAAAAAATAAAATTAGAGGTATTGAATCAAATGGAATGCTCTGTTCAGAAGAAGAATTGGGTCTTTCAGAATCATCCGATGGAATCATGGAACTTGATGGTAGTTGTAATGTAGGAGAGAATTTTGGGAATTATTTAAATGAAGAAGAGTTATTTATTGATATTTCATTAACACCTAATAGAGCTGATTGTGCCTCTGTTTATGGTATTGCAAGGGATTTAAATGCATCTGGTTTAGGAAAATTAAAACAGAAGATAATACCTAATATTAAACCAGACTTCGAAACCAAACTTGATTTAGAAAATAGATTGAAGGATTCCGGCTGTCCTCAATTTTCTGTGAGATTAATTAAAGATGTTGAGAATGTTAATTCTTCCGACTTTATTGTTAAGAGATTTAAAAATAGTGATCTAAAAGTTATCTCTGCATTAGTTGACACAACAAACTTTATCAACATTGACTATTGTCGTCCGCTTCATGTTTTTGATTACGATAAAATCGAGGGAAAAATAGTTATTAGATATTCAAAAAAAGGAGAGAAGTTCTTTGGGTTAGATGATCTTGAATATACACTTGATGATGGCATGATTGTGATTTGCGATGATAAAAAAATTATAAGTCTAGCAGGTGTTCTTGGAGGGAAGGAAACTGCTTGTGATGAAAAAACAAAAAACGTACTTATTGAATCTGCTTTTTTCAATCCAGATGATATAGCTTTTGCTGGTAGAAAATTAAATATAATAAGTGATGCAAGATACAGGTTTGAAAGAGGAATTGACCCAGATTCAGTAATCCCGGGGCTTGAATTAGCTACGGAAATGATTTTGAAAACCTGTGGAGGAAAATCCGGAACTATCGTCAGTGACGGCATATTTAAAAGGGAGCCTAACAGAATAAACGTAGATATTATAAATTTCGCTGAGATTCTTGGAATTTCTATTGACAAAAAATTCATTATTGAAAAATTAAAAATGCTAGGCTGTTCAGTTGAAAGTAAAAATCAGTCGTTAGTAGTTTTGCCCCCGACTTGGAGATCTGATATTAAAATTAAAGAAGATCTTATTGAGGAGATAGCTAGGTTGTACGGTTACGAAAAAATTCCAAGTAAAGAAATGGAAATTTCAAAAAATCTAGGGAGAACAACAAATGAAATCCAGAAAATTAGAAAAAAAATTAGAACCCTTTTAGTTAGTAGAAATATTACAGAGATTATATCATGGTCTTTTGCAAATGAAAAAATTGAAAAACTGTTATCTGCAAGGTCTGATATTATAAAAATTCAAAATCCTATTAGTACAGAGCTATCATGTTTGAGGTCAAATCTTGTAGGGAATTTACTGACTGTAATTAAAAATAACACAAAAAAATATTCTAAAAATATTTCTATTTTTGAGCTCGGCCCTATATTTACAGGTTGCAAACCGGGTGAACAAAAAGATTTCGTATCAGTTATTAGGTCAGGAAATTCATACCAAAAAAATTGGCTAGAAAAGAATAAAAGTTTTGATTTATTTGACATAAAAGCCGATTTTAATGCTGTCCTTAAAGTATTTGGTTTTAATTCAAGTCAAATCTCTTTTTCAAAACAATCAAAAGATTTTTATCATCCAGGCAAAAGTGGATCAATTCTTATTGGAAAAGAATCTATAGGTTTTTTTGGTGAAATTCATCCAGAAGTTTTAGACTTTTTTTCAATCAAAGAAAAAACTGTTGCTTTTGAAATTAACTTAACAAAAATGATGAACTATCATAAGCCCAAGAATATTTCAAAAAAAGAAATCAAAGTTTCTCAGTACCAGTCGTCTTCAAGAGATTTTTCTTTTGAAATAAAACAAGAAATATTCGCATCCGATTTAATTTCGACTATAAGAAAGATAGATAAAGAATTGATCAAAGAGGTTTTAGTTTTTGATAATTATGATGGTGATAATATTAAGTCTGGTTACAGGGCAATTGCGTTAAGTGTAACAATTCAATCAGATCACAAAACACTAAAGGATGATGAGATAAACGACATATCAGAAAAAATTGTCAATCAAATAAATCTAAAATTTGACGCAAAACAAAGGTAAGTATGACTAATGAATTTATAAGGAATTTTTCTATAATCGCCCATATTGACCATGGAAAATCAACACTAGCTGACAGAATAATTCAAACGTGTGGTGGGCTAACAGAAAGAGAAATGAAAGAGCAAGTACTAGATTCTATGGATATTGAAAGAGAAAGAGGAATTACAATTAAAGCTCAAACAGTTAAACTTAACTATAAATCAAAGGATGGTAAAAGTTATATTTTAAATATAATAGACACTCCAGGGCATGTAGATTTTGGTTATGAGGTAAGCAGATCTTTGTCGGCATGTGAAGGATCTCTTTTAATTGTTGATAGTACTCAAGGAGTCGAAGCTCAAACTTTAGCTAATGTATACCAAGCTTTAGAAATTAATCATGAAGTTATACCAATCTTAAATAAAATTGATTTACCAGCATCAGATATTGAAAAAACAAAAAAGGAAATTGAGGATGTAATCGGCATTGATACTTCGAATGCTATAAGCTGCTCTGGCAAAACAGGAGAAGGTATTGATGATATATTAGAGTCAATTGTTAACAAACTTCCACCCCCCAAGGGAGAAAAACCAAATAAATTAAAATCTCTTTTAGTTGATAGCTGGTATGACAGTTATTTGGGAGTTGTAATTTTGGTAAGAATAATAGACGGGTCAATAAAAAAAAACATGAAAATAAAATTTATGTCGAGCAATAAAACTTATGTAATAGAAAGAGTTGGGATATTTACACCTAAACCAACTGATGTGAAAGAGCTAAGTGCAGGAGAAATTGGTTTCATAATCACTGGTATTAAAACTTTACAAGAAACAAAAGTTGGAGATACAATTTGTGAAGCCACTAATCCGGTAGATACACCCTTACCTGGATTTAAGCCGAGTAAGCCGGTTGTTTTCTGCGGTTTATTTCCAGTAGATAGTTCAGAATATCAAAAATTAAAAGATGGTTTAGCTAAATTACAGTTAAATGATGCTAGTTTTTCATTTGAAGCAGAGTCATCATCTGCTTTAGGTTTGGGATTTAGATGTGGATTTTTAGGGTTATTACATCTTGAAATTATTACTGAAAGACTTGAAAGAGAATTTGATGTAAATTTACTTACTACTACACCAGGGGTTGTGGTTAATAAATTTACATCAAACTCTCTTTCTAATCTTTCAGTAATTATTTCAAGGTGAAGCAATCCTAAAAATCCACATCTAAAACCTAAACCCAAAGCTGAAGATGA